>CAZIRA010000013.1:0-40800 GCA_964541615.1 uncultured Paludibacter sp.
GTGAAATCCTGCACTTGTTCCAGGCGGAAATTCAGTTCTTTGGTAATGTTGGCAAGTTGTGCCATATCTTGATTTTTGCACGCCGGATGGCTCGAAATAAAGTACGGTATGAGCTGTTGGTTCAGCCCTTCTTCCTTATTTATCTGCTCGAAAATCTTTTTGAATTGGTAGAAATAATTGAACGACGGCTTCCGCATCATATACAGCACCTGGTCGGAAGTGTGTTCCGGTGCAATTTTCAATCGCCCGGAAACGTGTCTGCTGATTAACTCACGCATATATTCCCGCTGACTTTTAGTGGTTTGTTCATCTGTCGTTTCTGCCAAAAGCATATCATAACGCACGCCACTGCCTATGTATGAGCGTTTAATTCCCGGCAATTTATCCACTGAACGATAAATATCGGTCAATGCGCTGTGGTCGATATTCAAGTTTTTGCACACCGCCGGATGAATGCACGACGGGCGTTTGCACTTCTCACAAATGCTCAAATCCTTGCCTTGCATATTGTACATATTGGCGGACGGGCCACCCAAATCGCTCAAATTCCCCTTGAAATCTTCGGCTCGGCTGATTTGCTTCACTTCATCCAAAATGGACTGTTTACTGCGTGATACGATGAATTTTCCCTGATGCGCAGAGATGGTACAAAATGCACATCCACCAAAACATCCGCGATGCAAATTCACCGAAAACTTGATCATTTCAAAGGCCGGAACCGGACGGTTTTTGTATTTCGGATGTGGCTGTCGGGTGAAAGGCAAACGATAAGTTTCATCCAGTTCTTCTGGCTTCCAAGGCGGATATAACGGATTAATTATAACGAACTTATCACCTGTTTTTTGAACTAATCGTGCACCTTTAATCCGGTTGCTTTCTTCTTCAATATGCCGGAAATTAGACGCGTATTTTTTCTTATCTTGCAGACATTCTTCGTGCGAAACAAGTTCCACGGTTTTTATCTCACTTTCAAGAATTTCCTTGGAAATAAATGCCGTTTGCGGAATTTCAGTGAGTTCGTTTATCTTCCGTCCATTTTTTAATTCGGCAAGAACGGCTTTCAGCGGTTTTTCGCCCATTCCATAAACTAATAAATCGGCTTTACTATCCACTAAAATGCCCGGCATCAACTTGTCCGACCAATAATCATAGTGCGTAACCCGACGCAAAGACGCTTCAATACCGCCAATCACAATCGGCACATCGGGATAGAGTTTTTTCAGGATATTACAATAGGTAATAGTCGCATAATCTGGGCGTTTATGCGCTTCACCACCCGCCGTGTATGCATCATCTGAACGAAGTCGTTTATTGGCGGTGTAATGATTGACCATACTGTCCATATTTCCGGCCGTAACGGCAAAAAACAATCGCGGAACGCCAAATTTCTTAAAATCACGCAAATCGTCCTGCCAGTTTGGTTGAGGCACGATAGCAACACGAAGTCCTTCCGCTTCCATCACTCGCCCGATGACCGCCGCGCCAAACGAAGGATGATCTACGTAAGCATCGCCGCTAAAAAGCACCACATCCACTTCATCCCATCCACGAAGTTTGAGTTCCTTGGCTGTTGTAGGCAGGAAATCGGTCAGTTGATACATATCTTTTTTAGATTTACGATTTTAGAGTTTAGAATGGCTGAAATAATTGAATTTCAATGCAAAGATAGTGATAATGTGTGGTTTGATAAATTTGATGAACAATAAAAATAAAAAGCATCTAGTAAATTTAGATGCTTTTTATCGTTAATATGTTGGAAAATCAACGTTTCACAGCGAATCTTTTAATCAACGTTTCTTTGGAATTAGTAAGTTTGAATATATAAATTCCTTCATTAAGCTGTGAAACATCTAAAGAATAAATCGAATCGACTAAGTCTAATTGTTCAGAAATTACAACTTTTCCCGAAATATCAACTACTGAGATCTTAGTTTCGAGATTGCTATCATTGGAAGAATAGCTGATATTCAATCGCTCGTTTGCAGGGACAGGAAAAAGTGACAGATATCTTTCGTTTTCAGTATAAGTATTGTCAATTCCAGATGTCAAACTCGAAATCTTCTCTATTTCACTAGCTGATAATGCGTAATTATAGATTCTAAAGTCATCGATGAATCCATTAAAAAGAGGATCCGAGAATTGACTTCTTCCAATGTAATTCAGTGCAGGTTTGAACTGTAATGGATTAATTGTAAACGCATTAGATTCGGCATTTAATACTCCGTCGAGATAAAGCTTTACTGATTCTGAGTCAATTGTAACTGCAACGTGGATCCATTTATTCATAGTCAGAGCAGAAGTAGTATTAAGCTGCTCCTCGTTTCCTCCATTTTTCATTGCAAACCTCATTTGTCCATTTCCTGAACGTGGAGTTAGGAACATGTATTCGTTTTCACCATTTCCAAAATCAAAAATTCGCTGCCAGCTTGATAATCCTCTCCAGTAAATCCACGAAGCAACTGTAATTTCTTGCTGATTGGCAACATTCGGTGGTAGCTGAACAAAAGCATTATAGCCATTGAATACCAATGCTTTATTATCGTTAATCCGATCAACATATGAAACTGTACCGATCGAAGAGCTGTTATTCGAATTAATTGTGTTGTCTGTCAGGTTGTTTTCAAAATTCAGATTCAATACTAAATCCGGTGCTCCAGTGGTAGATGTCATGATCTCACTTGAGAATTCTGATTGGTTGAGAGATTTATCAACAGCTTTAATCTTATAAAAATAATTACCGCTGATTGTTGGTCTATTATCTACAAACGAATTAGATTTTACGTTTCTTGCAATTGTATTATATGGGCCACCAGCAGTTTCTGAGCAATAAATATTATAACCTAAAATGTCGGGTTCGAAGTTGGGACTCCAACTCAACTTCACTGATTCTGAATTGCCAGCAGCCTCTAATCCAATTGGAGCGCTGGGTGCTTCGAATTCTACTGCGGCATCAACCGGAATAAATCGCCATTGCTGATTCTTATCTCCGTCTTTGTCCCATTGATAAATATTTGCTCCGTTTGAAGTGCTTGCATTGGCAACTTCAATGCATTTTGCACTGTGGCGACTGCGAATATAAAACCAACCATCTTCAACATATTCCATGTACCATTGCTGATTGCCGCCTTTTGTGTCATCCCACATCATAATATTTCCGCCATTGCTCAATGACCAATCTTTAATATCAAGTGACTTGGAACTGTGTGGAGAAATAATTGAAAAATAACTGAAATCACCACCAATTCTTGAGTCCACAGGTGTAACATTCCAGTACTGCTGCGGTGTTCCGTTAAATGCATTCTGCTGTACATTGGCTCCTGCGCTTGTGCTTCCAAGTGCAATTTCCATCACTTTTCCGCTGTTTCTATTCACTAAAATATATTTTCCATCAATAATGGGCTGAATATCGTCACCCCAAGAGATATTAACAACTCTTTCTGCATTGGTTTGCCCGTTTTGATAGCCAGATCCTCCAGGGAGAGTCATCGTGTATTCGCGTTGTGGACCATAACCATCAAAATACAGGTCTTTATCCTTTGAAACGAATCTATAGATAGTTGTCGATGCCTGACGTTCAGATGTTCCACCAAAAAGTTGGATTTTTCCGTCCAGATTTCTGTAAACAGAAGCGGCTGTCCAATTCGGGCGATGTTCCGCATAACCCAATCTTTCTCCATCGCTTGCTTTTACAAATTCACCGCGAGCATACTCAGCAGTTCCCCACCAAATTCCGGTTTTCATTCCATATTCAACTCCAACCATTGCCTCCATTACATTATGAAGCTCATCATTTGTACCGTGATGACCATTGGCTGTAACGGTTTTATAAAAATTTGCATAGTTGTCAAAACTACCTGCAAGCTGATGGGTATTTCCTTCGTCAATTCTTGTTTTCAAATAGTTGTACCAAGGCAATGCCTGATCGGTATTTAGTGTGTTTCCACCAGATATTCTAATATTATCAAAACGAGTATTTTTTCTAAGTTCGCCTGCAATATTGAAGAAATCGCTCATTCCATTTTGGCCTGTATATTGTCCCCAGCCAAAGTCTGGCTCGTTGAAAGGTGCAACCGAAACAACCGTCCGGCCACGATCTTGGACTCGTTTAGTTGTAGCATCAATCAAAGCAGCCCAGTTAGCTGCATTTCCTAAGTACCAGGGATCTACGCTGGGATGGTCGCAATTCAAAGCAACCTGAGTTGTTTGGCCAGTTAAATTGATCAAATTAAGGCGGGTATCTAAATCACGTGTTTGAGCAAATTGTAATTCTCCATTCACTAAAGGATGTGTTGGCTGAAATGAAGCACGAACTACATCTACCCTATCAGCGCCCATAAAAGCTATTCCACGACGGATATTAGATTCGCTGAGCCAGGCAAGATCCAAACCCCAAATAATCGGCTTTTTCACTCCACTATCCATTACATCAAAAAAGATACTCCTTTGTGGAATAGGTTGTGCAGTGAAATAATTTGTTTCAGGTGGCGTTTGCGCATTAATTTTCAGTATATTGAAAAATAAGAAAACCAATACGATCGAGAGTAAAAGTCTGTGTTTCATTTTAATATAAGGATATAATTATGTGGACAAATTTAATATAAAAATGTAATACATAAGATTATTAAATTGTCAATAAAGTTTGTAAATCATTCATTTAACTTAAAATTGTTCAAATACAAGACACCCAGAACCTTTTAATAATTTGCTGATTTTTATGGCATTGTACAATATTTTCTTAAAAAACCATTATCTTTGCAGTTCACAGTAGGTCGGTTTGTCGCTTTCCGCTATGCGGGAGGAGGAAAGTCCGGGCAACGCAGAGCACCATATTTCCTAACAGGAAGTTGTCAGCGATGGCAAAGCAGCGTAACAGAAAATGACCGTCCGTCAACTGACGGATAAGGGTGAAAAGGTGAGGTAAGAGCTCACCGGTCCGAGTGGTGACACACGGAGCCGTACGCCTTATGGGTTGCAAGATCAAGTAAACCGGCGCAGTAGGATTGCTCGTCCGATGCCGGAGGGTAGATTGCTCAGATTCCGTCAGCAATGACGGAACCAGATAAATGACAGACATCCGTCAGTTGACGGAAACAGAACCCGGCTTACAGACCTGCTGTTTTTTTTTTAATAAAACCTGGAAGCACGAAGTTGGGAGCACGAAGTTGTTTCAATTATCAGCATTTTTCTTAACTTCGAGCTTCGTTTCTCATGCTCCAAACTCATTTTTATGAAAAAGCTGACTGATGCTATCAAACAATTTTTCACTTTTATCCGCTTCGATATTTGGCGGATAACGAGCGGAGAATTGCCAAAAAGCAGGTATATCCTTTACAATATTATTAAAACCATTTATCTTTCGATAAAAGGGTATACTAACGACAGGTTAGGTGTTCGGGCTGCAGCTCTCACCTACTCCATTTCATTTGCTATTGTTCCGCTCATAGCCCTGATTTCAGCCGTTGCAAAAGGTTTCGGCATTGAAAATACCATTGAAACGACGCTTCAGGACACATTTGTAGCACAAGCTGATATGATTCCTACCGTAATGGAATTTGTACGAAAATACCTGGATACCATGAGCGGTGGTGTATTTATCGGAATTGGCTTGATTATTTTGATTTTTTCTGTTTTTAATCTGTTTTCGCAGATTGAGATGGTGTTGAATAATATCTGGCAGGTTCATAAATCACGCTCGATTCTTAAACAATTCACCATTTATTTCTCCGGAGTACTGATTTTCCCAATTCTTACAGCTGTTTCAGCCGGTTTGTCCATATATATAAATAACATACTAAAAGACACTTTTTTATTTGAAATTTTCTCTCCATTCACTAAGTTTTTAGTGTCTATTGTGCCTTATATCACTTCTGGTCTTGTTTTTACGCTGATTTATCAGATTGTACCAAATACAAAAGTCAGATTTCTAAATGCGCTGATTGCCGGAATGATTGCTGGAGTTTTATTCCAATTGTTTCAAAGTCTTTATGTGAGCGGACAGATAAATCTTACCCGATACAACGCTATTTATGGAGGTTTTGCTGCAATTCCTTTATTGTTACTTTGGTTGAATATTTCGTGTTTGATATTTTTGATTGGTGCGGAAATTTCTTACACTTCGCAAAACCTTAGAAACTTTGACTATGTACTTGATTCTGAAAATATCAGCAATCGCTACAAAAATTATCTTACCTATTTTGTAACTTATGTGATTGTAAAACGATTTGAAAATAACGAGTCGTTCTACACCGTAGAAGATATTGTTGAGGAGTATAAAATGCCAATCCGCATTGTAAATCAGATAATAAACACACTCAAAAAGGCCGAAATAATTTCAGAAGTCACAACTCCCGATAATAAAAATGTGTACCAGCCGGCAGTTGATATTAATCAGTTGACATTGAAGCTGATGGAAACAAGGATTGATATGCGCGGTTCTGAATTGTTTTTGGAGTCAAAAAATGAGCAGATGGATGCTTTCTGGCAGAAAATGCTGGCTATTCAAGAAAAAACAGATACGATTAATGAAAATATTCTGCTGAAAGATATGTAGAATATATTCCTTTTATTCTAAAAGAACCACAAACTATACACCACCAATCCCAATACACTTATTCCAAAAACGAAGATTGGAATACTCACTTGATTGAAATTCAACGGTTTGGTTCTGATAATTTCCGGTTTGAATTTTTTAATGAGCCAATAAACCACCCATCCGGCAAATAATCCTACAATAATTCCACCTAAAATATCTCCGGGATAATGTACGCCAAGATAGATTCTTGAATAGGCATTGATAATAGCCCAAAGAAAAATAATAGTCGTGAATATTCGATTTCGAAATAACTGTGAAGCGAGCAAAGCCAATCCGAATGAATTGGCTGCATGAGAGGAAACAAATCCGTAAAGCCCTCCGCGATAGTTTTTTACAAGTTCAACCATATTTTCCAACTCGGGATCGCGGGAAGGCCTGAGCCTTTTTACAGTATCTTTAAGAATTCCAGAAGCAACTTGATCCGCAATAACAATACAGAGCACCAATCCCAATATTATCCACCATCCCTTATGCTTCCATTTTTTGAAAATAACAAAAATCAGCGAGAGATAAAGCGGTACCCAAGTCAGTTTTTCACTAAATCCATACATCAAACCATCCCAGAATGCGGCATAGTCATTATTCAATGCCAGCAACCATTGCTTATCAATATTATCCAAAAAATCAAGCATATTTTAAGTGTGAGATGACTTCAATACAAGTCAACATGAGAAGATAATTGAGGATGACATTCAATTAAACTGATAATCAACGATAGACTCAACACTCAGAATCATATCCTCTCTATCGCTTTTTCTTCCAACCAACCGACAGCACCGTTTTCAAGGCTGATTTCCACCCATGTCCCAAGCGTTGTTTTAATGTGTACTCGAGTACCTTCGTGAAGCTGGAAAAGATCAGTTCCGCTTGTGTCAGGAGCACTTTTGGCTGTGACAGCACCAGCAAGGACTATGGCTGAATTGTGTTTCACAAACTGGTCTTTTCTCATTCCAGAAAATGAAAAAGTGATAGCAAACAAGACAGCACAGATTATGGAAGTGTAAAATGATAATTTTCTTCTACTACGAGTTACTGAAAAAACAAAAGTCATAAAAGTAGCCAACGTGATTATGAAAAAGAATAGGCTGACCGCCATCCATTGATTGGAAGAATACATGCTTATAAACCCGTTGATCCATCTTTTGATGAAAAAAGTGGGTGAAGAATTCACGTTATCAACTATTTTACTTTCAGCAATTTTCAGGTTGTAGGAAGCGTCTTTGAATCTTGGATTTAATCTCAGTGCCCTTTCATAATTAAGGATAGCGAGACCGATTTCATCAATTTTGTAATAACTATTTCCCAGATTATAGTACAATTCTGACGAAACCCCTTGCTCTAATAATTCACTATACAACTTGGCTGCATCGGAATACTGCCCTTGTTTATACATTTCATTAGCTCGGGTCAGTTTATGCACTAAAGTCGAATCATTTTGAGCATTTAACGAAATACTCAAAATCATTGTGAGAAATAATATCAAATAATTCCGTTTCATTTTTTTCTAAAAAGTTGTTCTACTTTTCCAATTGCGTCTGCAGCATCTTCGTATACATTTCCCATTTCCTGAATGCCGGAATTTGGTGCATAATTTGCAAATTCACAGGTATTTAATATATCTGTAAACTGTTTTATTATCACAGGCTCAACTTCACGAGCATCAAGTTTGCTGCTGATATTATCTTTGTTCAGTTCAGCTACCGGAATGGAGAGTTTATCAGACAAATAAGTCCATACTGCTTTCATGACTTCTTGATAGAACTGCTCTTTTTTTCCTTCA
This sequence comes from uncultured Paludibacter sp., assembly GCA_964541615.1. Taxonomy (GTDB): domain Bacteria; phylum Bacteroidota; class Bacteroidia; order Bacteroidales; family Paludibacteraceae; genus UPXZ01. The sequence continues at coordinate 8,373 of CAZIRA010000013.1, forward strand.
TTCAGGAATTTTTGAGCTAGTTTCAACCTTTTTTGAGCTATTTTATTGGCACGTTTTGTTTTTACCAGCGTGATGTTAGCATTTTCTTTCAGCTGTTTTCTCAAGAGTACAAATAAAATGGCTGCAATGATCAGCGGAATCAAAAACATCATCCAGAACGGCATTGTACCAAAAATAGGACGTTTTTCTGTTTTCAGTTCAATATTTCCTGTACGGATATAGCGGATATCTTTCGCAATTTCAGTCACATCTTCCTTGTTGGTAAAATTTCCAACTACAGTTTCTCCACCCTCGCCTTTTGAAACATTGAGAACATAAGCCGGAGTTCGTAAGGTCTTGTAGGACTGATCTTTCAAATCAAAATAAGAAAGTTCCGCTGAAGGAATCTCATATCGCCCTGTGCGACGAGGTATAAAGAGATATTCAATGGTTTTTGTTCCAGATACGCCTCCTGATCCGGTAAGGAATTGATTCTCAGCTTTCGGATCATAAACTTCAAAAGCGTCAGGGAATTTGATTTCAGGATTTTTCAATAATTTCATATTGCCGGAACCCGAAATCACTACTTTGATGGTAGCAGGCTCATTCGTTTTTAGAGTTTCGGTACTTATGGACGACTGCAAATCAAAATTTCCTACAGCTCCTGAAAATGATGCGGGTTTATCATCAATCGGCAATGCATTTACTTTAATTTTGGCGCCGGAAGCCGTCAGTGTTTTCTCCACATTGGAATAACTGTCAAAGAAATCATCGAAAATACTGCGCAATTGCGCTTCATTCCGCAATCTTAGTAAAGCTGTGAAATTAGCAGGATCTATTTGAATTTCGCCAGTACGCTGAGGGAAAAGTAGTGTCTGATAGAGAACCACAGTTCCGTAACTACGTCCGTTGTAAGTTTCGGCAGAAAGCTGCTTATTGGATGGCTGCTCTATTTCTTGTTTCAAAAAACCGTTGTAGTCAGGTAGTTTGATATCGGTAAATTGTGATACATCCAGCAGAGTATAAAGCTTGTAAGTGACCAAGATGGCTTCCTGTTCGTAGACATTTGCTTTGGAAACTATGGTGCGGACAAAGATACTTTCGCCGGTCACTTTCTGCGAACCACTTGATGATTGAGACTGCTGTTGATTGCCTCTTTGAATCTGTCCCTGACCTGTTTGAGTATTCGCTTTTTCGGCTGGTTCTACTTTGATAGTTAAGCCGTTAGAATATACTTTCTTACCATCTACCATAATGTTGGCAGGCGGAATTTTGAAAGTTCCGGTCTTTCCGGGCATCAAAGTAAAAGTATAAGTCAAAGTTACGGTACTAGTAGTCTCACCATTGATAGACTGCCAGGATGAACTGCGGGATTCAAATGGACCAGCCAAAATTTCAAAAAACTGAAAATCAGGTGCTCGTAAATCCCTGGCTGAAGCATTGATTGAATAAATAAGCTGAAACGGTGTGTCCATATAAACAGTTGACGGAGCAGAAGCAGAAAACTCTACTCGATCCTGTGCAAATACATTCAAAGCAGTTGCAAGAAAAATAAAAATTAATATGAAATTAATTTGTTTCATTTATTTTGTCAAACTTTTAGATCATAATTTCTTCTTGTGAAAGACTTTAAGAGGAAAGATATAGTAGATAGACATTCATTTACCAATCTTTCTCCACTCTCCGACCGCTTCTGCCTAATGCTTTTTTGGCTTTATCCTGCGTATCTTTTTCATCTTGTTCCAAAGCATTCAAAATCTGCTGTGCATTTTCTTTTGACATCTGAGGTTGTTGCTGTTCGGGTTGTTTTTCTTTAGGCTCTTTCTGCGGTTCGTTTTCAGGTTTTTGCTGGCCTTGGTTTTTATTTTGGTCTTTATCGTTTTTGTCGTCTTTATTATCCTGATTTTGTTGCTGTTTGTCCAGGAGCGATTGAGCATAAGCCAGATTGTAACGGGTTTCGTTATCGCCCGGATTGTTTTTCAATGCCATTTTATAAGAAGCAATAGCGTCCTGAAGCTGTCCGCCGGCCATAAAGGTATTTCCTAAATTGTGAAAACCTGAAGCTACTTTCTGTTTGTTTCCTGCTAATGACATTGAATTTTTGTACTGTTCAAAAGCATCTTTGTATTTTTCCTGACGGAACAACGAATTGCCTAAATTAAAATTTGCCTCAAATGACTTGCTGTTTTTCTGCAATGCCTTCCGGTATTCAATTTCTGCTTCGGTGTATTTTTTATTTTTATATAGCTTGTTTCCAGCACGAACATCATCACTCTCGCTTTGTGAATAGACAAAAAGAGGTACAAATAAAAATGCCAGCAGTATTTTGTTAGTAACTAATTTCATTTTCCAAATTTTCAATAGTTTTAGATCTTTCAATCTTTTCTTTTCGCATCAAAAATTCTAATTTTGCTGAACCATTTGTTCTTACGGACAAAAACAAAGAATTCAAAAATCATCAGTAGCAGTGCAACATATGCAAACGATTGGAATTGTTCGTTGTATTGGGCATAAACTTTTTGTTCCAATTCAGCTTTTGCCAGGTTGTCGAGCTGTTTTGAAATATTTTTCAATGCACCATCGCTGTTGTCGGCACGTACGTAAAGCCCGTTTCCTGCTCTGGCAATATCTGCAGCCATCTCTTCATTTAGTTTGGAAACAACCACGTTGCCCGACTTGTCTTTTTTGAAACTCACCGTTCCTCCAATCGGAATCGGTGCACCTTCAGGCGTTCCCATTCCAATAACAAAAATATTTATTCCATTGTCAGCAGCTAATTTGGCAGCTTCTACAGCATTGTCTTCGTGATTTTCCCCATCCGTCAATACAATAATCGCTCTTCCTGCATCTGTTTTATTTGTTCCAAAAGATTTGATAGCCAGGTCAATAGCTGATCCGATGGCCGTTCCCTGATACGGTACCATTTGTGTATTTATCGATGAAAGAAACATTTTAGCTGCGTTATAGTCAGTCGTGATAGGCAGCTGTACGTAGGCATCACCAGCAAAAACCACCATTCCCACTTTATCTTCGCTCATACGGTCAATCAACTGAGAAAGAATCTGTTTTGCTTTCATCAGGCGGCTTGGCTGAACATCTTGCGAAAGCATGGAGTTGGAAACGTCAATCGCTATCATCACTTCGATTCCTTTTTTCTTTATATTCTCTTCTTTTGTGCCGAATTGGGGCTGTGCAAGCACTATTACCAATAATGCTGCAGCAAGAAGCTGGAGATAAAATTTGAATCGTGGACGAGCATATGACACGTTCGGCATCAGCTTTTCAAGCGTTTTTGGAACTCCCCAAAGTTTTGTGTTCTTTTTCCGTAAATATTGTGAATGAATAAATACTCCTACCAGAAATAAAACCGGTAGAAACAAGAATAAGTATTCAGGATGTGCAAATCGAAACATTATTTTAAATGGTAAGCGGTTAAAATGTTAATTTCAAATCCAACCTACTAGTTTTATTTGTCAATAATTATAAATGTTACGGCATTGATTTCAGCCATGTATTTTTTAAATAAACCTCAGTCAGAAGCAATAAGAAAGCCAGCAATGCGAAAATAAAATACAATTCACTTTTGTTGCTGAACTCTTGTACGTTAATTTTCGTTTTTTCCAACTTATCTATTTCCTGATAAACTTCACGAAGTTTGGCGTTGTTAGTCGCTCTGAAATATTGCCCTCCTGTGATATCAGCAATTTTTTTCAATGTTTGCTCGTCAAATTCAGATTTCATCTGTTCGTAGCGTATCCCAAACGGTGTCTGAACAGGGACATTCACTGTTCCATGCGATCCAACACCAATTGAATACACACGTATTCCAAAAGTTTTGGCAATTTCTGCAGCTGTTACAGGCGCAATATCGCCACGATTATTTGAGCCGTCAGTAAGCAGTATCACTACTTTGGATTTAGCTTTGCTCTCTTTAATACGGCTTACAGCATTTGCCAGACCTAATCCAATGGCAGTTCCATCCTCTATCATGCCGTATCTTATCCCTGAAAAAAGATTGACCAAAACGGCATGATCCGTTGTAAGAGGACATTGTGTGAAACTTTCAGCAGCAAAAACAACCAATCCGATATTATCATTCGGACGTGATTGAATAAAATCAATCGCCACATTTTTAGCTGCTTCCAGTCGGCTGGGACGTAAGTCTTCAGCCATCATAGTGCCCGAAATATCCAATGCCATCATTATATCAATACCTTCCTTGCTCTCTTTTCTCCAATTCAATGAAGATTGAGGTCTTGCAATAGCCAAAACAAGCATCCCAATTGAAAGCAAACGCAAAATAAACGGCAGATGTCTCATTCGTAGACGCATTGTCTTTGGCATATCTTTCATCTTTTTAATGGATGAAATCTGAATGCTCGCGTCAGACTTGCGTACCTCCCACACATACCACCCAATCATGGGTATCAGTGCCAGCAGCAAAAACAAATATTCGGGATTATGAAAAGTCATTTATTAAGTTTAAAGCTTAAAGTCGTAGTTCAGAAACGCTAGGATTTTTACTTTTAATAAAATCAATGTTTCTAATCAATTAATTAACTATTTAACTATTTAACTATTTAACTATTGTTGCGGTTTAACCGTATTATCCAACGGTTTTACTTCTTCAATTTTCGTTTGATTAACAAATAAATAGGCATTCATCATGCTCAATTCATTATCAGAGGGAGATGGATTCCATTTTGCAAACTTCACCAAATCAGCCAGTGACAGCATCTGTCTGAGCGCTTCATATGCCCCGGATTTATCAGACTTCATGAATTTTACGTTGTTAAGTATCTCATCTGAAGTCATTTCCATACTTCCGATATTAAACATTTTTTCAATGTAAATTCGTATAATGTCGGTTAGTTCAGTATGATATTCCTTTACACGGCCATTTTGCCACAATTTCTGTTCTTTCAGTTTATCCAATCGGCTGAAAGCTTCGTCGTGCGGCGAAATCACAACTTTTGGTTTTGTAACTTCCGTAGCAGGTTTTTTACCCATAAATCTTTTTGTCAGCAGATATAAAACAAATGCAAGCCCGATCAGCAGAATTACCAGCAAGCCACGCAAGAAAAAGCGTTTCCAATTAAAAGGTGGTTTGTAAACTGGCTTAATGTCTGCCAGCTGATTCGATGCTGTGTCAATTACAAAAGGTTGTATAACTCTAATGGACAATGAATTGGACCATGTTGTGTCGCCGTTGAAAACAAAAGGAAATGCAGGGATATAAACCAGCGAATCTTCAAAAGAAGTTACTGTGTATTTGGCATTTATCTGAATATTGTCATCAGAAACTTTGAGAGTGTCACGTTTTGCCTGTTGTATAATTTCAAGATTTCCTGCAATAGTATCAGAGAAGATAGGAAATTGGACTTTTTGGTCATTCTTCTGAACCACCTCAAAGGTCAAAGCTGTCTGATTTCCAATCCACATCTGCGTAGAATCTAATTTTGCCTGCACAGAAACAACTTGTCCAAATGAAGTATGTGCAGTAAAAAAAGCGAATACAAGAGCGATGAAAAGAAAATTGGTTTTTATCCGAAATAAATTCGTTTTCATAAATATTTTGGATATTATCGTGTGTATTAATGCCTTCATAATTCCATTCTGCTATGCCCTAAGTTTGAATAATTTCATCATAGCACGCACATAATCGTCACTTGTACTCATTGAAACCGAATCAACCCCCGACTGCTTGAAAATCTTCTGCAATTGAAGCTGGCGCTCATTCCATTGGTGTTTGTATGCAGTGCGAAGACGCTTATCAGATGTATCAATCCATATCCGTTCGCTTGTTTCTGCATCTTTTATCTTGATCATTCCAACATTTGGGATTTCGGCTTCACGAATATCGTACACCTGAAGTGCCGCAATGTCATGCTTGTTGTTGGCAATTGACAAAGTCCTTTCAAATCCGCTGTCCATAAAGTCGGAAATAATAAAGGCTGTAGAACGTTTTTTTATGGCATTCGTAAAATACTTCAGTGCCCCTGCAATATCTGTTTTTTTGCTTTCAGGCTTAAAAACAAGCAGTTCGCGAATGATATGAAGTACGTGTTTTTTTCCTTTTTTAGGCGGAATAAACTTCTCGACCTGATCCGAAAAGAAAATGGCTCCAACTTTATCATTATTCTGAATAGTGGAAAATGCCAATGTGGCTGCCACTTCAGTGATAATGTCTTTCTTATACTGGTTTGTAGTTCCAAAATCCAGGCTGCCTGAAACATCTACGAGCAGAATAACCGTCAATTCACGTTCTTCTTCAAAAATTTTGATGTATGGACGACCAAACCTTGCAGTTACGTTCCAATCGATAGCACGTACATCATCACCATACTGATAATCACGTACTTCGGCAAAGGTCATTCCCCTACCCTTAAACGCAGTATGGTATTCTCCCGCAAAAATATTCTGCGAAAGTCCACGTGTTTTTATCTCGATTTTACGAACTTTTTTTAATAAATCGTTGGTTTCCATATTGTTAAAGGTAGAAGTTAGAAGGTAGAAGGCAGAAAATTTATTTTCTTCAGATTTTTGATTTCTAACTTCTAATTTTCCATTAAGGCACTTCTACAGTATTCAAAATATCGGTAATAATCTCTTCCGAAGTGAGGTTGTTGGCTTCTGCTTCATAGCTGAGACCGATTCTGTGACGCAGTACATCGTAGCAAACAGCACGTACATCTTCTGGAATCACATATCCACGACGTTTGATAAATGCATAAGCACGTGATGCCAGCGCAAGATTGATGGATGCACGAGGAGAAGCACCAAAAGCAATCATATCTTTTAGATTTTCCATTTTGTAATCCTGAGGATATCTTGTCGCAAAAACGATATCAATGATGTATTTTTCAATCTTTTCATCGATATAAACCTGACGAACTACATCACGGGCTTCTACAATGTCTTTTGGAGTAAGAACTGGAGTAACCCGAGGACGTTCTTTAGCAAGATTCTGGCGGATTATGAGTTTTTCTTCCTCTTTTTTCGGATAATCTATCACCACTTTCAACATAAAACGGTCAACCTGAGCTTCAGGGAGCGGATATGTACCTTCTTGCTCAATTGGATTTTGCGTAGCAAGTACCATAAACGGCTCATCCAAAGCATATGTTTTGTCGCCGATGGTCACCTGACGTTCCTGCATGGCTTCCAACAAAGCACTTTGAACTTTTGCAGGAGCACGGTTGATTTCGTCAGCCAGTATGAAATTGGCAAAAATTGGTCCTTTACGGATTTTAAACTCTTCGCTTTTCTGACTGTAAATCATCGTACCTATCACATCAGCAGGCAAAAGGTCAGGTGTGAACTGAATACGGCTGAAATCTGCTTTAATTAAATCGGCCAAAGTTTTAATTGCCAGTGTTTTAGCAAGTCCCGGGACACCTTCGAGAAGTACATGCCCGTCAGACAGTAAACCGATCAAAAGCGACTCTACCAAGTGCTTTTGGCCAACAATTACCTTGTCCATGCCCATTGTTATAGAATCAACAAACGCACTCTGGCGTTCAATTCGTTCGTTAAGTTCTTTAATATCAACCATTTTACTAATGTATGTTAAAAGAATTTTTTTTTTGATTTTGAGTAGCAAAAATACTATTATTTCAAATGTTAAATCATTCTTTTAATATCTATTAACCTGAATTTAGATTATGTTATAGTTGGAAAGGAAGGCAAACAATTCTTTTAAAATTGTTTAACGAAAAGTGACATTATTCGTTTTTTTTGGGCAGAATGTAATATAATTTGGTTTTAGTTTTTTTGCAGGTGGGAATTGGTGTTTCCATAAAATCCTGATTAAAACTATAAATGTGGATTTGGAAACTTCAAATTTATAAGAAATATTATTTTTCTAAATAGATTCATTTATCAGAGAAACTGTATGACAAGCTACAATTCCGGCAGTTTCCGTTCGTAAGCGGCTTTCACTCAGCGAAACTGCTTGAAAGTTGCACAAAAGAGCACTTTCAACTTCCTCCTGGCTGAAATCACCTTCTGGGCCTATTAATATCAATGTGTTACTTGATTTTTCACACACACTTTGAAATGGTTTTTTCTTCAAATCGTGGCAATGTGCAATGAATTTTTTAGATACATCTGCTTTTTTTACAAAATCACTGAAACTAATCATGGGATTTAGCTTTGGAAAATAAGCTTTCAGCGACTGTTTAGCAGCTGAAACGATGATTTTCTCAATTCTTTCGGGTTTGATAATTTTTCGCTCAGAAAAACGGCAGATAATTGGAGTAATCTCATCAATTCCTATTTCAGTACATTTCTCTACAAACCATTCCAGGCGTTCGATATTTTTTGTGGGTGCAATAGCGATATGAAGTTTGTAATTTTTCTTACCAAACTCAAGAACTGATTCTTTGATTTCGAATTCACAATGTTTTGGATGTGGATTCGTGATCAATGCTTTGTAAAGCCCCCCTGCTCCATCCACAATGTCAATTTCGTCACCTGCCTGTAAACGAAGCACACGAACTGCATGAGCACTTTCCTCTTCTGACAGCGTGAAATCTGATTTAATATTTGGTGCGTAGAAAATCATTAAAAAAAATTTGATTTTTTGAAAATTCGATTAATGTATAATGCCTTCCCATATGTCCCAGGCAGCCACTGCCTGACCTTCCAGCATTTCCAATCCATTCAGAGTTTGAGCACCTTGCTCTTTTCCTTTGCGTAAAAACAGTGTTTCAGTTGGATTATAGATTGCGTCAAAAAGCAAATGTTCGGTTGTAATGAAGCGATAAGGGATGTCTGGACACTCATCTTCGTGTGGAAACATTCCGACAGGAGTTGTGTTTACAATGATTAAATTGTCACTTAAAATATTCTTATTTAAATCACTATATTCAAGCTGATTGTGTTTTGGAGTTCTGGAAACAAAAGTTGTTTCTATTCCCATTTTCCGAAGTCCGAAATCAATTGCTTTGGAAGCTCCGCCGGTACCTAAAATTAGTGCTTTCTTATAGTGCGTTTTTATGTATTTTGAAATCGATTTCTCGAATCCAATCACATCAGAATTATAGCCCTTTAACGTAAAACTTTTACCGTTTCGAATGAATTTGATCACATTTACTGCTCCAATCTGCCGGGCAGTCTCATCCAATTCATCCAAATAAGGAATCACTGCTTCTTTGTAGGGAATAGTGACATTTAAACCGGAAAAAACATGAGCTTGAACAAGATTCGGGAACTCTTCAATTGTCTCAATTTCAAAGAGTTCGTATTTCGAATCAATTGATTCACCTTCAAATTTTTCGGTGAAATGTTTTTTGGAAAAAGAGTGTCCTAATGGAAAGCCGATCAATCCGTACAGTTTCATGCAGTCTGATTTTTATCAATAAACTTATTCTTTTGAAGATTCCTGAGCCATTCTCAGGAATTTTTCATCTGCTCCGGGACATAATTCAAGGAAAAGCTTTGCAGCATCCAGATTCCGATGAATGGCAAGTTCAAGGTAGGTAACCACTTTGCTGTAATCTTCTGTATAATAGCTCGCTACTGCGATGAAAAGCTCAATGAATTCAAGCGTTTGATCAAAACTGTATGCCAATTCGTAGTATTTCAAAGCAGTTTTGAAATCAGCAAAATCCATATAGATATTGCCCATTGCCAACAGTGCATCAGGTTGATTTGGATCAATGCTCACAGCTTGATGGTATGCATCCAGCGCTTCTTTATACTCTCCCAGCCCAACTTTTGCTTCAGCCAGATAGATCCAGGAATCCGCCATTTCACTTCCTATTTCCAGCGATTTATTAATGTACTCCAAACTTTCCTGAAACTGATCCATTTCAAGCAGGCAGATAGCTATTCCGACAATCGCTTCGTAGTTATCCTCCATTTCTTTGTAAGATAACTTATAATAGTAGAGTGCTTTGGCAAAATTTTCCATTTTTTCGAAACACTCAGCAATAAACAACCAAACCTGCCATTTGTCAGAAGTTGTATGCAGATATTCCAGATAAATATTAATCGCCAGTTGCCATTGTCCGAGTTGAAAATGCGAATGACCTTTCTGAATCAGCGAGATATTATCTTTCTCATTGATTACCAATGCATAATCATATGCTTCAATCGCATTTTCATATTGATTAAGCAGGAAATAAACCTGCCCGAGATTGAACCAGGCTTCACTTACAAAAGAATCAAGCTGAATTATTCTATTGTAAGTCTGAATAGCTTCAGGAAGCATCACCTTCTGTTCCTGGCAAAACGCCATGTCAAACAGCAGATCTATGTTTTTTGGATTGTGATTGTCACCTGCCTTAAGCAATTCCAGCGCATATTCAAATTTCCCTTCTCCCATAAAAATCATCGCTAAATCAATGCACAATATATCCAGATCATCATTTTCGTCATCAACCAGCTCTTTGGCAAGTTCATACGCCTCGAGATTCCTGTCTAGTTTGGACAGAGCTTCAATTTTCAAAAAAGTGATTTCTGGATCAGAATCTTCAACCAAATTAGAAAGAATTCGGAGGGCTTTATTCGTATCGCCGGTTGCAAGATAGATTTTGGCACGTTTCATATCGAGCACACCGCTGGTAGGATGAAGTCTTTTTCCTAACTCCACAGCCCGCAAGGAGTCTTTTGTTCGTCCATAAGACAAATAATACTCCACAATCCGCTCCATCTCGTCCACGTCAAAATAGCCGGGTGCACCCCCTGACAGATATTTTTCATACCTTTCTACCAGTTCACTCGACTCGCCGTCAACGAAAAATGAAAAATTACGTCCCATTGAAAATTTTTTACAAAAATAACACTTTAGTTCCTTAAATCAGCCGTTTCAATAAAAAGTTATAAACAATTAAGGAATAGAAATGCCCCTTCTAAAAGATTTCAATTTCAGGAATAGTCAATTAATTATCAGCTGTCTCTATCCTTTCATTTTGCCGTTTCTTTCTTCAAATCCCTTACAATATTACTCAAAAACATTATTTTTCAAAACAACTTTACATATTCCACTCAAATTCCTTATAAGTTTCTTATCTTTGCACCTTGAAAAATCTAACAAAAAACTATGTCCACAATTCGATTCAAAGCAGTAGAAGAAGCTACCAGACGCACTCCGTTAGAAGTTAGTTCACCTGCGAAACAACCTTCAGAGTATTACGGAAAAAACGTTTTTGACCGTAAGCAGATGTCGAAATACCTTTCCAAAGAGACGATGAAAATCGTTACTGATGCCATTGACGAGGGAAAAACGTTGCCAAGAGAAGTGGCTGAGCACGTAGCTGCCGGAATGAAGTTATGGGCTATAGAGATGGGTGTAACGCATTATACTCACTGGTTTCAACCATTGACAGATGGAACTGCCGAAAAGCACGACTCATTTATCGATTATGTTGATGTACCCGGAGGTGATATTATCGAAAAATTTTCAGGAAAATTGTTGGCTCAGCAAGAACCCGATGCTTCGAGCTTTCCAAGCGGAGGAATTCGAAACACCTTTGAAGCACGTGGTTACACAGCCTGGGATCCATCATCACCGGCTTTTATCGTAGATGATACTCTTTGTATTCCAACAGTCTTCATCTCTTACACGGGAGAAGCACTGGACTATAAAACTCCACTTTTGAAAGCCCTTTCAGCTGTTGACAAAGCATCAGTCGAAGTTTGTAAATTATTTGATCCGAAAGTAAAAAAAGTATATTCCTACTTAGGATGGGAACAAGAATTTTTCCTCGTTGATCAGGCTTTGTATCACGCTCGCCCTGATTTGAAACTGACAGGCAGAACGCTGATTGGACATGAAAGTGCCAAAAATCAGCAGTTAGAAGACCACTATTTTGGAGCAGTTCCGATGCGTGTAGCAGCGTTTATGCGGGAAGTTGAGTTTGAAGCGTACAAATACGGCATTCCGCTGAAAACAAGACATAATGAAGTAGCTCCCAATCAGTTTGAAATTGCACCGATTTATGGAGAAACCAACCTTGCAAACGACCAGAACCTGCTCGTTATGTCCATTATGGATAAGGTGGCCAATAAGCACCAGTTCAAATTATTGCTTCACGAAAAACCATTTGCGGGCGTGAATGGATCCGGAAAGCACAACAACTGGTCGCTTGGAACAAATACAGGAGTTGGTTTATTTACGCCTGGTAAAACTCCAAATGAAAATCTGCAATTTATCAGTTTTGTGGTAAATGCGATGATGGCTGTTTACAAAAACAATGCGTTACTGAAAGCATCAATCATGTCTGCCAATAATGCACACCGCCTTGGAGCCAATGAAGCTCCTCCTGCCATTATTTCTGTTTTTCTAGGAAGTCAGATTTCGAGTGTGTTGGATAAAATTGAGGATAGTTCTGAAGATGACGATATAACGGTAGAAGAATTGCAAAAAATGAAACTGGGTGTAGCCCACATTCCGGAAGTTTTGATGGACAATACGGATAGAAATCGCACCTCACCGTTTGCATTTACAGGAAATCGCTTTGAATTTCGCGCAGTGGGTTCATCTGCCAATTGTTCGGCTGCAATGATAGTTCTGAATTCAGTTATGGCTGCTCAATTGATCGATTTCAAGAAAGAAATTGATAAAAAAATGAAGGCTGGAATGAAAAAAGATCAAGCTATCTACGATACGCTCCGTCTTTATATCAAGGAATGCAAAGCAATTCGTTTTGATGGAAACGGCTATAGCGATGAATGGAAAGCAGAAGCTTGCAAACGTGGATTGAACTGTGATACAAACGTTCCTGAAATATACGATAACTACTTGGCAGATCAGTCTGTGAAAATGTTTGAAAGCATTGGAGTGATGAATGAGCGGGAATTGGAAGCTCGGAATGAGGTGAAATGGGAAACTTACACCAAAAAAATCCAGATTGAAGCGCGTGTGTTGGGAGATTTGTCTATGAATCACATAATTCCTGTAGCTACTCAGTATCAAACTGTTCTTCTGGATAATGTTTATAAGCTCAACAGCGTATTCGACAGAGAAAAAGCAAAAACGCTAAACGAGCATGATATTGCTTTAATTGAAGAGATCGCTGTCCACATTTCCGGCATTAAAAATAACGTTGATGCTATGGTGGAAGCTCGTAAAATTGCTAATAAAATCGAAAATATTCGCGAAAAAGCAGTTGCTTACCACGATTCAGTAGCTCCGTTTCTGGAAATCATCCGTTATCATTCCGATAAACTGGAGCTGATTGTAGATAATCAGATGTGGCCGCTTCCAAAATATCGTGAATTACTATTTATCAGCTAAATATTCTTTTAAATATTTTCAAAAGGCATCAATTCTTTGGTGCTTTTTTTGTTTAACAAACTTTACATCAACTTTAAAATCGAATTATTGGAAAAAAATAGGAGGAAAAACTATTTTTTCCTCCTACCCGATTTGTCTGTTTGTTTTATCTAACAGAAGTAGAATTATTCTTGATTCAAAGTAACTCGTTTGAAATCAGTTGCTGTTGCATTGTTTGATTTCAAGTAATTTGTAACGGAAACTTTGCTGTCTTTAATAAATGCTTGTTCCAGAAGAGTTGATTCCTGGAAGAATTTGTTCAAGCGTCCTTCAGCAATTTTATCCAGCATGTTTTCTGGCTTTCCTTCTTGACGAGCTTTTTCACGACCAACTTCCAATTCAGTATCGATCACTTTTTGTGGAACTGAAGTTCTGTCCAAAGAAACAGGATTCATAGCTGCAGCCTGCATTGCAATGTCGCGAGCTACTTGTGTGTCAACACCTTCCTCAGCAAATGCAACGATTGTAGCCAATTTGTTTCCCGGATGGATGTAAGAAACTACGCTTCCTCCCTTTACGAATTCGTAATAATCCAATTCCATTTTTTCACCAGTAATACCTGAGCGGTCCGTTACCAGGTTTTCGATTGAGCGTCCGTCGATTTCCAAAGCTTTCAATTCATCCATAGAAGCTGGCTTTTGAGCCATAGCTACATCAAGGATAGACTGAGTAAGAGCGATGAAATCAGCATTTTTAGCTACGAAGTCAGTTTCGCATTTTAGTGCCAATACAGCTGCGAAGCCATCTTTTGCATCAGCTAAAACACATCCTTCGGAAGCTTCACGATCGCTGCGTTTAGCGGCAATTGCTTGTCCCTTTTTACGAATAATTTCTATTGCTTTTTCAAAATCGCCGTTGGCTTCGGTAAGTGCATTTTTGCAATCCATCATGCCAGCACCGGTCATGGTGCGCAATTTTGAAATTTCTGCCATTGTTACTGCCATAATATCTTTATTTTATTTACATACCCCCAACTCCCTAAAGGGGGAGTAAGAATGCTGTAGAGTTTGTTTATAATTTATTTTTTTCGACCCATTATTTTTCCCACTGGAAAGTGTTTTTATAAAAACAGGTTACAAGCTAGAACTAAATCATAACGAGCAACCCTGTTTTTATTATCAAACATTCCCCTTTAGGGGTTGGGGTCTTTATTCTTCTTCTTTTGCGAATTTCTGAACCACGTTAGCTTTCAAAGCATCATCGTCTTCTTTCTGAGTTCTTGGACGTTTTGACACGCGTGATTTTCTTTCTTTTGTTTCAGGTGCCTCGGATGCTTCTGTGTCGATTTTCTCAACTTTTCGTTCTTCCATTCCTTCTTGGATAGCAGCGCAAACAGCGTTAAGAATAACTTCTACTGATTTTGTTGCATCGTCATTTGCTGGAATTACGAAATCAATGTCGTTTGGATTTGAGTTGGTATCAACTATTCCGAAAACTGGAATTCCAAGACGTTGAGCTTCTTTAACAGCAATGTGCTCTTTCATCACATCTACTACGAATACTGCTGATGGCAGGCGGGTAAGATCGGCGATAGAACCAAGGTTCTTTTCTAGTTTCTCGCGCTGACGGGTAATTTGAAGTTTTTCACGTTTTGAGATATTTTCAAATGTGCCGTCAGTAGACATTTTGTCGATGTTCGACATTTTTTTGATCGCTTTTCGAATAGTTGGAAAATTGGTAAGCATACCACCTGCCCAGCGTTCTGTAATGTAAGGCATTCCTACTGATGTTGCTTTATCGGCAACTACATCTTTTGCTTGTTTTTTTGTAGCGACAAACAAGATTTTACGTCCTGATTTCGCAATTTGTTTTGCTGCAGCAGCTGCTTCGTCAATTTTCACCACAGTTTTGTGAAGATCGATGATATGGATACCGTTGCGTTCCATAAAGATGTATGGAGCCATTGCAGGATTCCATTTGCGTTTCAAGTGGCCAAAATGACAGCCAGCTTCCAATAATTCTTCGAAATTTGTTCTTGACATTTTTTTGTTTTTTTTGTTTACTTTCTTTTTAATTCTGGAAAAATGTTAGAATCAACCGCCGAGTAGCTTCGCAATGATTGAGAAAAGATCTCAGCGATTTAGATACTAAACTGGATATAATGTGCCAATTTTCAATATGCCAATGTGCAGAAAACCGGCATATTGGCATATTGTGTATTGACATATATTCTTAACGTTTTGAGAACTGGAATCTCTTGCGGGCTTTTGGCTGACCTGGTTTTTTGCGTTCCACTTCGCGTGGATCACGGGTCATGAATCCTTCGGATTTTAATGCTTTTTTATCTTCGGGATTTATTTTTACCAAAGCGCGTGCAATTGCCAAACGTAATGCTTCTGCTTGTCCGTTGTATCCGCCACCGTCAAGATTAACTTTGATATCGTATTTTTCAGCAACTCCAAGTTTGTTCAGAGGCTGTTTTACAATATATTGTAACATTGGTGATGGAAAATAATTAGCAAGTTCGCGTTTATTGATTGTAATCTGACCTTTTCCTTCACTCACGAAAATGCGAGCAATTGCTGCTTTTCTTCTTCCTAATGCATTAATTTTTTCCATATCGGTTATTTAAGTGAGTTTAAATCAATTTGTTTCGGTTGTTGAGCTTGCATGTTGTGTTCCGGACCTGCAAACACATAAAGGTTGTTGAGAATTTTGTCTCCAAGGCGGTTTTTTGGCAACATGCCTTTTACCACTTTACGGATAAGACGATCTGGACTTTTGTCCATCAGGTCTTGTGGAGTATATTCTCTTTGTCCGCCCGGATAACCAGTGTGACGTAGATACACGCGTCCGGTCCATTTATCTCCGGTCAAACGCACTTTTTCTGCATTAACTATGATTACATTGTCACCGCAGTCAACGTGCGGAGTAAAACTTGGTTTGTATTTGCCACGTAAAAGTTTTGCAACTTTTGAGCCCATACGCCCCAATACCATATCGGTAGCATCTACTACCACCCATTCTTTCTGTGCAGTTGCTTTATTGACAGAAATGGTTTTATAACTTAACGTATTCACTTTTTATAAAATGTTTTATTATTAATATTCAGCCTTTTTAGAACAAAATACCGCTACTATGAATTGAGGCTAATCGGCACATAATAGGATATTTACACTGTCTTTTAAAAGACTATTTTCCGGGATAATAAACGGACTGCAAAATTACTGTTTTTATTTTGAATGACAAAATAAATCCGGAAGAATTTTTTCAAGATATTGGAAGATAGAAGAATGACGCTGAAAGTAGCTTCAAATGTGGGTTTCAATTTCGATGTTTCAGGTTTTGAGTTACAAGTTGCAAGTTTTGAATTCCCCTCGAATAAGTTCATCAAACTATGAACTAAAAGCTAATACTCAATCACTCCTACCCCTTCGCGAATCAATTCAGGCTCATCACCGGTGCAGTCAATAATGGTTGAATGTGTATATCCACCATAACCGCCGTCAATAACCAAATCTACACGCTGGTCGTATTTTTCGCGTATCAATTCCGGATCGGTATAATATTCCGAGGTCATGTCATCCATAAGAATGGAGCTGGTCATAATCGGATTTCCAAGTTCCCTGACAATTTCAAGTGTAATCTTGTTGTTGGGGATACGGATTCCTACGTTTTTTTTATTTTTGAAAAGTTTAGGCAGGCTGTTGCTTCCTTGCAGGATAAATGTAAATGGACCGGGAAGGTTCTTTTTCATAAGCTTGAAAGCGGTGTCGTCCATCTTGGCATATTCGCTTACCTGGCTCATTTCGTGGCAGATAAATGATAAATCCGACTTACGCGTTTCGATATTTTTCAGCTTAGAAATCAAATCGATTCCTTTTGAATTGAAAATATCACACGCAAATGCATACACGGTATCGGTAGGGACAATAATTACCCCTCCATTGCGTAAAACCTCCACAACATGGCGGATTTTAATTGGATTTGGATTTTCTTCGTAAATTTTTACCACTTCGCTTAAAACGAGAATATTAATTAACTCCTTTACCCTTAATTATATTAAAAAAGAAATATTCTGCATTAAAAAAAGGACTGCAAAATTAATAAAAAATCCTGCAATCGTAAAGTTTGCAGGATTCAATATGTTTTTTAGAATGATTTTAAATTAGAAAGCATCAATGATTCCTTTGAAATCAGCCGATTTCAATGATGCACCTCCGATTAAACCACCGTCAACATCTGGATTTGCAAAAAGTTCTTTTGCATTGCCTGGATTACAGCTTCCACCGTACAGGATTGTTGTGTTTTCAGCCACTTCGTTGCCGTATTTTTCAACAATCAAACTTCGGATGTAAGCATGAATTTCCTGTGCCTGCGCAGCGGTAGCTGTCAGACCAGTTCCAATAGCCCAAACAGGTTCATAAGCCAGTACGATTTTTCCAAATTCTTCAGCAGAAAGATTGAATACTGAACCTTCCAGCTGAGCTTTTACTACTTCATTTTGTTTGTTAGCTTCACGTTCTTCTTTCAATTCACCGATACAGAAAATTGGTTTCAAATCGTTAGAAAGTGCCAAAAGGACTTTATTTTTCAGGATTTCATATGTTTCACCGTAGTATGCACGACGTTCTGAGTGACCTAAGATAACGTATTCTGCACCAGTAGATTTTACCATCGAAGCACTGATTTCGCCGGTGTAAGCTCCGGATTCTTTGTCGGCGCAGTTTTGAGCAGCAACGTGGATCTTAGCTGTATCAACCGCAGAAACTACGCTTGCCAAATGAATATAAGGAGTTCCGATAACTACTTCACAATTTGGAGTTGCCTCAGCCAATACGTTATTTATCTCGGCAGCAAGCGCCAATCCTTCTTGCAGGGTTTTGTTCATTTTCCAGTTTCCTGCTACAATATTTTTTCTCATAAAATAATAATAATCGCCTCATATTCTTTTGTCAAAATCAACATAAAATTAAGGCATTCAGGTTTTATAGTTGTTTATAAATTAGTTTACTATTAAAAGAGTTTTTATTGAAATCAACGATCAATAATCCCTCCAGTTCCTTTTTTCTTTAATTGTTCCAGTATTAATTACCATTAATCCGGGATTGGCTCTGATAATGGTTTTCAGCGTGACAGGATCGGTTTTGCAAAATGGGAACGTAATTCCCGTTTCGGCTCTCACTGTTGCAATATCTTCATCTGTAGAAGCCGTGAGCGCATAGAAAGGTTCGTTATTGGCTTTGGCTCGCTGATAGACTTTCTCAGCTCTTTCAAGACCTTTTTTGGATGCTTTTTTCACATCGTAAGTTATCAGCAGATTCACATTTCCGTGGTGGCGAAGCAGTTCGTCGGTAATGTCATTGTTGTTTTCGTCCACTATATTAAAGTTGTGGATCGGTGGCTGGAATCCTTTCTGTACCAATGTAGATTTCTGCTCTACAAATACCCATGTACTGTCGTTTGCCGGATAATTTTCCAGCGTAAATTCCTTATTTATCCCGTCTTTTTGATAAATCAATTTAGTGTCGTATTTATCAGTCGGTTTGCCTTCGGGAACTTTCATTGCTTCCGGTATATTCACGCCAATTTTGTATGGGCGGAAATTAATCAAAGGCAGATTACGCTGGCTGTGAACGGAAAGCCCAACGCCAATTAACACAAAAAGTGATATTAAAATCCACTCGATATCGGGCATGAAAATGGTGCGTAAATTTTTGTGGAATATCAATAGAATTACTACAAAAGCGGTGATTACAATATTTTTATAGAATGTTTCCCAGTTGGAAATTATCAGCGCATCACCAAAGCAACCACAGTCGGTCACAGGATTTTTCACGGCCACATAAAGCGTCAATGGAAGCATCACAGCCATAAAAAGAAGTGCGAGAAACGAAGTCGTTTTCAGTTTTACTTTCAAAAGAAAACAAAGACCTAATATCAGTTCAAATGTCGAAAGTGCTACCGCAGCGGGTAATGCTATGAAAGTAAGTTCACTGAAAAATCCTCCGAAAGCAGTCAGATAATCTTCAAATTTGTAGGTTGAACCGAGCGGATCAATAGCTTTTACAAAGCCTGAAAAGATAAATACAACAGCCAAAATCAACCGGATTATTTCCAACGCAATCACTCCGGCTCTCTGTAAAGGCGATTCAACACGCGTACTTTGCGAAATATATTTGTACTGATTGTCTCTGTTCATGTTGTTTTGCTGGTTTTATTCACCAAACTCAAATTTAATCAACCCAAAAATTGCGTAATTGATCATATCGTAATAGTTAGCGTCAATGCCTTCGGAAATGAGCGTTTTACCGTGATTATCCTCAATTTGTTTGGTGCGGTTGATTTTTTGTAAAATTAAATCGGTATAGGATTGCGGGCGCATAAGCCTCCATGCCTCGTCGTAGTCGTGATTTTTGGCCATCATCAGATCTTTGGCAATCTGGATATATTTGTCATATAAATCAATAGCCCTTTCTCTGTCAATATCATCGCAGGTGGTTTCACCTAATTCTATCTGAATCAGTCCGATAATACCGTAATTCACAATTGCCATTAACTCTCCACGGATATCGTCGCCCACTTTATTCACCCCTTTTGTTTCGATGGAGCGGATACGGTTTGCTTTGATAAAAATCTGGTCAGTAACAGAAGTCTGACGCAAAATTCGCCAAGAAGCACCGTAATCTTTCAGTTTCTTCACATAAATATCACGGCAGATAGAGGCTGCATGGTCGTATTGCTGGCTGGTATTACTCATGACGGCAGTTTTTCTTTGGGTTGCAAAAATACAAAATAATTGGCAACCTTGCAAAATTAGACGATTGATTTATAGTTTGAATACTTTCTAAATAATTATCAGCTAAAATCAGGCTTGTTTCTCAATTATTTTTTGAGCAAATGTGTGTTCGATATTCTGCTCACGGTGAATGAGATGCACTTCAATTCCAAACTTTTCATTTAAGTATTCTGCAACTTTCTGTGCAGCGTAAACCGAACGGTGCTGACCACCCGTACATCCAAAACAAATCATCAAATTAGTGAATTTTCTGTCCATGTATCTCTTGACAGAAACTTCAACCAATGAAAGTGAATTACGCATGAATTTCAAGATTTCACCGTCTTCTTCCAGGAATTGAATCACAGGTTCATCCAAGCCGGTTAATTTATAAAATCGCTCGTATTTCCCGGGATTATTCACGGCACGACAGTCGAAAACAAATCCTCCGCCATTCCCCGAAGCATCGTTTGGAATACCTTTTTTATAGGAAAAACTGTACATGGTCACCACCAGCGGTCTGTCAAGTTCTACTTCTTTGTATTGTTTCAAATTTGCCATGTCAGTCAGAACTTTCAGCAGGTACGGGAATGCTGAAAAATCAGAAACAGCCATCAACTCACGAAGATTTTCCATAGCATACGGAATGCTTTGCAGGAAGTGTGGTTTTTTCTCAAAATATCCTCTATATCCGTACGCCCCAAGTACCTGAAGCAATCTGAACAGCACGAATAGTTTAAGATTCATCCGAAAATCCTGCTCTTCAAAATCAATGTATTTTTTTAACGAATGAAGGTAAGTTTTCAGCAGTTCTTCCCGTAAATCTTCTCCGTACTGCGCTTTTGCCTGCCACAAAAACGAAGCTACATCGTAATAAACAGGGCCTTTTCGCCCACCCTGGTAATCGATAAAGAAGGGTTCGCCATCTTTTATCATCACATTTCTGCTCTGAAAATCGCGATACATAAACGTTTCTGAAGGAACTGCAAGCAGTGCGTCAGCCAGTTTGTCAAAATCATCTTCCAGAATATTCTCCTGAAAATCGAGTCCGCTCGGCTTAAGAAAGCAATATTTGAAATAGTTTAAATCCCAAAGTACGGAACGCTTGTTGAATTCAGGCTGAGGATAACAAATAGAAAAATCAAATCCCTGAGCACCAACTACTTGAAACTTAGGCAGGATCTCCATGGTTTTGTGAAGCATTGTCTTTTCGTGAGAACTGAAAAGACGTGTCTGACGCCCTTTTTTTACGTAATCAAACAATAAAACATCGCCCAAATCTTCTTGAAGGTATAGCAAATTATCCTCCGACGCACCAACAAAATGTGGAACCGGCAAACCTTTTTTAGTGAAATGCTTTGTCATTTCAATGAAAGCAGTATTCTCCTCTTTAGACGTTCCGGTAACTCCTATCAGTGTTTCACCACCACCCTGTAACCGGAAATATTTTCTATTAGATCCAGAAACCGCCATCTGAATTTCACTCTCAACCTTTTTGGCTGTCTGTTCTTCAAATAATTGCTTTAATGTAGACATATTATTATATTATCTTTTTCAAAAATTATTAATATGCAAATTTACAAATAAATACTGAAATTTTTAACCTTTGTAATACGAAATACAAATATTCATTTTTCATCTGTTTATCGAATACAATCGAGGAAAAAGCACCTATATTCAATATAATCTATTAACATTTTATCATTATTTAGCATTACTACTCCCGATAACCACGAAAAAATAATTATCTTTGCAGATTGATTTTAACATTGAAACAAACTGTAATAAAACATATGGGAATTGGCGATTTTTTTAAGAAAATAGTGGGAAATAAAGCCCAGAGAGACATGAAAGAAGTTTCACCGGATGTGGAACGAATTAAAGCGGCTTACGAAAATATTAAGGGTCTGACAAACGATGAGCTTCGAGCCCGAACAGAAATATTGAAGAATAAAATTCAAGAGGCAGTAGCTTCTGAAAATGCACAAATTACTAAATTAAAAGCAGGAATTGAAGAAACCGAGCTTCACCTTCGCGAAAATGTTTACAAAGAAATAGATAAATTAGAAAAAGAAATTACTGAAAAAATTGAGGAAGTATTGATGGAAATTCTTCCGGAAGCTTTCGCAATAATAAAAGATACTGCCCGCAGATTTACTGAAAATGCCGAAACTGTAGTTACAGCAACAGATTTTGACCGTAACTTAGCAGCAAAACACGATTTTGTAAGTATTCAAGGTGATAAAGCCGTTTATAAAAACGAATGGACTGCCGGGGGAAACCTGATCAAATGGGAAATGATTCACTACGATGTACAGCTTTTTGGTGGTGTGGTGCTTCATAAAGGAAAAATTGCTGAGATGGCAACCGGGGAAGGTAAAACGCTTGTGGCCACTCTCCCTGTATTCTTAAACGGAATGACACACAGAGGTGTACACGTTGTAACGGTGAACGATTACCTTTCAAAACGTGACTCGGAATGGATGGGGCCACTTTATATGTTCCACGGACTTTCTGTGGATTGTATAGACAAGCACCGTCCGAATTCTGACGATCGTCGTC
This sequence comes from uncultured Paludibacter sp., assembly GCA_964541615.1. GTDB lineage: Bacteria > Bacteroidota > Bacteroidia > Bacteroidales > Paludibacteraceae > UPXZ01. Next base: position 30,914 of record CAZIRA010000013.1, read on the forward strand.
AGGCATATTTGGCAGACATTACCTTTGGAACTAACAATGAATTTGGTTTCGACTATCTGCGCGACAATATGGCCACCAGCCCGCTCGACTTGGTACAGCGTTCGCACAACTATGCCATCGTCGATGAGGTAGACTCGGTACTTATTGACGATGCCCGTACGCCGTTGATTATTTCCGGTCCTATTCCGAAAGGTGAAGATCAGCTATTTGATGAACTTCGTCCGAAAGTAGAAAAATTGGTAAACACACAGCGCCAGCTTGTTACTAAATACTTGGCCGACGCACGTGCTAAGATGAAATCAGAAGACGAAAAAGTGCGCGAAGAAGGAACATTGGCTCTTTTCCGTTCCTACAAAGGGATGCCGAAAAACAAACCGCTCATCAAATACCTGAGTGAGCAAGGTGTAAGAGCCGCCATGCTTAAAACGGAAGAAATTTACATGGAGCAAAACAACCGCCGTATGCCTGAGGCTACTGATCCGCTCTATTTTGTAATTGATGAAAAAAATAATTCCATTGAAATGACCGATAAGGGTATCGACCTGATAACAGGAAATTCTGATGACCCATTATTGTTCGTACTGCCTAATGTAGGTGATGAAATCGCTGAATTAGAGAGAGACACTACACTTTCCAAAGAAGAAAAACAATCCAAAAAAGACGATATTCTTCAAAATTATTCTGTAAAATCAGAACGCGTACACACCATCAACCAGCTTTTGAAAGCATACACGCTTTTTGAACGTGATGTGGAATACGTGGTAATGGAAAATCAGGTAAAAATCGTTGACGAGCAGACCGGACGTATCATGGACGGACGCCGTTATTCCGACGGACTTCACCAGGCCATAGAAGCCAAAGAAGGTGTAAAAGTAGAAGCAGCCACACAGACTTTCGCAACAATTACTTTACAGAACTATTTCCGAATGTACCACAAACTGGCGGGTATGACCGGAACGGCCGAAACGGAAGCCGGAGAGCTTTGGAACATCTACAAATTGGATGTGGTGGTAATTCCTACTAACCGTCCGATTTCAAGAAACGACATGGAAGACCGTGTTTATCGCACTAAACGTGAAAAATACCAAGCCGTAATCGAAGAAGTTGTAAATCTGGTGAATGCGGGAAGACCGGTACTTGTGGGTACAACATCTGTAGAAATTTCTGAATTACTGAGCCGTATGCTTAACGGACGTGGGTTGAAACACAACGTTTTGAATGCTAAACTGCACCAACGTGAAGCAGATATTGTAGCCGAAGCCGGTCGAAAAGGAACCATTACAATTGCTACTAACATGGCCGGCCGTGGTACCGACATTAAGCTTTCACCTGAAGTGAAAGAAGCAGGTGGTTTGGCTATTGTAGGTACTGAGCGCCACGAAAGCCGTCGTGTGGACAGGCAGCTTCGGGGTCGTGCCGGACGTCAGGGAGACCCGGGCTCTTCGGTGTTCTTTGTTTCGCTGGAAGATGATTTGATGCGTCTTTTCGGATCTGAACGCATCTCAGGAATGATGGATAAAATGGGCTTCAAAGAAGGCGAAGTGATAGAACATAAAATGATTTCAAACTCTATTGAGCGTGCTCAGAAGAAAGTGGAAGAAAACAACTTCGGTATTCGTAAGCGACTGCTGGAGTACGACGATGTAATGAACGCACAGCGTGAAGTTATTTATGCCAAACGTCGTCACGCTCTCATGGGCGAACGAATAGGTGTGGACATTTCCAATATGATTTACGACGGAGCTGAAAACATCATTGAAACTTTCAAAAACGATGAAGATTTTGAAGGTTATGAAATGGAATTGATGAAAATTTATGCAATGGATTCTCCGATTGATGAAGAAGAATTCAAAAAAACCCGCTCAGGCGAATTGACCGAAAAAGTGGTTGAAGTAGCACGCGAGACATTCAAGCGTAAAACTGATAAAATGGCCTCCATTGCCTTCCCTGTCATCAAAGACATATATGAAACGAAAGGTGATCAGTACGAAAACATCCTGATTCCTATCACAGATGGTAAACGTGTATTTAATATTACCACTAATCTGAAAAATGCCTATAACAACGAAGGCCGTGAAGTAATCCGGGATTTCGAGAAACAAACGCTTCTGTACGTAATAGACGATGAGTGGAAAGAGCACCTTCGCCAGCTGGATGAACTGCGTCAATCGGTTCAAAATGCCAGCTATGAGCAGAAAGACCCGCTTTTGATCTACAAATTGGAATCTTTCGGACTTTTCAAAGAAATGGTAAATACCATTAACCGAAAAGTACTTTCAATTATCATGCGCGGACAAATTCCTACACGCGATCCACGTGAAGTGCGTCAGGGAGAACAGCAACGCCGTTCTGACTACAGCAAATACCGCACTCAGAAAGATGAAATTGCTTCTGGAACCGGAGCAGGAAGCGACGATCCAACAAAACAAGATACACGCGAAAAACAGCGTCCAGAGCCGATTCGTGTAGAAAAACGGGTAGGTAGAAACGAACCATGTCCTTGCGGAAGTGGAAAGAAATTCAAAAACTGCCACGGAGCTTAGGTGGTTTTTGTTAATTAGTTAAGTGGTTAAGTAGTTAAGTAGTTAACTGGTTGAGTTTTTAATTAATTTTATAAGTCTTAGTTCTAGAAGTCTTGATTCTAAAAAGTCTTTGTTCTAAAAGTCTAAATTATGATTCTAAATTTTGTCACTTGGGATGTAAATCCGGAACTTTTCTCACTTGGTCCATTGACTGTGAGATGGTACGGCGCATTGTGGGCAGTCGGGATTCTGCTTGCATTAGTAATAGTAACCAAGCTTTATAAACACGAAAAACTTCCCGAAAGCTGGATGGACAAGCAGTTTATCTATGTTGTGGTGGGTACTATTGTTGGTGCGAGATTAGGTCACTGTCTGTTTTACGAGTGGCATCTGTTGCCTCAGCCGGTTGAGTTTTTAGGAATTACGTTTAAATACGGTAACCAATATTTAGCCAAGCCGTGGGAAATGCTGTATGTATGGCAGGGCGGACTTGCCAGCCACGGAGGTGCGCTCGGAATAATGGCTGCCATGTACTTTTACGATAAAAAAGTAACACACAAAGGTTTTATCTGGGGATTTGACAGATTGGTGATTGGAGCAGCTATAACCGGTGCATGCATCCGTCTTGGAAACCTTATGAACTCAGAGATTTACGGAAGTGTGACAGATATGCCCTGGGGCTTTATCTTTGTACGCGATCCGCAAGGGGACGGACTTCCCCACCACCCGACTCAAATTTACGAGATGCTCTACTGTCTGGTGACATTTGCCATAACCTGGTGGCTTTACTGGAAAAAGCAAGCTTATCGCCGTACAGGACTTATTTTCGGCGTATTTTTGATTGGAATTTTTGGAACCAGATTTCTGCTCGAATTTATCAAACTGAATCAAGAAGCGTTTGAAAGCGGAATGATTCTGAATATGGGACAATGGCTGAGTATTCCGTTCATTGTTTGGGGTATATATCTTATTATCAACAGCAAAAACAGGATTTTACCCATAGAGGAACCAAAACCGGCTACTGAAAAAGTGAGACAGCCGAAGATGAAGAAAAAAGCCCCTAACCGCTAACCACTTTCCCCGAAGGGAGAAAGGGGAATGCAGCCAAAAACTAAAGAGCTAAATCTCAAATATAGCACTCTAAAAGCCCTCTTGGGTATTTAAGGGGCATTAAATTTATAATAATGTCAGACAGAACACTCATAAAATACGAAAACGTAGAGCTTTACCAGCAGGATCATATTGTGTTGAAAAACGTTTCGATGGAAATTAAAAGCGGAGAATTTATTTTTCTTTTGGGAAAAGTAGGAAGCGGTAAAAGTACATTTATGAAATCAATGTATGCTGAAATACCTGTTTATGAAGGTGTTGCAGAAGTTCTTGAGTATGATTTGCAGAGAATAAAACGGAAAGACATTCCAAATCTACGTCGTAAAATCGGCATAGTGTTTCAAGATTTTCAGCTATTAATTGATAGAACTGTGAATGCCAACCTGGAATTTGTGCTTCAAGCTACGGGATGGCAGGACAAAAAAGCCATTGCAGACCAGATTCACCATGTGCTGAAACAGGTGGGAATGCAAACCAAAGGCTATAAAATGCCTCACCAACTTTCAGGTGGCGAACAACAGCGTATCGTTATTGCCAGAGCATTACTCAATTCTCCCGAAATTATTCTTGCTGACGAACCTACCGGAAACCTCGACCCAAATACCGGACAGGACATTATGGAGCTCCTCTACTCTATCCGCCGGTCCGGAACTACTGTTATGGTGGCGACTCACAACCTGAACTGGGTGGATATGTATCCGGGACGTGTGCTTGTGTGCGAAGACGAAAAACTGATGGACATTACTGATGAAACGAAGGTAAAAAACATGAATTGAAAGGTAAAACGATTTTATATCTGAACGGCTGTTAATTGAAAAACAACAGTCGTTTTTTTTATGAAATATATTTCCAAACCATAGCAATTCGATAGTATTACTTTTTATTGTAAAATATATTAAACTAGTTTAATATATTTCAAAATTAATTTTAACAAATCACTTGATTCATGCATTAACACTACATTTGCACCACAATTTAACAACTATATGCAAAAAGCAATTCTTTCCTTTTTGATGGCAATTTTATTTACATTTACTGCCTTCTCGCAAAATCAAAAATCAGCTTCAACTTTCACAATCAAAGGTATTGTAATTGACTCAGTTTCTAACGAGTCGGTGCCGTTTGCAACCATTTCGGCATCAAAATCTACTATGCCGATGATGCCTTTCAAGCGCATTGCAGCTGATGCTAATGGTAAATTTGAAATGACGGTTGATTCTCAAGATCCTATTCTGCTGAAATTTGATGCAGTCGGCATGAAATCAATCACGGTTCCAGTAATAGACTTTTCAAGCAAAACAATTGATCTGGGTAATATTTTGTTGCCTTCCAACGATAGAATGCTCTCAGAAGTGACTGTGACGGCTCAGAAACCACTTGTGAAAGTGGATTTGGACAAAATCACCTACGATATGAAATCTGATCCGGAATCGCAGACATCGAGCACGCTCGATATGCTCCGCAAAGTGCCAATGGTAACGGTGGATGGCGATGAAAACATTCAGGTGAAAGGTCAGTCGAATTTCAAGATTTTTATGAATGGAAAGGAGACCACCATGATTTCGAGCAACCCCACTCAGGTGCTGAAAAGCATTCCGGCAAGCACAGTGAAAAGCATTGAGGTGATAACAGAGCCAGGCGCAAAATACGAGGCCGAAGGCTTGGCAGGGATTATCAATATCATCACTGAAAGTTCGCTGAAAGGCTACACAGGAACTGTGAGAGCCGGAGTGGATAATTACGGTGCATTGAACGGCGGACTTTACTTCTCAACAAAAATTGGAAAATGGGGAATTACCACCAACCTGAATCACGGCAGATTCCGTAATCCGGGCACAACCGTTGAAACAAACCGTGAAAGCTTTAATTCGCAGGAATTTATGTATTTTGACCAAATTAGTAAAGGGAATAACAACGGTAATTTCAGCCATGGTAGTTTGAGCGTCAGTTACGAACTGGACACACTTAACTTATTCACATTGAGCGGAAACGGCTTTGGTGGAGGTTATGACAGCAAAACAACCGGCACTACCCTGCTTCGCTCTCAATCTCTTGACACTACGCAGATGTACCGTAATATTGCTGAAAATGGCGGACTTTGGGGCGGTTACGAAGGAAGTATCGACTATCAGCGTTCGTTCAAAAAGAAAGGTAAACTGCTGACTACTTCGTATAAAATGAGTTACTCGCCACGTGGGAGCGACAATTTCACGGATATCGAAAATGAGATCAACTATTTTGACAGAAAACAGCATATCCAAAGCAGTTCTTCGGGTGCTGAGCACACTTTCCAGCTTGACTATACCGAGCCTTTCAACAAAAAACACGTGATTGAGATAGGAACGAAGTATATCTATCGCCTTAATCAAAGCGAAAACGATTATAAATTGTTCAACTTTGCAAGCAATATCTGGGAACCTATGACAGGTTTTACGGATAAAAAAATGATTCATTCCAATGGAATTCTGGGTGCTTACGGTAGCTATACATACAAATTGGAGAAATTCAGCGCTCGCGTAGGAACTCGTCTGGAACACACCAATGCATCGATAAAATACAACGGTGATCCGGCTTTTACCCAAAAGCCATTTACCAATTTGGTTCCAGCTGTGACGCTGAGTTATCAGACTACGCCATCGTCAAACGTTCAGCTGAGCTACACACAGCGAATCAGCCGTCCGGATATTACTTATTTAAATCCGTTTAGAAACGTTTCTGATCCGAAAAATATTTCGCAGGGAAATCCCGATTTGATCCCGGAAATCAGTAATTCGTTCAATCTAAACTACAATCTGTTTACTCAGAAATTCAATTTCAACACCAGTTTATCAACCTCGTTTGCCAATAATTCAATAGAGCAAGTGAGCATGCTTCTCGACACAGTTGTATTATCCACGTATGAAAACATCGGCCATTCGCGCCGTACAGGCCTTTCCACCTATCTTCGCTGGCAAGTGACCAAAGATTTCAACTGGTACTTTAACGGATTTGCACGCTACTCCTACTATTCATACCAATTGAATAATAAAATTATTGATAATAAAGGATTTACGTATGGTTCATTTTTGGGTGCGAGCTATACGCTGCCGAAAAATTTCAGGCTGAACGCTAACGGTGGATTTACTTCTCCGTCAGTTTCATTGCAGGGTACATCCAACGGATTTTACTACTACAGTCTGTCTCTTACCAAAAGCTTCCTTCAACGAAAACTTAATATTACAGCAAACGCCAACGGATTCCTTCAAAAGTACATTCAATTCAAAAGTACGACAGAAACGGATACTTACCGGAGCGAAAACATATTTACACGTCAATCTCCACGTTTTGGAATTAATGTAAGCTACACGTTTGGACAGATGAAGGAGCAAATCAAAAAAGTGCAACGAGGTATCACAAACGACGACTTGAAAACAGGTGGTGAGAGCGGTTCCGGTCAAAGCGGCAGCGGAAATTCGGAAACAAGTTCTGGTGGTAATTAGGTTTTAACATCACAAACTTATAATTGAAAGAAGTTAATACGATATTTGGGAAACAGACAACCGTTTATCCATCTTCTTATGACAAAGTAAATTTTCAGTAACACGTTTAATCCAAATAAAAAAACAGCAGTTTAATTAAAAATTGCTGTTTTTTGTTTCTTCTGTTTTGATTCAGAATTATATTTTATCCTTCTTTATCCGGTCAATTTCTCGCTTATCATCCTTTTCTTTCAGCGACTGCCGTTTGTCGTACATCTTCTTTCCGCGAGCAAGTCCTATCTCAATTTTCGCCAGTCCCTTGTCGTTGATAAACATTTTTATGGGAATAATCGTGTTCCCGGTCTCTTTGGTGGCACGAATCAGCTTAACCAGTTCTTTTTTATTCAGCAGAAGCTTTCTGTCACGACGAGGTTCATGATTGTTGTATGTTCCGAAGAAATAGGTAGAAATATTCATATTTTTCACCCAGAGTTCATGGTTGATAAACGTGCAGTAAGTCTCTACAAGCGAAGCTTTTCCATCGCGTATGGATTTGATTTCTGTGCCGAAAAGCTGAACACCTGCCACGTACCTGTCAAGGATTTCATAATCGAATGTAGCCCGTTTATTTTTGATTAAAACATTGGATTTTTTTATCATCTGTGAAAATATTGAAATATTGAATGCAAAAATACGCATTATTTTTGAAAAAATAAGACACGAAATTGTGCCCTCAAAATCTCTCAGCTTTAGCTTTTGCGTAAAACAAAAAATTAATTATATTTGTACATTATTATAAAAAGGAATTCTTGAATGGGCAAAGAGATTAAAATACACATTTCGGGCATGATTTACAATCAGTCGATGGGAGGAACTTATTCGTTGGTGCTTAGTGAAGATGGCGGTTTCAAAAGGCGTTTTTCAGTGCTGATTGGCGAAGCAGAGGCGCAATCTATCGCTTTGAAATTGAATAATGCCAAGCCTCCACGCCCGCTTTCGCATGATTTGATGAATTCGATTATTCGTGAGCTGAATGCAAAACTTGTGAAAGTTGTGATCTATGAAATGGTGAATGATATATTTTACTCAGAAATCTATTTGCTCCACGGCGAAACACCCGTGGTGATTGATGCCCGCACTTCTGATGCTGTGGCGCTTGCTGTACGTAGCAACGCTCCTATTTTCATCCATGCAGACATACTAGAAATTGTAGGCACTGTGATAAGTGATGAAGATGCTCCAATTGAAAAAAAAGCTGATCCTGTGAAAAATATTTCGCTTGCTGACCTGACGACCGAAAAAATAAGATACGTTTCTTTAAACACGCTTCAAGAATTGCTTGACCAGGCTGTGGATGAAGAAAGATACGAAATCGCGGCCATGATTCGGGATGAAATTGATCTGAGGAAAAGATAGAGATATAGAAATAACCTATTTCAATCAATAATTTCACAACTAATTACAAATAATATCTAAATTAATACTTTATCAAAAAAACACAACTTAATAATCTAATATGAACACGAAACTTCGTCTGACCATCATGAGTTTCCTCCAATTTTTTGTGTGGGGAGCCTGGCTTATAACTATCGCAAACTACTGGTTTGCAACTAAACAATGGGGAGGTGCCGAATTTGGCGCTGTATTTTCCACACTCGGTATTTCGTCCATTTTGATGCCTGCGCTGATTGGAATCATTGCCGATAAATGGGTTAATGCCGAAAAACTGTACGGCGTTCTCCACATTGTGAGCGGACTTATTTTCATTTCTCTTCCTCAAATAAACGACCCAAATACTTTTTTCTGGGCTATGCTCGTTGCTATGTTTTTCTACATGCCAACCATTGCACTATCCAATTCGATAGCTTACAACATCCTTAAATCCAACAACTACGATGTAGTAAAAGATTTTCCGCCGATACGAGTTTGGGGAACGGTAGGATTTATTGTTGCTATGTGGACTACGAATTTGACTGGAAACAAAGCCACGGAGATTCAATTCTATATTTCTGCAGCTGCAGCCATCATTCTTGGAATTTATTCATTCACGCTGCCTGCCTGCAAACCTCAAAAACTTACTTCGGAAAATGCCAGCTGGACAGAAATGCTCGGTTTGAATGCTTTTAAGCTTTTTGGAAATTATAAAATGGCATTGTTCTTCATTTTCTCTATGTTCCTGGGTGCTGCATTGCAATTGACCAATATGTACGGCGACACATTTTTGGATGATTTCAAAAATATTCCACAGTACGCAAACTCTTTCATAGTACGTTATTCGACGATAATTATGTCCATTTCGCAAATCTCTGAAACGCTGTTTATTCTGGCAATTCCTTTCTTCCTCAAACGGTTTGGGATAAAGAATGTAATGCTGATGAGTATGTTTGCCTGGGTGCTCAGATTTGGTTTATTCGCTTATGGAAATCCGGCTGACGGCCTGTGGATGATAATTCTGTCAATGATTGTGTACGGAATGGCGTTTGATTTCTTTAATATCTCCGGTTCACTGTTCGTTGAAACTACGACCGATTCAAAAATCCGTTCGAGTGCGCAAGGACTCTTCATGATGATGACCAACGGTTTTGGAGCTATCATGGGAAGCTTGATCAGCGGTTGGTTGATCGACAAGTACTTCACACACGACGGCCTGAAAGACTGGCACAACATCTGGCTTACATTTGCTGGTTATGCACTTGTGATTGCCATCTTGTTTGCAATATTCTTCAAGCACAAGCATGTAAAAGAAGATGTTGCAGAGGTTAATCATTAATTGAAAAATCCAATTTCCAAAAAAAAG
>CAZIRA010000014.1:0-15103 GCA_964541615.1 uncultured Paludibacter sp.
TAAAACAAAGATAAAACGGACTTGGAGAGTGATGTTACTCCCAGTCCGTTTTTTTCAATCTATAAAGCGGCGGATTTGGGATGCTTACTTTACTTCTATCAGAGGCATAAAAAAAAGGAAATTCTTTCGAAAATCCTTTTTTTACCTTTACAAAAGAATGAATTACTCAGCTTTATCTTCAGCAGGAGCTTCCGGAGTTTCTTCAACTACTACATCCTCAGCTTTTACTTCTTCAGCTTTAGGAGCATCTTCTACTTTTTCAGCTTTTGGTGCTTCTTCTTTTGCAGCTTTAGGAGCTTTTGCTTTAGGAGCAGCTTCCGTATCTTCACCAGCAGCTTTTCTGGAGCGGCGAGTACGGGTAGATTTCTTAGCTGCTTTGTCTTTCAGCATGTTTTCGTTGTAGTCAACCAGTTCGATGATACACATTTCTGCATTGTCACCCAAGCGGAATCCGGTGCGAAGAATACGGGTGTATCCACCCGGACGGTCTGCAATTTTCACAGCCACATCGCGGAATAATTCCGTAACAGCTTCTTTGTTTTGCAGGTAGCTGAAGACTGTACGACGTGAATGAGTAGTGTCATTCTTTGCTTTTGTCAAAAGCGGTTCTACGTACACGCGCAGTGCTTTAGCCTTGGCAAGTGTAGTAGCTATTCTTTTATGACGTATAAGAGACACAGACATGTTAGCCAACATAGCTTTTCTGTGCGTAGAAGTACGTCCTAAATGATTGAATTTTTTATTATGTCTCATTTTGTATGTTACTCTTTATCTAATTTGTACTTGCTTACATCCATACCGAAGTTCAGATTTAGGCTCTCTAGTTTTTCTTCCAATTCAGTCAGCGATTTTTTACCAAAATTACGGAATTTCAATAAATCGTGACGGTGGTTGCTAACCAATTCTCCCAGAGTGGTTACGTCGGCAGCTTTCAAGCAGTTCAACGCACGTACTGAAAGTTCCAGGTCTGTAAGCTTGGTTTTCAGTAACTGACGCATATGAAGTACTTCTTCGTCAAATTCTTCGTTTCCATCGCCTTCCGGAACTTCGAGCGAAATTTTCTCGTCGGAGAACAGCATGAAGTGGTGGATAAGAATTTTAGCAGCTTCTTTCAATGCATCTTTCGGATGGATTGATCCGTCTGTTTGAATCTCGATAACTAATTTTTCGTAATCGGTAACTTGCTCCACACGGTAGTTCTCAACCGAATATTTTACATTTCGGATGGGCGTAAAAATCGAATCTACAGGAATAACGCCGATTTCTTGATTGGTTGCTTTCAGATCTTCGGCCGGAAGGTATCCGCGTCCTTTGTTGATAGTAACGTCAATGTTGAAGTTGGCTGATTTATCCATTGTGCAAATCACGAAATCGGGATTAAGCACTTCAAATCCAGTCAGGTGTTTACCCAGATCGCCGGCTTTGAAAGCTGTGGTTCCTTTAACGGATATTGTTACTTTCTCGTTATCTATTTCTTCAACAATTTGTTTGAAGCGTACCTGCTTCAAGTTGAGAATGATATTGGTAACATCATCCAAAACACCCGGTATGGAGGAAAACTCGTGGTCTATGCCGTCAATACGGATAGAAGTGATAGCAAAACCTTCGAGCGACGAAAGAAGAATACGGCGTAAAGCATTACCTACTGTAATACCATAACCTGGTTCCAACGGACGAAATTCAAATTTGCCTTGAAAATCATCAGCTTCCAACATGATTACCTTGTCGGGTTTTTGAAATGCTAATATTGCCATAATCTCATTAGTTTTTAGAGTACAACTCTACGATTAATTGTTCTTTAATATTTTCAGGGATATCGTCTCTTTCTGGAATATGAAGATAAACACCTGACATGCTTGAATCTGTGTATTCGATCCAAGGATATTTGCTGTGATTGAAACCGCTCAATGAGTTGAGGATTACTTCCATAGATTTGTTTTTCTCGCGTACAGCAATCACTTGTCCGGGACGAACCTGGTAAGAAGCAATGTTTACAACTTTTCCATCTACTGTGATGTGTCGGTGACTCACAAGCTGGCGTGCACCTGCGCGTGTAGGAGCGAATCCCAAACGATAGACGATATTGTCCAGACGAGACTCAAGCAGCTGCATGAGGATAACCCCTGTAATACCTTTTGTGCGGAGTGCTTTTTCGTAAGTTCTGCGGAATTGTTTTTCCAGCAAACCATACGTAAATTTAGCTTTTTGTTTTTCACGCAGCTGAATTCCATACTCAGAAGTTTTCCGACGGCGTGAATTACCGTGCTGCCCGGGAGGATAGTTCTTTTTCGACAGTACTTTGTCGGGTCCGAAAATCGGTTCGCCAAACTTACGGGCAATTTTTGTTTTTGGTCCTGTATATCTTGCCATTTTTATTTATAAAAATTATTTTCTATTGGTGTTTTGACTTTTTCGCTCGTAGCGCTTCTGCTGTAACAGCCGCAATTGCAGAGAGGTTATATTTGCAATCCAAATTACTTCGGAAACGATCCAAGAAAAAAGATTTTATTCTTCCGGAGAACGACAGGTAGATTCAGCATTCAGAATCCACCCGGCCGCATTCCGTAAATTAATTAAACTCTTCTGCGTTTTGGAGGACGGCATCCGTTGTGCGGAAGCGGCGTAACGTCAACAATCTCTACCACTTCAATGCCTGCACCGTGTACGGTACGGATAGCTGATTCGCGTCCGTTGCCTGGTCCTTTCACGTAAGCTTTCACTTTACGAAGGCCTAAGTCAAAAGCAACTTTAGAGCAGTCTTGAGCTGCCATCTGAGCAGCATAAGGCGTATTTTTTTTGGAGCCGCGGAAACCCATTTTACCTGCTGATGACCAAGAGATAACTTGACCTTCAGAATTAGCAAGGGTAACGATGATGTTATTGAAAGATGAATGTACGTGCAGCTGTCCTACACCATCCACTTTTACAACTCTTTTTTTGGCTGCAACTGGTTTCTTTGCCATAATTCTATTTTCTGATTATTATTTTGCTAAAATTCGCAAATGGTTAGTTACTATTTAGTTGCTTTTTTCTTGTTGGCAACTGTTTTCTTTTTACCTTTACGCGTACGTGCGTTGTTTTTGGTACTTTGACCTCTCAACGGAAGACCGATACGATGACGAATGCCACGGTAACAACCAATGTCCATCAAACGTTTGATGTTTAATTGAGTTTCCGAACGCAAATCACCTTCTACCTTAAACTCGGCACCGATGATTTCACGGATTTTAGCTGCTTGGTCGTCAGTCCAATCTTTCACCTTGATGTTGATGTCAACACCGGCTTTCTGCAAAATTTTTTGTGCACTGCTGCGACCTATTCCGTAGATATAAGTCAATCCAACTTCCCCTCTTTTGTTCTGGGGTAAATCTACTCCGACAATTCTTATAGCCATAAACTATTTTCTTTTGTAAATTAAATGAATTAATTAACCCTGGCGTTGTTTAAACTTGGGATTTTTTTTGTTAATAACGTACAAACGTCCTTTTCTGCGCACGATTTTGCAATCTGCTGAACGTTTTTTTACTGATGCTCTGACTTTCATGTTGTTTTATTTTTTGATGTCAGACGTCAGATTTCAGATTTTCAGACAATCGCTGTCTGGTGTCTGTACTCTGGTGTCTAGTGGTCTAATTTTTTATTTGTATCTAAATGATATTCGTCCTTTCGACAGGTCGTAAGGAGACATTTCTACTTTCACTCTGTCACCCGGCAAAATCTTGATGTAGTGCATGCGCATTTTTCCGGAGATATGAGCTGTAATAACGTGACCGTTTTCCAATTCTACTCTAAACATGGCATTAGATAATGCTTCGATTATCGTGCCGTCTTGTTCTATTGCTTGCTGTTTTGCCATAAAATTATTCTAATCCTTTCCTATAACTTGTTCGATATATTCAAAACTTGATAAAACATCTGCCTTCCCCTGGCGTACTGCAATTGAGTGTTCGAAGTGAGCAGAGGGTTTTCCGTCGGCAGTGCGGGTGGTCCAACCATCCTTTTCAAACACGAGTCGGCGAGTACCCAGATTTATCATCGGCTCAATTGCAATTGTCATGCCTGATTTGAGCAGAATCCCGTTTCCTTTCCGTCCGTAGTTTGGGACTTCCGGTGATTCGTGCAAACTACGTCCTACACCGTGTCCTACCATTTCGCGGACTACTGAGTATCCACGCTCTTCGCAATAAACCTGAACTGCGGAAGCAATATCGCCTATGCGTCGACCTTCAAAAGCCTGCTCTATACCTTTGTACAAAGATTTTTTGGTGGTACGGAGTAATTCTTTGACTTCCGGAGCAACTTCTCCCACACAGAATGTATAAGCAGAATCTCCGTGAAAACCATTTTTCAATACACCGCAGTCAACCGAGATGATATCTCCCTCTTTCAATACAACATCTGCCGAAGGGATACCATGAACGATCTGATCATTTACCGAAGTACAAATGGATCCGGGGAAACCTCCATAACCGAGGAACCCGGGAACTCCACCCATATCTCTGATAAACTCTTCAGCTCTTTTATCAAGTTCAAGTGTGGTTACGCCTGGTTTAATAATTTTAGCCAATTCAGCCAACGTCTTGGCCACAATCTGGTTGCTTTCACGCAACAATTCTATTTCCTCATCTGATTTAAGATAAATCATTTTTTATAGATTTTTAGATTTCAGACAGATAGATTTATAGACAGAAAATTCCAAAGTCCAACTATATTTGTCTATGCCCTAATAGTCTGTGCTCTAAGTGTCTAATAAGCTGAAGCGCTTCCTGTACGGCCTTTGATTCTTCCTGATTTCAACAGACCATCATAGTGGCGCATCAACAGGTGGCTTTCTATTTGCTGCAATGTATCAAGCACAACACCTACTAGGATCAAAAGCGAAGTTCCACCAAAGAATTGGGCAAACTGCTGGTTGATTCCAAGAATAGAAGCAAATGCAGGTAAAATTGCGATTAAAGCCAAGAAGAAAGAGCCTGGTAAAGTTATTCGCGACATGATTGTATCCAGGTATTCTGCGGTTCTCTTTCCTGGTTTGATTCCGGGGATGAAACCATTGTTGCGTTTCATATCTTCAGCCATTTGTGTTGGATTCACAGTCACAGCTGTATAGAAGTATGTAAATGCAATGATCAGAATTGCGAAGATCAAATTGTACCAAAAACTTTCGTACCGGGTAAAATGGCTCCAGAAATTTTGTGTTGCTTCAGATGTAGAATATCCTGCAAACGCCATCGGTACGAACATGATAGCCTGAGCAAAAATGATAGGCATTACTCCAGCAGCATTCACTTTTAGTGGTATATACTGACGCACACCACCATATTGTTTATTACCCACAATACGTTTAGCGTATTGTACAGGAATTTTACGTGTACCTTGCACCAAAAGAATTGCAAATCCGATAACTAAAAGTAAGATAACAATCTCCAGCAGGAACATAACCAGTCCACCGCCGGCATCCACAACACGGGAGCTAAACTCTTGTATTAAAGATCCTGGCAGACGTGAAATAATACCCACCATAATGATGAATGAAATTCCATTTCCAATACCTTTGTCTGTAATTCTTTCACCAAGCCACATAACAAACATACTACCTGCCATCAGAATGAGAGTAGATGAAATAATGAACCATACTCCTGATGGAACCGCAGCACCTGCCTGAGCTACCTGAACTTTCAAGTTTGCCAAGTAAGAAGGTCCTTGCAATGCAAGAATGATTACAGTGAGGTAACGTGTATATTGATTCATCTTAGTTCGTCCACTTTCTCCTTCGCGTTGTAGTTTTTGGAATCTGGGAACTGCGATTGTTAACAACTGGATAACGATAGATGCGGAGATATAAGGCATGATTCCCAATGCAAAAATTGATGCATTTTGGAACGCACCACCGGAAAACATATCCAACAATGCCATGATACCACCGCTTGTCTGGCTTTTCAGTGCAGATAGTGCATTGGCGTCAACACCAGGTAAAACCACGTAAGATCCGAAACGGTAAATCAATACAAATAGTACGGTAGTGATTAGTCTGTTTCTCAGATCCTCTATTTTCCAGATATTCTTTAAAGTTTCAATAAACTTTTTCATACGATGTTCTAATTTTTTAAGGTGTAAGTCTGCACTTGCAGACAAAGAAACATGCCATCGGTTTCAATCCCGCTTGGAGAATAAAACTGACGGCTGTTACTCATATTAAATTTTTACAACAGATCCACCTGCTGCTACGATTGCTTCTTCGGCAGATTTAGAGAATGCATTTGCCGAAACTTCAATTTTGGCAGTAAGGGTACCTTTTCCTAAAACTTTTACGAGTGCGGATTTATTGATGTAACCGGCTTCGCGAAGCTCTTCCAATCCGATTTTCTCCAGTTTCTTGCTGTCTGCAAGTGCTTGAAGTGTTTCAAGGTTGATAGCTTTGAATTCAACGCGGTTGATATTTTTAAATCCGAATTTTGGTAAACGTCTTTGAATAGGCATCTGTCCACCTTCAAAACCTGTTTTGCGAGAATAACCGGAACGTGATTTTGCTCCTTTGTGTCCTCTTGTAGATGTGCCGCCCATTCCGGAACCTGAACCGCGTCCTACTCTTTTGCGAGTTTTTACGGAACCTGCCGCCGGAGTTAAATTACTTAAATTCATATCTTAAATGTATGTATTGTTAATTTGATGTTGAATTTGTCGATTTGCAATTTTCTGAAAAACCGTAAATCGAAAAATTGATAATTGTATTACTTAATTACTTCAACCAAGTGGTGCACTTTCTGTACCATTCCCAGGATTGACGGAGTTGCTTCGTGTTCTACAACCTTGTTCAGTTTTGTCAGACCCAGTGCATCCAATGTTCTTTTCTGATCTTTCGGACATCTAATCCGGCTTCTTACTTGCTTAATTTTTATTGTTGCCATTTGTAGTATCTGATTTATTATCCGTTAAACACTGTTGACATCGAAACTCCTCTGTTTTGAGCTACTTGATGTGCATCGCGTAGTTCGCTCAATGCTTGGATAGTAGCTTTCACTAAGTTGTGAGGGTTTGACGAGCCTTTTGATTTTGCCAAAACGTCTGTAATTCCAACGCTTTCGAGTACGGCACGCATAGCACCTCCGGCTTTTACTCCGGTACCGTTTGTTGCTGGGCCGATGAATACTCTTGCACCGCCGAATTTAGCGATTTGTGCGTGTGGGATAGTTCCGTTGTGAACGGGTACTTTGATCAAGTTCTTTTTAGCTGCTTCGGTTCCTTTAGCGATAGCTGCAGTTACTTCACCTGCTTTACCTAAACCCCAACCAACAATACCGTCTTCGTTTCCTACCACTACCATGGCTGAAAAGCTGAATGTACGACCTCCTTTGGTAACTTTGGTTACACGATTTACGGCCACCAATCTGTCTTTCAGTTCTATATCGTTTGTAGTTTTTACTCTATTTGAATTTGTTGCCATTGTGATTAAAATTTAAGTCCACCTTCGCGTGCAGCGTCAGCTAATTGTTTAACACGTCCGTGATACAGATAACCGTTGCGGTCAAATACCACTTCATTAATTCCTGCTTCCAAAGCTACTTTTGCCAGTTGTTTTCCAACGTTAACGGCTTGTTGTGATTTGGATATTTTTTCACCTGCTTCGGCTTTTTCGCCTTTTGCAGCTTTAGCTCCTTTTTCAACTTTTCCCAGCGATGATGCGGCTACGAGAGTCACACCTTTTACGTCGTCAATGATTTGAGCGTAAATCTGAGCGTTACTACGGAAAACGGTCAGACGTGGTTTTTCAGCTGTACCCGAAATTTTTGTACGGATATGGGCTTTAATCTTTTCTCTTCTTTTTATTTTAAAGTTACTCATGTTTCAAAAGTTTACGTAGATTATTTACCAGCTGATTTACCAGCTTTTCGACGAATATATTCACCCTGGAATTTAACCCCTTTACCTTTGTAAGGTTCAGGTTTACGGAATGAACGGATTTTAGCACACACTTGGCCTAGAAGCTGCTTGTCAGCACTTTCAAGCATGATCAGCGGATTTTGGTTACGCTCTGATTTGGTTTCTACTTTTACTTCACTTGGCAAAACCAAATAAATAGGGTGCGTAAAACCTAAAGACAGTTCTAAAACTTGTCCCTGGAAGTTTGCACGGAAACCAACTCCTACCAATTCAAGTGTTTTTTTGTATCCTTCTGAAACACCAACAACCATATTATTGATCAATGAACGATACAGACCGTGGAACGAACGATTTTGTTTTTCGTCGTTTGCGCGGGTGATTTTGCATTCATTGCCTTCAACTTCTACTGTAATGTTAGGATCGATCTGTTGAGAAAGCTCTCCTTTTGGGCCTTTTACGGTTACCACGTTATCTTTTACTGATAGCGTAACTCCGGCAGGTACTGTTATGGGTAATTTTCCTATTCTTGACATTCTATTTCCTCCCTACATTAATATACATAACAAATTACTTCACCGCCTATTTTCAGGCCTACTGCTTCCTTGTCTGTCATCACACCTTTTGATGTAGAAAGAATAGCGATTCCGAGTCCGTTAAGAACGCGTGGCATGTCTTTGTAACCTACATACTGGCGGAGACCAGGAGTTGACACTCTTTGAAGTTTTTTGATTGAGTTAACTTTGTTAACCGGATCATACTTCAATGCGATTTTGATGACACCTTGTGTCTCATTTTCTACAAATTTGTAGTTAAGGATATAGCCTTTCTCGTGCAATATCCTTGTCATTTCTTTTTTCAAATTCGATGCGGGAATTTCCACCACGCGGTGGTTAGCTTTGATAGCATTCCGCAAACGAGTTAAATAATCTGCAATTGGATCTGTCATTATTTTTGTTTTTTAAATTGATCCCTACACAGGGACAATATTTGAGGGCCCCATCAATTCCCCGGAAAGGGAATTTTTGAAAGCATTGTTAATTTTTTCTACAAATCAGGATAAGTCAAATTTTGAAGTCTCCCTTGTGGGGAGATTTAGAGGGGCTTACCAGCTTGTTTTCTTTACTCCCGGGATTAGGCCTTTTGATGCCATTTCGCGGAATTGAATGCGCGAAATACCAAACTGGCGGATATAGCCTTTTGGACGTCCGGTGATTTTGCAACGGTTGTGCAGACGTACCGGTGAAGCATTCTTAGGAATTGCCTGAAGCGCTTCGTAATCGCCTTCGGCTTTAAGCTGCTCACGTTTTGCGGCATATTTAGCTACCATTTTGGCTCTTTTAACCTCGCGGGCTTTCATTGATTCTTTTGCCATTGTATCTTCTTTCTATTAGTTTTTCTTAAACGGTAATCCAAATTCTCTCAACAATGCATAGCCTTCTTCGTCTGTTTTGGCTGTAGTCACGAATGTGATGTTCATACCCATCAGTTTGCTGATGCTGTCAATGTTGATTTCTGGGAAAATGATTTGTTCAGTGATACCCAGCGTATAATTTCCACGTCCATCGAGTTTGTTTTCGATACCTCTAAAGTCGCGGATACGTGGCAGAGCTACGCGAACCAAACGTTCCAGGAATTCATACATTTGGTCGCCGCGAAGTGTCACACGTACACCGATAGGCATTCTTTTACGCAGTTTGAAGTTAGAAATGTCCTTTTTTGAAAGTGTTTGAACTGCTTTTTGACCAGTGATTAATGTCATCTCAGCGATAGCTGTTTCGATGATTTTTTTATCGGCTACTGCAGATCCCAGACCTTGATTCAAAACAATTTTCTCAAGTTTTGGAGCTTGCATCACGGTGGTGTATCCAAATTCCTTAACTAAGATAGGAACGATACGTTCTTTGTAATCTTTTCTTAAGCTAGCTGTTTCCATATCTTAAATTTGTTCTCCAGATTTTTTTGAAATACGTACCAATCTTCCATCGTCATTCAGCTTGCGGCCTACGCGAACTGGTTTTCCTTTTTCTACCGGGTTAAGGTTTGAAATATGGATGGAAGCTTCTTTCTTCACAATGCCTCCCTGAGGGCTTTTTGCATTAGGTTTGGTATGCTTTGATACCATGTTGATACCTTCTACGAATGCACGTTCTTCTTTCACAAGAACTTCAAGCACACGTCCGGTTTTGCCTTTGTCAACACCGGTATTTACATATACAGTATCACCCTTTTTAATGTGTAATTTACTCATCTTTCTTTAAGTTAGAAGTTAGAAGTCAGAAGTCAGAAGCCGGAAGTTAGAAGTGGGAAGTTAGAAGTGGGAAGTTAGCAACCGAAAGAATTGATATTACTTCAATTTTTACTAATCTTCAAATCTAATTTCTAATCTCTAATTTCTAATTTCAAATCCTAATTTCTAATTTCACATTTCTAATTTTATTAAAGCACCTCAGGTGCAAGTGATATAATTTTCATATTTGTAGCACGAAGTTCACGGGCTACCGGACCGAAAATACGGCTTCCGCGGATTTCGCCGGCATTGTTTAGCAATACGCATGCGTTGTCGTCAAAGCGGATGTATGAACCATCAGCGCGGCGTACTTCTTTTTTGGTACGTACGATAACGGCTTTGGATACGATTCCTTTTTTGATGTCGCTGGAAGGGATTACGCTTTTCACACTGACAACGATTATGTCGCCCAGTGAAGCGTAGCGCTTGCCGGTTCCACCGAGCACGCGGATGCAGAGTACTTCTTTGGCTCCGCTATTGTCTGCTACTACTAGTCTTGATTCTTGTTGTATCATTGTTTTGTGTTATTTAGCTCTTTCGTTAATTTCGATTAATCTCCATCTTTTCAGTTTGCTCGTCGGGCGTGTTTCCATGATTGTCACAGTGTCACCTATGTTACAGTCATTTTTTTCGTCGTGAGCGTGATATTTTTTGGTCTTGTTTACGAACTTGCCATAAATCGGGTGTTTTTCTTTCCACTTTACGGCTACGGTAATGGTTTTGTCCATTTTATTGCTTGAAACCACACCGGTTCTCACTTTTCTTAAATTTCTTGTTTCCATCAGAATCTCGCTTTTTTATTTGTTTAATTCTCTCTGACGCAATTCGGTTGCAAAACGTGCTATGTTACGACGTACATCTTTTATCTGCAACGGATTATCAAGTGGAGAAATTGCATGGTTCATTTTCAAACGTGATAGATGCTCTTTTTCAGAGTCCATACGCTCCAAAAGTTCTTTATCAGTCAGTTCTTTAATTTCACTTATTTTCATTTTCCTTATGCTTTAGATGTGTCATAGTCACGTCTTACGACGAACTTTGTAGTTACTGGTAATTTTTGAGCTGCTAAGCGCAATGCTTCTTTAGCTACGTCGAAAGGTACTCCTTCAATTTCGAACAGAATGCGTCCGGGAGTTACTGGAGCCACGAATCCTTCTGGTGCTCCTTTACCTTTACCTTGACGTGTATCAGCAGGTTTGCGAGTAATTCCTTTATCTGGGAAAACACGGATCCATACCTGTCCTTCACGCTGCATAAAACGTGTCACGGCCACACGGGCTGCTTCCAACTGACGTCCGGTAAGCCATTTGGCTTCCAGGGTTTTGATTCCGAAGGAACCAAACGCCAACTGGTTACCGCGTTGTGCATTTCCTTTGAATTTTCCGTCCTGCTGCCTTCTGTATTTGGTTTTTTTAGGTTGTAACATAATATCTTATATCAAAATCGTTAATATCTGTTATTTTTTTCTTTTCTTAAAACCTCTTCCGCCACGATCGTTTGGTCTGTCGCCACCACTGTGACGTCCTCCGCGTGATGATTCTTTAGCAGCCGTAAAGTTAGGAGCCAGGTCTCTTTTTCCATAGATTTCGCCACGGCAGATCCACACTTTGATACCGATGATACCTACTTTGGTAAGTGCTTCGGCGTGAGCATAGTCAATGTCAGCTCTGAATGTGTGCAGTGGAGTTCTTCCTTCTTTGTACATTTCTGAACGTGCCATCTCAGCACCATTCAGACGTCCTGATACCTGAATTTTAATACCTTCGGCTCCCATTCTCATTGTTGAGGCAATTGCCATTTTCACAGCACGGCGGTAGGCGATTTTACCTTCTACCTGGCGCGCTACGTTGTTGGCTACGATCACTGCGTCAAGTTCCGGGCGTTTGATTTCGAAGATGTTGATCTGCACCTCTTTGTCGGTGATTTTTTTCAATTCTTCTTTCAACTTATCCACTTCCTGTCCGCCTTTTCCGATAATGATACCGGGACGTGCAGTACATACAGTGATGGTGATAAGTTTCAACGTACGCTCAATAACAATGCGTGATACGCTTGCTTTGGCAAGGCGGGCGTTCAGGTATTTTCTAATTTTGCTGTCTTCAAGTATAGTGTCGCCGTAGCTGTTGCCACCATACCAGTTAGAATCCCATCCGCGGATGATTCCTAAACGATTACTAATCGGATTTGTCTTCTGTCCCATCTTGCTTAATTTTGGTTGTCGTTAGTGAATTTGGTATCTACATACAGTGTTACGTGGTTTGAACGCTTGCGGATACGGTAGCCGCGTCCTTGCGGAGCGGTACGCAAACGTTTCAGCATGGTAGCTGAATCTACAAACACTGCGCTTACATATAAATTGGCATTTTCTGCTTTGTCCTCTGTTTTTGATTCCCAGTTTGCAATAGCAGATTTCAGCAATTTTTCCATTCTAAAAGAAGCTTCTTTGTTTGAAAACTTTAATACGCTCAAAGCTTTGTTCACTTCCATGCCGCGGATCATATCCGCTACCAGGCGCATTTTGCGTGGTGATGTAGGAACATTGTTAAGCTTGGCGAAATAAAGCGTTTTGTTAGCTTCTTTTCTTGCGTCGGCTGATATTTTTTTTCTTTGACCCATTGTATCGAAATTTTTACTTTTTTCTTACTTTAAACTATTCAATGGATCATTTCTTCTTACCGCCGTGACCGCGGAAAATACGGGTTGGTGCGAATTCGCCCAGTTTATGTCCCACCATATTTTCTGTGATGTATACGGGAATGAATTTGTTTCCATTGTGAACTGCGATTGTGTGACCTACGAAATCAGGTGAAATCATTGAAGCACGCGACCATGTTTTTACTACGGATTTTTTTCCGCTTTCATTCATGGCCAACACTTTGCCTTCTAATTTTACGCTGATAAATGGTCCTTTTTTTAACGAACGGCTCATATTATTTACTTAACTTTTTTCTAATTATTTTTTTCTTCTTTCAATAATATACTGATTTGATTGGTTTTTAGGTTTACGTGTTCTGTATCCTTTTGCCAACAAACCTTTACGAGAACGTGGATGTCCACCTGATGCGCGGCCTTCACCACCACCCATTGGGTGATCAACAGGGTTCATAGCTACACCTCTTACTCGTGGACGACGTCCGAGCCAACGACTACGACCGGCTTTACCCGATCTTTCCAAAGCGTGGTCAGAGTTTCCAACACTACCTATAGTTGCCTTGCAAGTAGAAAGTACTTTTCTGATTTCGCCCGAAGGTAATTTTACAATTGCATACTTATCTTCTCTCGAAGTAAGCTGCGCAAATGTTCCGGCACTGCGGGCCATAGAGGCGCCTTGTCCGGGACGCAGTTCAATGTTGTGAACAACGGTACCAAGCGGAATGTTTTGCAAAAACAACGCATTACCAACTTCAGGTGCAGCTTCTGCTCCTGAAAGTACTACTTGACCCACTTGCAATCCGTTTGGTGCAAGAATGTAACGTTTTTCGCCATCAGCATAATATAGCAAAGCGATACGAGCCGAACGGTTCGGGTCGTATTCGATTGCTTTTACTGTAGCGGGAACACCATCTTTGTTACGTTTAAAGTCAATTACTCTATATTTTCTCTTATGTCCGCCGCCTAAGTAGCGCATGGTCATCCTACCTTGGTTGTTCCGACCACCACTTTTATCATTAGCGCCTCCCAAAAGAGATTTTTCTGGTACACTTGCAGTAATTGTGTCAAACGTACCAATAATCTTGTGTCTCTGCCCCGGTGTTGTGGGCTTTAATTTACGTACAGCCATTTATTTTTAAGTTAGAAGTTAGAAGTTAGAAGTTAGAAGTTTTGCTTCTCAGCAAATGACCTTCATTTTTCTAATTTCTAATTTCAGATTTCTAATTTTTTAGATGTTGCTATAAAAATCTATTGTATCGCCATCTTTCAGCGTAACGATTGCTTTTTTGTAAGCACTGGTAGCTCCTTTGTTGAAGCCGCTTTTTGTGTAGCGGATTCTTTTCTTAGGTGCGGTCACCAATGTGTTTACTTCAGTTACAGTCACACTGTACATTTGCTCTACAGCTTTCTTAATCTCAACTTTGTTTGCGTTTTTATCTACTCTAAAGCCATAGCGGTTCAGTTTTTCGCCAAGTTGAGACATCTTCTCAGTAATGATTGGTTTAATAATTATTGACATATCTGAATCTCCTTATGCTTTAAAATTTTGTTGCAATGTTACAACCGCATCTTCAGTAAATACTAAATTGTGCGCATGCAAAATTGAATAAGTATTTAATTCTGAAACAGTTATAACTTTTGAATTTGTCAAATTTCGAGCCGACAAATATACGTTTTTATTTCCATTTGTCAAAACGAAAAGTGTCTTTTTATCAGCAACTTGCAAATTTTTTGTCATAGCTACGAAATCTTTAGTTTTTGGAGCTTCAAAATTAAGTTCGTTAACTATAGTGATAGCGTTGTTTTGAGCTTTGTAAGAAAGCGCTGATTTGCGTGCAAGCTGTTTAACTTTTTTATTCAGTTTGAAGCTGTAATCACGTGGTACCGGACCAAAAATACGGCCTCCACCTACCCGTACCGGAGATTTGATATCGCCCGGACGAGCTCCCCCGCCGCCTTTCTGACGACCAAGTTTACGAGTACTACCGGCAACTTCACTTCTGCCTTTTGTTTTGTGTGTACCTTGACGCTGATTTGCCAAATATTGTTTCACATCTAAATAAATAGCATGGTCATTTGGCTCAATGCCGAAAATTGCATCGTCTAACGATACTTTCTTTCCGGTTTCTTTTCCTTTAATGTCTAAAATATTTAATTCCATGGTTATTTATAGATGATTACGATTGAACCTTTAGCTCCGGGTACCGAACCTTTTACTACTAAAAGATTTTGTTCCGGAATAACTTTAATCACTTGCAGATTTTGCATAGTCACGCGTTCGCC
>CAZIRA010000014.1:15203-16554 GCA_964541615.1 uncultured Paludibacter sp.
CTGGAACTCTCTATCAGCTCCTTTGAACTCAACCAAGTGGCGCTGTGGAGCTACTCCCGCTGCTTTGAAGTGACCTGCTTCTGGCTTAGTAGTGTGTTTTTCTGTTTTTGGCAGAAAACCAAACTGTACTGCTTCGTAGCCGTCTTTTTCCAACGTTTTGATCTGAGTAACAACACAAGGACCTGTTTCGATAACAGTGCATGGTAGATTTTTACCATCGGCACTGAATACGGATGTCATTCCGATTTTTTTTCCTAATAATCCTGGCATTTCAATTGATTTTACCCTTAACCCCTTTCTCGGGGGATCGGCATTGTTATTAATTTAGTTTATTATATTTCCTGTTAAAAAAATGAATTCGGAAATTACACTTTTATCTCTACTTCTACGCCGCTTGGCAATTCAAGTTTCATCAGCGCGTCTACAGTTTTGCTGGTTGAGCTGTAAATGTCGATAAGACGTTTGTAAGATGAAAGTTCGAATTGTTCGCGTGACTTTTTGTTAACAAAAGTGGAACGGTTTACTGTAAAAATGCGTTTATGTGTTGGAAGTGGAATTGGTCCGCTTACTACTGCACCTGTAGATTTTACAGTTTTCACAATTTTCTCGGCAGATTTGTCTACCAGATTGTGATCATACGATTTTAGTTTGATTCTGATTTTTTGACTCATTGTCTTGTTAAAGATTAATTATTATTATATAAAGCATTACCCCGTTTAAGAGTCATTCGCTAAACGAGGTAATAGTTTTTTTACAGTAAGTCTACCCTTCCGCCGGCTTCAGTCACCACTTGTTTGGCAATTGCAGCTGAAACTTCTGAGTAATGTGAGAACTCCATGGATGAAGTAGCACGACCGGATGTGATTGTACGCAGAGCAGTTACGTAACCGAACATTTCTGCTAAAGGCACTTTTGCTTTTACAATTCTGGCACCTGTACGGCTTGAGTCCATACCTTCTACTTGTCCGCGGCGCTTGTTCAAGTCACCGATAACGTCACCCATGCTTTCTTCCGGAGTTACCACTTCAATTTTCATGATTGGTTCCATTAGAACTGGTCTTGCTTTGGCACAAGCATTCTTGTAAGCAATTTGAGCACAGATTTCGAAAGAAAGCTGGTCAGAGTCTACTGCGTGGAAAGATCCGTCCATAAGCGTTACTTTCATAGTGTCCACTGGGAATCCTGCAAGTACACCATTTTTCATGGCAGTCTGGAAACCTTTCTGAACGGATGGGATAAATTCTTTAGGAATGTTACCACCTTTTACTACGTCAACGAATTGTAGTGATCCTTCGAAATCGCTGTCAGCTGGTTCAACTTTCACGATGATATCGGCAAATTTACCACGACC
>CAZIRA010000014.1:16654-21891 GCA_964541615.1 uncultured Paludibacter sp.
GTTTCGTCACAAAGTGTATCACCGGTACGAATATCTTTGAAACCTACTCCAGCACCTATATCACCTGCTTGTACAGTTTCAACAGGGTTTTGTTTGTTGGAGTGCATTTGGAAGATACGAGAAATACGCTCTTTCTTTTCAGAACGGGTATTGTATACATAAGATCCTGCATCCAGTTTTCCAGAGTAAACTCTGAAGAAACACAAACGTCCTACATAAGGGTCAGTGGCAATCTTAAATGCCAAAGCACAAAGAGGTTCAGTTACGTCTGGGTGACGTACAACTTCATTCTCTGGATTGCGTGGATCGAAACCAACGATCTCCGGTGTGTCAAGCGGGCTAGGCAAGAAAGCACAAACGGCATCAAGCATAGTCTGAACACCTTTGTTTTTGAAAGATGAACCACAAATGATAGGGTTAATCTTCATTTCAAGAGTTCCTTTGCGGATAGCTGCTTTGATTTCCTCTTCAGTCAATGAGTCTGGATCGTCAAAGTATTTTTCCATTACCACATCGTCAAATTCAGCACATGCTTCGAGCATTTTTTCTCTCCACTCTTGTGCTTCGTCTGCAAGGTCAGCAGGAATTTCTTCTACGTGATATTCTGCACCCATGGTTTCGTCGTGCCACAGGATTGCTTTCATTTTGATCAAATCCACAACGCCTTTGAATTTTTCTTCAGCGCCGATTGGAATTTGAATAGGACATGGAGTAGCTCCAAGCACTTCTTTAATCTGACGAACTACTTCGTAAAAATTAGCACCTGAGCGGTCCATTTTATTTACGTAGCCGACACGTGGAACATTGTACTTGTCAGCTTGACGCCAAACTGTTTCTGACTGCGGTTCAACACCACCTACTGCACAGAATGCAGCAACGGCACCGTCCAGGATACGAAGCGAACGTTCTACCTCTACGGTAAAGTCCACGTGACCCGGAGTGTCAATCAGATTGATTTTATATTTCTGGTCGTTGTATTTCCAGGATGTAGTAGTAGCAGCTGATGTGATAGTGATACCACGTTCCTGCTCCTGCGCCATCCAGTCCATAGTTGCTGTTCCTTCGTGAGTTTCACCAATTTTGTGAGTCAGTCCGGTGTAAAACAATATACGTTCAGATGTAGTAGTTTTTCCGGCATCAATGTGAGCCATGATACCGATGTTTCTGTTATATTTTAAATCTGCTTTTGCCATTTAACCTTTTATTCCTTTATACCTTATATTATATATGTCTCTTTTTCAATTAAAATCTGAAATGTGCAAATGCGCGGTTGGCTTCCGCCATGCGGTGCATATCTTCTTTACGTTTGAAGGAGCCACCCTGACTATTGAACGCATCAATAATCTCGGCAGCCAATTTATCGGCCATCGAACGTCCGCCGCGTTTGCGAGCGTAAAGAATAAGATTTTTCATTGAAATGGATTCTTTCCTGTCGGAACGAATTTCGGTTGGAACTTGGAATGTTGCACCACCCACACGGCGTGATTTAACTTCCACTAACGGAGTAATGTTTTCCAATGCTTTCTTCCAGATTTCGAGGGGGGATTTTTCTTCGTTTGGCAATTTGGCTTTCACCACGTCCAGCGAATCATAAAAAATACCGAAAGCGATTGATTTTTTTCCATCAAACATCAAATGGTTCACAAATTTTGTCACCATTGATTCATTAAAGACCGGATCGGGCAAAATGATCCTCTTTTTTGGTTTTGTCTTTCTCATTTTTGTAAAATTTCCGTTTTTGTTTTTTTGGTTGCTTTAAGTTCCTTCAATGTCTTCTCCAAGACATTTACTCAACCTTCAACTGCTACCTTAAAACTCAAACAAGTTGTTTAAACTTGATTTTGTTAGTTTCTGTTGTTAGAATGATCCGAAGATCTAAAAAACTGCTGGATTCTACGCGTGAAGATTATTTCTTTTTCTTCGCTGTAGCCGCTGCTGCTTGTCCTGGTTTCGGACGTTTTGCACCGTATTTGGAGCGACGTTGAGTACGGCCGTTTACACCGGCAGTATCCAATGTTCCGCGAACCACGTGGTAACGTACTCCCGGAAGGTCTTTTACACGACCGCCACGAACCATCACAATGGAGTGTTCTTGCAAGTTGTGTCCTTCACCCGGAATGTATGCGTTTACCTCTTTTTGGTTGGTCAAACGTACACGAGCCACTTTACGCATAGCAGAATTAGGTTTTTTAGGAGTTGTAGTGTAAACACGTACGCATACACCACGACGCTGTGGAGATGAATCCAAAGCCGGGGATTTGCTTTTCTCTACAAGAACTTCTCTTCCTTTTCTAACTAATTGTTGAATTGTAGGCATTTCTTTTCAAAGTTTGTTAAATAAATACTTATAAATTATTCACTTAGAGTTTTTCTCCAAAATGGGTTGCAAAGGTACGAACATTTTTTTTAAATGACAATAGGGTTGATGAATAATTTTTTAGGAATACTTGAAGATTTTTGTTTGCCAATCAAATTATATCAAAAAATTTGGAAAAAGTCGTGTTGCTGATTATTTAACAAAAGAATTTTTCAATACTAATACAGCAATTTGAAATCGAACGAGAAAATACTGATTGAACAGCTACTTGATGGTTCTGTAAATGCATTTGATACACTATAATATGTATAGTGCAAAATTGTATAATTTTATAATGAAAATATCTAATTATGATCTTTACTTAGCCGAGGAGATTTTGCAGTGTGTTTTTATAAAATTTGGGAGACAAGATGTCAGCTATAACTGCTGACTATCTTAAATTTATAATCAGACAGAATCTAATGTAACAGAGGACCGAGTAGCTCAATTAGAAAAGCAAGGACATCAACT
Organism: uncultured Paludibacter sp.; assembly: GCA_964541615.1. Classification (GTDB taxonomy): domain Bacteria; phylum Bacteroidota; class Bacteroidia; order Bacteroidales; family Paludibacteraceae; genus UPXZ01. The sequence goes on from CAZIRA010000014.1 coordinate 19,482, forward strand.
GCAACCTATCAATTATGGGTATCAGAAGTAAGATAGGCTGTGGAAAGAGTTAAGCGACACCCTCGCTAATAACAAACTCGTAGTGTGATTAAAATCTAAAACAGAACCAATTTTTAATAATAAAAAACACTTAAAGAGGAAAACATAAAGCGCAATTTTTCAGTGGATTAGAAAGGGTATTTTGATCAGGCAGCAAATTGAAACAACTCTTTTTATCATTCTTTGACAAAAAGAGTTGTTAATACTTTACCGGTTGTATATTATCTCATTTCCACCTTTTGATAAGGTCGTGGTAGGCATCAATTCTTCGATCACGGAAAAAAGGCCACCAGCGGCGAACTGTTTCAGTTCTGTTTAAGTCTAAATCAAAAACTAAATTTTCATCCTTTTTATCGGAAGTTTTGGTCAGGATTTCACCTTGCGGTCCGGCAATGAAACTTGTACCCCAGAACTGAATTCCTTTTGTAATACCGGAAGGATCAGCTTCATACCCTACCCTGTTGCATGAAATCACAGGAATCCCGTTGGCAACAGCATGTGATCGCTGAACAGTGATCCAGGCATCGCGCTGGCGCTCTTTTTCTTCGGTCGTATCTGTGCTTTCCCATCCGATGGCGGTAGGATAAATGAGTATTTCTGCACCTGCCAGAGCCATCAGGCGCGCTGCTTCCGGATACCACTGATCCCAACAAATCAGCACGCCAAGCTTCCCAACTGAGGTTTGAATAGGCTCAAATCCCAAATCTCCCGGCGTAAAGTAGAATTTTTCATAGTAAGCCGGATCGTCAGGGATATGCATTTTACGATACATTCCGGCAATGGTTCCGTCCTTTTCAATTACTACAGCCGTATTGTGATATAGTCCCGGTGCGCGCTTTTCAAACAAGGAAAGTACTATAACAATGCTTATTTCTTCAGCTAATTTTCCAAAACGCTCCGTAGAAGGTCCGGGAATGGTTTCAGCCTGATCAAAAACCGACACATCTTCCGTCTGACAAAAATATAATCCGTTGTGAATCTCCTGAAGTACAACCAGTTCCGCTCCCTGCAAAGCGACTTCACGGATGTTTTTTTCGAGTTTAGCCAGATTTTCTGCGTTGTCGGCAGTATTGGATTGTTGGATTAGTGCGATTTTCATATAGCCCCTCCTAACCTCCCCGAAGGGAAGGAAATTAGTTTTTAATTGTAAGTTTTGTATAACAATATTCTTTTACCGAGTTAAGAAAAATATTTTCAAACACTTTATCCCCAATAATTGAGTCACAGAAATTACATCCACGTTTTTTGCTCAATAATTCAATGAGTGCAGAACCAAATCCCCCTCCTTTGGAGGGGTTAGGGGAGGCTGTACTGCATTGTAACGCAATGGAGCGATCCATGCTGTTTAATCAGTGCCGTGCAGTCAATGCCGACAATTTCTCTGTCAGGAAATGCTTTTTGCAATTGCCGGGCGGCGATTTCGTCCTTTGGAGAATTATAAGTCGGCATAAGTACCGCTTCATTTATTATTAAAAAATTGGCATACGTAGCCGGAAGGCGTGTGCCGTTTTCATCGTAAACTGCATCGGCCATCGGAAGCGGAATCAAATTGTAAGAATCCCTAACCCCTAAGGGAGAAAAAGAAAAAAGTTCCTTTTCCATCTTTTCCAAATCATTATAATGCTCATCATTTTTATCATCACATTTTACGTATGCAATTGTATTTTCATTACAAAATCTTGCCAACGTATCTATATGACTATCAGTATCATCGCCGGAAAGATAACCGTGATGTAACCAGAGTATGTGCTCTGCACCCAAATATTTTTTCAGTTTCCTTTCAACTTTTTTTTTCGAAATATTATTCCGATTTTCTGAAAGCAGACATTCAGCCGTGGTCAGGATGGTTCCTTCGCCATCGCTTTCTATGCTTCCACCTTCCAGGACAAAGTTTTTCCGGTTTTTATATTTTACAATTTCTGGAAAAATATTTTTCTCAAAAAGCTGTCGGGTAATTTGATTATCCAGATTGGCTGCAAATTTCATTCCCCAGCCGTTAAATGTAAAATCGAGCACGATCGGCATATCATTTTTCAAAATCGTAATTCCACCGTGATCGCGTGCCCAAGTGTCGTTGGAAGGAATCTGAGCATAGGTGATTCTGTCCTGCGGCAAATCTTTCAATCGTTCCCTAATTGCCTCTTCCTCAGCACAAACCACCAAAAGGTTTTGGCGTTTTACAATTTCACGAGCAATATTATCAAAACAATCGCACACCTCATCCAGTATTTCAGCCCAGTCAGTACCGGCATGCGGCCAGGTGAGCTGGACAAATGACTGGGGCTCCCATTCGGCAGGCATCCTTATTTTGGGTTTCTTGTTTTCAGTTTCAGGTTCCATGTTAGTAAGACACCTTTTATTTACAATTTAC
>CAZIRA010000014.1:21991-34992 GCA_964541615.1 uncultured Paludibacter sp.
ACTATTCGACTATTCGACTAAATATCAATTCTCTTCCATTTCACACCTTCGTCTACCAACACTTTTTCGGGAGGAGTCAGCAACTGTTCGGGATTCTGGAATATTTTTGCAAAAGTGCGCATGGAGGAGGCATAGTAATAACCGTCGCAAATACGCTCATCGAGCACAAACTTCAACAGGATACTTTTGTAAGGCTTTACTTCTCCTGTTCTGTTCACCGTATGACGTTGCGATTTTTTTCCCAATGCCACAAATATGCTACAATTGCCGAATTCGTATAAATGATGATAAATGGATTCTACACCAATAGAACCGATATTAGTCAGAAAGAAGCTGCAATGCCACGGGCTTGCCTGCTCGATAAACCTCGGTAAAAGTCCTACTTTATCCATCCACAAGAGGGAAAATACAACAATTCTCATCATAAAATCGGGTAATACACCCAGTATTTTTGAAATCATATCCGATGTATTCTGCTGACCAACCTGCTGATTTTCTTCCTGCTCTTTTTTTATTTTTTTTACTACATCATACAATGTATCTGTTGGCAGAAAATAGGGTTTTATCAGCGTTTCTTCTCCTTCGTCGGAGAGTGTTCGTTTTACAGCTATGGAAATGTTCAGGTAGTTACGGGCAAAAATTTTATTCCACATTACGAATCGGTTCAGATTCGGGCGTTGAGAAATAAGCCTCACCATAGCCGCAATGACCACATGCATGAGGGTAAGTCCGGGAATTTCTTCTTTGTGTTCCCGAATGAACGCTTCGATGTTGTCGATAGGAATTCTTTCTTCAAAAAAATTCTGCGCATCCATACGGGTTCGGAGGAAATATGGAATTACCGAGAATACCGGGTCAACCTTGCGAACGCGCCAAGCATCGTACCTGTCGCCCCAATGCCAGCGGAAGTACCGAAACTTGTTTGCTTTGTAAACTTTCATACGAATATTTTTTATTTTAAAATTATTCTCGTATGGAACACGCCATCAATCTTCATTCTCATGAGTGAAAATTTGCTTTTAATGGCTGTTTCATATGATACTATTTTAAATGTTTTCGAAAAAGTTCAAAGATAATTTATATTTTTTGAAAAGTAGAAGTGAACTTCCAAAAATTTTAATCATTTTTTTAAAATTACTCTTTAATCCAGGTTATTTTCATCCGTTCATTCTGACGTATCTGCTTATTATCCATCAAATAACGCAACACCTGCAGAATTTTATTTTCTTTGTAAGGCAATTCATTCAACAAGTTATTGGTTGTATATTCATCCTTTGTCAGCAATATTTCAATGGCATCTTTGATTTTCTGAAACTCTTCGTTGCTTAATTCCTTTTCCTTTTTTCGCAGACAAACGTCGCATTTGCCGCATGATTTTCCGCCACGCTCACCAAAATAATTGAGCAGCATCACACTTCGGCATACATTTTTCTCCGAAACATATTCAATCATGCTGTTGATACGTGAAATATATCTTTCCTTGCGGTCATCGTAGGCTTCATTTCCAAGTTCTATCCTTTCAATAGGTTCTCGTTCATGCGTGAAAGTAAGAAACGGAGTTTTTTTTCTGGGAATGTACCGGATGATTTTTTCTTTGCTTAGACCTATTAGTTGTTCGTACACTTTATCTTGATTCCAATTAAGCCTTGTAGCCAATGTCTCTTCATTGATGGCAGCCACATCGGTAAAAAGTCCTGTGTATGAGCGTAGAAGTACGTGAATCAATTTTTCTTGATCCTCGGTATGTTTCTGTTTGTAAAGTTCGTCTTTGTGACTGGTGAAAATAAGCGTGGAAGAACTGTCCTGCTCGTCAGTTAGGTCAAGATAGCCGGCTTGTTGAAGAATTTTTATAGCATTATGTGCCACCAGCATCGGCAGATGAAACTGCTTGCAGAAATCTGCCAGATCAAACACAAATGTATTGTCCAATCCAGATCCCACGCCTACCTGGTAGTAGTTTCCAACGGCTTCGTAGACTTCTTTTATCTTATCTTTCGGTGGAAATGTGTCAGCAATCCGTTTTTTGAGTTTTGAGATATCAGAATTATTGAAAAGAAGCACTGCGTACGCTTTTTTTTCATCGCGTCCGGCACGGCCCGCTTCCTGGAAGTAGGCTTCGATTGAATCCGGCAGATCTAAATGAACCACCGTGCGTACTTCCGGCTTGTCAATTCCCATTCCAAACGCATTGGTAGCAACAATTACCCGTGTCTCATCATTCTTCCATCGTTTCTGACGGGCGTCTTTTGTTTCATTATTAAGTCCTGCGTGAAAATGTTCGGCTGTTACGCCGTTTTCGTGAAGCCAATCTGCTATTTCCTTGGTTTTCTTCCTGTTGCGAACATACACCACCGATGATCCGGAAACCGAATTCAGAATTTTCAGCAGCTGATTGTTTTTATCTTCCACATCACGCACCACATAAGCCAAATTGGAGCGGTGGAAACTCATCCGAAAAACGTTTTTCTCTTTGAAAAGGAGTTTGTCCTGAATATCATCTACCACCTCCGGTGTAGCAGTAGCTGTAAGTGCCAAAATCGGCACATTAGGCTGATATTCGCGAATTTCTGCAATTTTCAGATACGAAGGCCTGAAATCATATCCCCACTGCGAAATGCAGTGCGACTCATCCACGGCAATTAACGAAACATTCATCTGCTTCACTTTGGTAATGAAAATAGCTGTTGCCAACCGCTCGGGAGAAACATACAGAAATTTGTAAGCTCCATGAACTGCGTTTTCCATGGTTTGCAAAATCTCCTTTTGAGTCAATCCGGAGTAAATCGCCGCTGCCGAAATATTCCGTTTTTTCAGGTTTTCCACCTGATCTTTCATTAAAGCAATTAATGGCGTTACCACGATGCACACACCTTCAAGTGCCAGTGCAGGCACCTGGAAAGTAAGCGATTTTCCTCCACCTGTCGGCATCAATCCTAGCGTGTCTTGACTGGCCAGCACGCTCTGGATGATTTCTGCCTGCAACGGCCGAAACTGATCGTATCCCCAGTAGGTTTTGAGTATGTCGAGGTATTGTTGCACAAAATTCAATTCTCAATGAATTACAAATATACAAAAAAAAATGGTTTTTTCGGTACCAGAATAAATTAGTGATAAAACAACTCTGCGGGCGCTCCGGTAATTGTGTTAAACACAAAAAATCACCTGTCAGGGGGCAGGTGATTTTTCGTTTTATCAAAGGCAGGAAGCTAATAATAATGCATAAAGGCCTGATTTTTAACCATTATTTCGCTTATAATTTTTCGGACCTTTTCTTTGCATTTGGGGCAATTCTTCACACCATACATAGTGCCATCAACACTTGTGATTGTTTTATTCCAATAGTTCAGAACAATTTCGATAATTTCACTTTTTCGTAAATTGCTACAATCACATACCAATTCATCGTTTTCTTCCATAATTTCAATAGATATATAAGATCAAACTGCATAAATGTAACAATTAGTAAGACGAAAAGGTTTTTTAATTAATTCTAAAAAACAAAAAGATGCCCGGATCAGTGCATAGTCATATTCCTGAACACCTTTGATAAAAACAAAACCTAAAACTCAATCCAGATTCCGAGCAATTTCAACACGTAGGGTGCAAGTATTGCGGTGAAAATACCGTTGACAATCATCCCTATGCTTGACATGGCTCCAAATGCGGGACTGAATTCCATAGATTTGGAAGTGCCGATGGCATGAGCAGCATTTCCCATCGACAGGCTTTGGGACATCGGATTTTTCACTCCGGTAAGTTTAAGAATGGTGTACCCGAATACGGCTCCGAAAATTCCCACCACAATCACCACCGATGCCGTGAGCGGTGCTATCCCGCCAATGGACCTGGAAATTTCAATGGCAATGGGTGTGGTAACCGATTTGGGAGTCAGTGAAAAAATAATTTCGCGCGATGCGCCCATCAGTTTTGCTATGAGCACTACCGATACAATTCCTGTAATGCAGCCTGCCAACTGCGAAATAACAATATTTAATGCCTGTTTTTTGATTACTTTCATTTGCTTGTAAAGCGGCACACCCAAGGCTACCACCGCCGGTTTGAGCAGAAAATCTATATACTTACCACCTTTTTGGTACACTTCATAATTGATATTGAAAATCATTAGAAACAATATGATAATCAAAATGGTGATAAGAATGGGATTGAGCAAAATAAATCCTGTTTTTGCCTGAAGTCGCTGCGCCAACCAGTAAATGATGAACGTAGCTGCTACGATGATCGTTTCATTTAGAAACATCCCGTTCATTCGTTATTGGAATTAAGATTATCACCTGTTTTTCTGCTTTTGTTGCGGATAAGCTGATGAGTCCAGCCTGTAACAATGAGCACCAATACCGTACTTACGGCCGAAGCAACAACGATAGGCCAGAATGAGGTAGCTATTAAATCAAAATAGAGCATAACGCCTACTCCTGCAGGCACAAAGTAAAATGGCAGCGTACTCACCAGAAAACCGGCCACATCATTGACCCATTCCAGTTTTATCCAGCCGATTTTAAGGAGCAAAGTAAGCAAAAGCATCCCGATAATGCTGGAAGGCAAACTCAGTGAAGTGAAATGAACAATCAGCTCACCAACACCAAGACATCCGAAAATAATAGCACCTTGTCTGATCATACAGGTAATGTGAAATTTAAATTTCAAAAAAAAGTTCGTGAAAAAAGCAATACAAAAATACATGCAATTTTCGGATTAACGATAATCTGCCGTACAGAAAAAGGAAAACTTACGGAAAGACAGGAGAAGAAAGAAGTGCTTGGGATGAAAATAATCCTTTATCAGTCATAATTTCAAAATACGGAATGAGATGGGCAAGTGAATAGTAGAATTAATTTTTCTGCCCGTTTTATCAGTCAGCAGTAGTGCTGGCAGCAATTTTGAAACACGGAGTACCTCTTGCTTCATTTCAGGAATTTCAGCATTAAGCACTTCACTTTCAGTTAATACACCATCCTTGTCAATTTTCATCACGAGATGAAGATCGTCCTCTATGTTTAAATCTTTCAGTTGATGGGGATAAACAATATTTCGGACAAAAAAATCAATCAACTCATTTTTATTCCGAAACATAGGTTCAACAGTGTCGTTGAGGAGCGAATCGTTGACCAGACTCAGCAAGCGAATACTGACCGTATCAGGTAAAGAGAGCGCATTTCCCACCATAATCATCGGGAAGTGGTGAATAATTCCGGCTGAATCAGGCAAAAGCGCAGTACATGAATCCGCTTTTATTTCAGGTACTTTCTTCCGATTTTTGGCTGAAAGCGAGCCCGCCATCAGACAAAAAATAATTATGAAATATAAGTAGTTTTTCACTTTACAAAATTTCATATCCATTCTTTGCAAAAACAAAGCCAAAGTTTCAGATAACGAAAAAAGCACCAAGATTTTCCACTTGATGCCTTTCAGGTTAATAAACATTTCAGAAACAATTATTTCTTAGAGGTAATAATGATGACGCCATTTTTTCCTTTTTCGCCATAAAGTTCTGTTGCCGATTTATCTTTTAGTACCGATATAGATTCAATATCTTTCGGGTCAATGTCGTTTAGTTGTGAATTAGGAATAATTATTCCATCTAAAACCACCAGCACATCGCTGCCAAGTTTTGAGGTTGTTGTGGTAGTCGTTTTGGTGGTCATTATATCTACTCCAGAATCCTGACTATCCTTCGAATCAACTTCAGCTACTTTTCCTGATAATGATTTGGCCGGACTTTCGGTCTTTTCATTACCTTGCAACTTAAATTGTATGGGTAATACATAACGTACACTCACGTTTTTACCGCCTTGTTTGCCGGGAGTCCAGTCCGGCATCGCATTTATAATTCGGAGAGCTTCGGCATCTAAATAGGTATCAATTGAATATACGATTTTTGCATTTGAGACTTTACCTTCATCATTCACAACAAATTGTACAACAACTCTCCCTTGAATTTTCTGTTTTTGAGCTTCTACAGGATATCTTATATTTTTTGACAAATATTCAAACATGGCTTTTTCACCTCCCGCGAATACCGGTGGAACTTCCACTACGTCAAACACTTTCTTGTCATTTTCAGAATCTTGCTTTTCATTTGAGCTGTAACCTACAACCACTATCTCATCCAGTTCAGCACTTTCTTTTTCTTTATGTTCTTTAATTTCAGCGACGGCAATACCTTTTATCTCTGAATCAACAGATGTTCTTTTCCCTTGCACAATTTTACTCGAAGAAATTGGAATTTTTACTTCTTGAGGCGTTTGTTCTAATACGGAATTTTTTGTTGCTGCAATCATATCCTGCATGGTGCTCATTAGCAGCATGACAAGCGCAATTGGAATTATTAAAGCATACTTCAATAATCCTGATTTTTTTGTTTTTTTAGAATTCATCATTTTGATTCTTTTTTTGATAGGTGAAACATTAAACTGATTGCCCAACTTACTTTCGGCCGGTTCGTAAGAAAGACTTAATAAATGATATTGATATTTCTTGGGTTCAAAACCCGAATTAAGAACTTGGTTATCTGCGAGATATTCCAGATTATGACGGATCTCCCGTTCCAAGAGCCAGGCTGCCGGATTGAACCAGCAAAACATTTTCTGAATCTGTGCTACTATCACATCTACCGAATGGAATTGGCGAACGTGAGTAAGTTCGTGTTCGAGGATTACGGCTGTTTCAGACTCAGAGTACAGTTTCGGATTGATAAAAATCCATTGAAAAAAAGAGAAAGGCGTAATCTTTTCATCAATTCTGATAATCGGGATATGCATCAAACTGGTTTTCGTTCCTTTCAGTCTGCGACGAACAATGGTATAAAACTGAATGAGAATATGAAACGTCATAAACAAAGCAACCAGACCAAAGACAGCCCAAAGTACATTTTCAACGGTAAATAAACCAAGATTTCTCACTCCGGAAGGAGAAATTACCAGTTCATCCAGCTGAATGGAAGATATTGCCGACATGATAGGTTCCTGTTTTTTCAGCCATCCTTCTATCGAAAAAAGCGGATAAATAAATGAAAACAGAACACTAACCATCAAATACGTACGGCGCAACAACCAGAATGTATCGCGCTGAAACAACAGCTTATAACAGAGATAAAAAAGTATTATCGATGCGTTGACTTTTATTAGGTAGATTTCCATATTTCTGACGAATATTTAAAATTAGGTGTCTGATGTCTGTCAATGTTTGAAATTCGAAACTCAGAACTATTTGCTCATTACTATTTCTTTTCAATCAACTTAATAATTTCCTGCAATTCTTCGGCAGAAATTTTATTCTCTTCGGCAAAAAAACTGACCAAATCCTTGTAGGAATTCTCGAAATAATTTTTCACAACGTTTGACAAAAACTTCTTTTTGTACTCTTTTTCTCTGATAAGAGCGGAATATTCGTACGTATTCCCGTATCGTTTGGCTCTTACATACCCTTTGCGTTCCAGGTTCTTCACCATTGATGCCACCGTAGTGTATGGCGAACGGGGTTCGTCCATTTTATCCATAAAATCTTTTATAAATCCCGGTTCACTCTGCCAGATAATCAGCATGAGTTCTTCTTCCTGATGAGTTAATTTTTCCATACTAATATAATAATATTTATTATAAATCCTTTTGCTATCAATCTATTACGAAATAATCGCAAATCTACGAATTTTTCGTAACAAACAATGCAACTACCTAAACTTTTAACATTTTTTAGTTTTTTACAAAAAATTTAAGTTTCAAAAACAGTATCTTTGCATTTCAATGAACATAATTATGAAAAAAGCTTTTGCACGCATATATTTTTTGATAGTTGCAGCCTGTTTTTCCGGAAATATAAATGCTGCCGGATATTTTTTTTACATCCAGCTTACCGACAAAAACAATTCACCCTATTCACTTTCAAATCCTTCTGCATATCTTTCAGAAAGGGCTATCGAACGACGGGCTTTTTTCAATATTCCGGTTGACAGCACAGATTTGCCTGTAAATCCGCAATATATCAATCAGCTTTCAGATAAAGGATTGGGCGTGTACGCCACTACAAAATGGCTGAACGGAGTCACTGTGCTGCTGAAAGATTCGGCTCAAATTGAATATGCAAAATCATTTTCCTTTGTAAAGTCTGTTCAATACACTGGAAAAACCTATGAAAATTCTACAGTTCTTCCTGCACCCTCAAAGGTTAATACCGCTGATTATAATTACGGTGAGGCTTTTCAGCAAATCAGTCAGTTGAACGGACATGCGCTGCATCAAAACGGTTTTTTGGGTGAGAACATCCATATTGCTGTGATAGACGCAGGTTTCAGAAGCGTGAATACAAATCCGGGATTCCAATTGATGAGAAATGAAGGCAGACTGCTTGGAACCAAAGATTTTGTAAATCCGCTTTCTGATATTTTTGCAGAAGACAGCCATGGAGCATTCAGCCTTTCCGCAATGGCATCTGAGATTGACGGCACTCATGTGGGAACTGCCCCCAAAGCATCTTACCTGCTTTTAAGAACTGAAGCTACCATAGGAGAATACCTCTATGAGCCGGATTTGTGGATTTCAGCGATGGAATATGCCGACAGTCTGGGTGTAGATGTTTCAACTACTTCGCTGGGATACACCACGTTCGACGACCCGGCGATGGACTACAAATACAGTGATTTGGACGGAAAAACTGCACGGGCAAGCATTGTTGCCAATCTGGCTTTCAATAAAGGAATTTTGGTGGTAAATTCGGCCGGGAATGAGGGAAATAAACCTTGGAAACACATCGGCGTTCCGGCTGATGCTGAAGGGGTTTTGACGGTTGGAGCAGTTAACAAAGACAGTATTCGCAGTTTTTTTTCCTCCTTCGGCCCCACAGCTGACGGAAGAACAAAACCGAATCTTTGTGCCAATGGAAGTACTCCCCGACTATTACACGCAGATGGAAGTATTTTTTACGGAAGTGGAACTTCATTTTCGGGACCGATAATTGCAGGATTGGCAGCTTGCTACCTTCAAGCCGCAAAGACCTTGAAACCATCTCTTTCGTTGAATGAAATTAGAAATAACATCTACGAATCTTCCAGCCGGTACTTAAATCCGAATAACGAAATTGGCTATGGAATTCCAGATTTTAACAAATCACTCAATGGATTATTGTTCACTTCAATTGATCAGATTTCAAGTAAGAATTTAGTAAAAAACAGTGTCTTTAAGATTTATATCGGTGAAAACAATCCCTATCAGATCATGGAAATTCCATTAGAAGAGAATCAATTTTCAGGGTTTATAAGCCTCTACTCTGCTGCCGGACAGTTGATTTTCAAACAAAATTTCAGTCATTCTTTGGTTCAGATAGATACAAAAAATTTATCTAAAGGTATTTACATTGTCAAAATAGAAAGAACACAATGAATTCAATCTCACTATCAGAGCTAACCGGTCAAATCCAGGCAGTTATCCGTCAAAATTTTTCTAACACCATATGGGTTCGTGCCGAGATAAGCGAATTGCGCGAAAACGGAGGTCATTGCTATTTGGAATTGATCGAGAAAGAGTCTGATAGCGATCTTATTATCGCTAAAGTGCGTGCTAATATCTGGTCAGGCACTTATAGAATGCTGAAACCTTACTTTGAAAGCAGTACAGGTGAAAGTTTTCGAGCCGGCATGACCGTGTTGGTATCTGTGGTTGTTGAATTTAATGGTCTGTATGGTTTCAGCCTGAATATCAGAGATATTGATCCGGTTTTCACCATTGGAGAATTAGCTGCGCGCCGCATGGAAATCATTCGCCAGTTAGAAGCTGAAGGAATAGCAGATATGAACAAAGAGCTATCCTTCCCTGTCCTGCCTCAGCGACTTGCTATTATTTCGTCGGAAACAGCTGCCGGTTACGGCGATTTCTGCGATCAGCTGAATGCCAATTCGAGAAATTATGCTTTTTATCCAAAGCTTTTTCCGGCTATCATGCAAGGCATGCAGGCTGAGCTTTCAATTATTCAGGCTTTGGAAAAAATCTACGATCATATCGACCTTTTTGATGTGGTGGTGATTATCCGGGGTGGAGGAGCCACTACCGATTTATCCTGTTTTGACAGCTATAACCTGGCTCTCAACTGTGCTCAGTTTCCACTGCCAATCATTGCCGGAATCGGGCACCAACGCGATGTTTCGATACTGGATATGGTGGCTCATACCAGCGTGAAAACTCCAACGGCAGCAGCTGAATTTCTGATTTCAAATTTAGATGAGGCCGAAGATATGATCAATGAATTTGCTCATCAACTCAGCAATTTCGCTTCCAAGGCAACTAAAAATGAAGAAAGAAGATTGGAAATGACGAGGCTTAGAATCAAGCAGGCTGCAAGAACAGGATTTTTGAAAGAAACTAACGTACTTTCAACCTATCTTTTCAAAATAAAAAATTATGCTCAAAACAGAATGGTTCACGAATCAAGCAGATTGAATCTGATTCAAACGAAGATTGAAACCCATTCGCCCAAATTTCTTACCGAACGCGGCTATACGATTACCACTATGAACGGGAAACGATTAACTTCCACACAGGAAATAAAAACCGGCGACAAAATCACAACTCATCTACCAGACGGAAATTTTAATAGTAAAATACTGTATATCAATAAATAACACAGCAAAATTAACAGCAAAGTTATCATGCATATTGAAAAAATTACAGAACCTATCCAACGTTTTGTTAAACAAGAAAAATCCGGTGGAATTGTGTTGGGGATAAGTGTGCTGGCAGCACTCTATCTGGCAAATTCACCCTGGTCAGACGAGTATTTTCATTTTTTGGAGAATAAAATCGGAATTGTGTTTAACGATGTTTCTTTCCTGAAATACAGCCTGCATCATTGGATTAACGATGGATTGATGGCTATTTTCTTTTTTGTAATCGGGCTGGAATTGAAACGGGAAATCGTAGCCGGTGAGCTTTCCAATCCGCGCAAAGCGCTTCTGCCCATTGGTGCTGCACTTGGAGGTATGCTGATTCCGGCGATTATTTACTTTTCGCTCAATCCAACGGGCGAGGCAAGCAACGGCTGGGGAATTCCGATGGCTACGGATATTGCGTTTGCACTGGGTGTTCTTCACTTTTTAGGTAAAAGAATACCGCTTTCGCTAAAAGTATTTCTGACTGCTTTAGCCATTGTAGATGACTTAGGAGCTGTGCTGGTCATTGCATTTTTCTATACTTCAGAAATTTCAATACAAAGTCTGTTGGTAGGACTTGGTTTTGTGCTTGTGATGTTCATCGGTAATAAAATGGGTATTCGTAACATTCTTTTTTATGCTATTATCGGTATTGTAGGTGTTTGGATTGCATTTTTACTTTCAGGTGTTCACGCTACTATCGCGGCTGTTTTGGCTGCTTTTGTCATACCTGCCAATGTGGGCATTAAAGAAAATATTTTTATTGAACGTATAAGAAATTCAATCAATAAATTCAAAGACATTCTTCCCAATGATAAAGTTACGCTCACAGACGAGCAAATTCATCAGCTGGAAATAATTAAAAAAGACACCAATTGCGCCATTCCGCCTCTTCAGCGCCTCGAACATGCCATGCATCCGATAGTAACATTTATTGTGCTGCCGATTTTTGCACTTGCCAATGCCGGTGTTTCAGTAAATGTGGATGTGCAGGAGCTCTTCAGCACAAATGTTGCACTCGGCGTATCGCTCGGACTTTTGGCAGGAAAAGTAATCGGAATTGTGGGAATTACCTGGTTGCTGGTGAAACTACGCATTGCACCATTTCCGGAAGGAATGAATCTGCGTAATCTATTCGGTATAAGCTTTTTAGCTTCAATAGGTTTTACGATGTCATTGTTCATCAGTTCGCTCGCTTTTACCGATGAAATTATCATTACACAAGCAAAAATTGGAATTTTCACAGCTTCCATTATCGGCGGAATTGTTGGATTTTTTATATTGAGAACAAATAAACCAATCGAGTAATGATGTAAAAAAAAGGTTGAAATGAGTACATAAAACTCATTCAACCTTTTTTCCAACAAATTACTCCTGATCGTTATAAAAAATCCAGTTCGGCAATTCCAACTGATTTTGTATCGCCTTCTATTCCGAGCACTTCCAAACGGATGAAACGGGTAGTTATGGTGCGATGGAAAAGATGTGTACGACGGCTGGGGTCATTCACCAAATTTCCAAATTCAAATGTCTCAATTGTTTCCCATTCTTTTCCGTTGGAACTGATTTGAATAATCCCTTTTGCCATCATTCCTGCAGATTTTACATTTGTGGGAGGAGTGTAAGTCATAGCGCTGACCTGCTGATTGTTACCAAAATCAATTGCTATGGCATGCGGCAGAACACCTTCTTCTGTTAACCAGGATGTACCCGGATCGGCATCGATAGCCAGTTCAGCGCCAAATTTGTTTTGTTGACTGCTGAAGCCAAGAAGTTTCCAGTCTTTTTTTACAAGTCCGATCCGCTCTACCTGCACAATTCCTTCCAACTCTTTGGTGAAAGCAACTGCTCTAAGTTCCTGGTTTTCAACTCTTATAGGGTTTTCATACTTTACAGATGTTCGTGTAGGATTGGTGCCGTCTAAGGTGTAAAATATCTCGTACTCCTGATGAAGGTTCTCTGCAACATTTTCACCGTGTGGATTCCAGTTAAATTCAGTTTTCAACGGCGCAATCGTCACTATTCCTTCTTTGTTTCTTAAAAAAGTCAATTGTGGTGGCCGGGTTTGGTAATAGTGAGCCGAAACATGGCTGATGGCGGGATTGAGCCTTGATTCCAACACACGGATGCGAATTTTATTAGTCGTAACATCCGGGAAACGGAGAATTCGTTTATAGCCTACATTTGTTGCCACGGCAACTTCTTTCCATTGATTGTTCACCCAAGCATCCACTGCATGCTTTTCTATCCGCTCGCTATGCGTAGCCACCGCCTCCTGAAGCATGATTCTGTTAATTTTTTCAGCATTTCGAAGCACAATAACAATCTCTTTTTTCTTTTTATTTAA
>CAZIRA010000014.1:35092-39650 GCA_964541615.1 uncultured Paludibacter sp.
CGCGTTCTTCCAGCTTCATTGCCACACCAGCGGATATCCTCGCGACCGAATACAACGGCCTTTGGAGCCAGTGTTCGGATTAATTTTTTCCAGGCCGGATAATTATATTGTTGCCCGCCTTTGGTTTTTGGATGTGCTCCATCGAACCATACTTCGTGAATTTCGCCATATTCGGTCAAGATTTCGAAAAGTTGATTGAGGAAATACTCGTTATAATCATCTACCTCAAATTCGAAGGTAGTCTTGTTTTCGAATGGTCTTCCAGGAACCGGGCGTGGTATGGTACGTGTGGTGTAATTGCTTAAGTTACCGTACAAGCCATCAGGGTGCTCTATTTGGAATAAATCGGCCGGTGAAAGATACACTCCAAGTTTCAAACCGTATTTTTTGCACGACTCAGAAAGATCTTTGAGAATATCTCCTTTACCATCTCTGAAACCAGTTGACATTACACCGTGATCTGTGTACCGGCTTTGCCAAAGCACAAATCCATCGTGATGCTTCACAGTCAAAATCACCATTTTCATTCCGGCAGATTTCATGGCGCGGCACCATTGGTCGGTATCAAGCGTTTTCAAATCAAAAATCTCCGGATCTTCCATGCCGCTTCCCCACTCTTTGCGTGTAAAAGTGTTTGGACCAAAGTGAATGAAAGCAATAAACTCATTTCTCAGTGCATCCAGCTGATTTTGTGTTGGTACTACATGAGCAGCTTTTTTAATTATGATTTCTTTTGTATCGCTCTCTTCAATTTTTATAGTACTGTGAGTCTGCCCCCAGGTTTGAAATGAGATTAAACTAAGGGCTATTAGAGTTAATAATTTTTTCATTTGTTTCAAAATAAATCACATTTCAAATTTATTATTCTCCGGTTTGGAGTGTGCTTCATTCATTTTCTTATAAAGTTTACGAACAATTCCGGGGTATTTTGCTGCTAAATCAATCTGTTCGTGCGGATCGCTTTCCAGGTTGTAAAGTTCCATCGTTTTGTTTCCTTTTTTGACATTGCCGATATAACCTTTCCATTTCCCCATTCGAATAGCTTTTACACCTTCAAATTCAGGAAACTCCCAGTATAGATAGTTGTGTTGTTTCTGTTTTTTATCCAATAATGTTGGCAAGAAGCTTATTCCGTCAGAATCAACCTTTTTTATTCCGGCAATTTCAGCCACCGTAGGCATCACATCCCAGAATGCAGAGATATGCTCAGTTGTAGTGCCGGCTTTGATTTTTTGAGGCCACGCTGCTATCATCGGGACACGAATTCCTCCCTCTCTCAGCGAGGTTTTCCCCCAGCCCTGTTCTCCTTTAAACGGTTTTGCGCTGTAAAAGTACTGAGAATCGGCGCCTCCGCTGAAAGACGGACCATTATCGCTGGTGAAAATAACCAATGTATTGTCATATATGCCCAGCTCTTTTAATTGATTTATCAGGACTCCGATTTGTTCATCGAAATAGCTGATCATAGCTGCGTAAGTAGCTCGGGGATAACGGGAAGGAAAGTAACCCGAGTTGCCAACATATGGTATTTCATCACCAAATTTTTTCACATAGTGGTCAATCCATTTGTGAGGAGCTTGTAACGGAACGTGGGGAACAGGAGTTGTCCACATGAGCAGAAACGGTTTGTTTTTATTTTCATTTACAAATTTTTGAATTTCTTCCAAAAACAAATCGGGTGAATACTGCTGTTGGGTAAATTTTGCATAGCTCGCATCAAGGAGTGGATCTGCACCTTTGTCAAGTAGCGTATGAGGCGGCAGAAGTTTATTTTGAAGATACTCGCGATGTTCGTTTCGGTATAAAAACGGAGGATAGTAGGTGTGTGCCTGCCGTTGGCAATTGTATCCGTAGAAAAAATCAAATCCCATCTTGTTTGGCGTGCCTTCTGACCCTGGATATCCCAGTCCCCATTTTCCAATCATTGCAGTGGTGTAACCAGCTTTTTGAAGCAGTTTAGGGAAAGTAACGGTTCCGGCAGGCATCGGACGCTGACCTTCCAACGTAGAATCTGCCAGCATGGCTTGGTGGCTCCATACATTTCCACGTTCAGGCATTTCATCATTTCCGCGGATGTATGCATGACCTGTGTGTTTTCCAGTGAGGAGTACGCAACGAGCTGGCGCTGACACAGGAGCACCAGAGTAATGTTGCGTGAATCGGATTCCATTTTTGGCCAGCTGATCGATGTTTGGAGTTTCAATTTTTTCCTGACCGTAGCAGCCCAATTCTGCATATCCGAGATCGTCGGCAAGAATGTAGATGATATTGGGTTTTTCTCCTTTAGAGGTTAATGAAACACAAGCCAGCAAGCCAATTCCTGCAGTTTTAAGATTAATCTTCATGCCATATATTTTTTGGATTAAAATTGAAAATATTGATGTAGCAAAAAAAACTTATTTTTCTATATAATTGCCCAATGAGGTGACAACCAGAGGATTTCTGCAAGCATAATGGGCAGCGTATTGGGCTATTTTAGCCTGAAAAGGAGTAATAGTATTGGGGTAGTACTTGCTGCCAATTGCGGATATTCCGAATAATTTTTCAAACCAGGTACAGGCAGAGGTATATCTTCCGTAAGTCAATTCCAGGTGGTAACCATCCCGGCAGAAAGTATCTCCCAAAGTGCTTGTGCGGGCATTCTGAATGGCTGTTCCTGAAGGGATAATTACATCAGCTCCTATCTTTTCCGCTACTTTTTTTGCTGTTTCTATGATGGAATAAAACATAACCATCTGGTCATTGCCGTAATTACTAAATCCGGAATGGGTGGAACTCTGAGCGTAAGCCCAGGTAGCGTGAAGAATTATTTTAAGATCGGCATTTTTCGTGTATTTTTTTGCGTAAACTATTAAACTGTCGATGTAGGGAAAGTAAGTTTCATACATTCCGGAATACTGGCTCACCTGCTGAAACGACACAAAATCCCATTTTTCATCTTCAAAAGCTTCCCGCAACGTAAAATCAGGTGTTGCTACAATTTCACCCGTAGTGATTTTCCGGTAGGAGTAATCGTCGGAGTTGGTTTGTGAGTTTTTGTAGTGTCTTTCCAGCGAGCAACCGCCGATATACATATTACCTATGATAATAGTGTCTCCATTTGCTTTTGCCAGATCAAAAAGATAATTTTCCACCGCATCCTGCGAAAAACTGTTTCCAATGGTAAGCAATTTAATTTGTTTTGCGTAAATTGTTGAGAAAGAGATAAAAAGTATCAGGAGGATGTAGTGGAATTTATTCATGGAGGCGATTGCTTTTAAATCTTATGCAAAAATAAGAAACATTCAACAAACAAAAAAGGACACTTATCTCTAAATGTCCTTTCTTTAATTATTTAACAATTCAGTTTGCCGAATCACAGTTCCAAATCTACATCGTGCATTTCTTTCCATGGAAGACCTTGCTTATTCAGCTCAGCCATAAATGGATCGGGATTAAACTGTTCTACGTTGAACACACCCGGTTTGCTCCATTCTCCTTGCAGAAACATCATAGCGCCAATCATAGCAGGAACGCCTGTAGTGTAGCTCACAGCCTGTGTGCCGGTTTCTTTGTAAGCGGCTTCGTGGCTGCAATTGTTGTAGATATAATACGTTTTTACGTTTCCGTTTTTGAAACCTTTGATGCGGCACCCGATGGAAGTTTTTCCTTTGTAATTTTCTCCTAAATCTCCCGGATTTGGTAATACAGCTTTCAGGAATTGAATTGGAACGATTTTACAACCATTGTAATCCACCTCGTCAATGCGGGCCATACCGATATTCTGAATCACGCGAAGGTGAGTTAAATATTCTTGCCCAAATGTCATCCAGAAACGTGCACGTTTGATTGTTGGGAAATTTTTCACCAGCGATTCCAGTTCTTCGTGATAAATCAGGTATGATTCTTTAGCACCAATTTCCGGATAGTTCAATGGTTTGTGAACAGCATGCGGCTCTGTTTCAATCCATTTGCCATTTTCCCAGTATTTCCCTTTTTGAGTTACCTCGCGGATGTTAATCTCGGGATTAAAGTTTGTAGCAAAAGGTTTTCCGTGATCTCCGGCATTGCAGTCAACGATATCCAAATAGTGAATTTCATCAAAATGATGCTTTGCTGCATGTGCAGTGAAAACGCTGGTCACTCCCGGATCAAAACCGCAACCGAGAATGGCTGTCAGACCTGCTTTTTTGAACCTATCATGGTAAGCCCATTGCCAGCTGTACTCAAATTTTGCCTCTTCTTTCGGCTCGTAATTAGCTGTATCAAGATAATGAACTTTGGCTTCCAAGCATGCATCCATGATGGTCAGATCCTGATACGGCAAAGCAACATTCACAACAAGATTTGGTTGAAATTCATTCAATAATTGAACTAAATCCGGCACAACATCGGCATCCACCTGTGCTGTTTTTATCTCAAAATCGTATCTATTTTTTACATCGGCAGCAATCACATCGCACTTCGATTTTGTGCGGCTTGCCAACATTACCTCCGTAAATACTTCCGGATTTTGAGCCATTTTATGCACTACAACAGTTCCTACACCACCCGCGCCAATAACTAAAACTTTTCCCAT
>CAZIRA010000015.1:0-12804 GCA_964541615.1 uncultured Paludibacter sp.
GCCAACAACGTATTTTTCAACAACGAAACTATCGTCATGGGTCCTACACCGCCGGGGACGGGTGTGATGTAGGAGCATTTCGGTGCAACTTCGTCAAATTTCACATCGCCTTTCAATCGGAAACCGCTTTTCGTTTCGGTACTGGGGACGCGTGTGGTGCCTACGTCGATGATTACAGCGCCTTCTTTCACCATATCAGCGGTCAGGAATTCCGGGCTGCCCAGTGCGGCAATAATAATATCGGCTTGCAGGGTAATTTCTTTCAGGTTTTTGGTACGGCTGTGGCACACGGTTACGGTTGCATCGCCGGGGTTGGATTTCTGCATCATCAGCGATGCTACGGGTTTCCCTACAATATTACTCCGCCCGATTACCACGCAATGCTTACCGGAGGTAGGAATTTCGTAGCGTTTCAGCAGTTCCATTATTCCCGAAGGGGTAGCCGAAACATAGCAAGGCAGTCCTATAGACATTCTGCCCACGTTGATGGGATGAAAACCGTCTACGTCCTTACGATAGTCGATTGCCTCTATGACTTTTTGCTCTGAAATATGGTTGGGAAGTGGTAATTGCACAATAAATCCATCCAATTCCTGATTGGTGTTCAATTTTTCGATTTCAGCCAGAAGTTCCGCTTCGGTTATAGTATCCTCAAAAGCTATTTTTGTAGATTTGAAACCCACTTCTTCACAAGATTTTACTTTGCTTGCCACGTAGGTCTCACTGCCTCCGTCGTGTCCAACGATGATTACTGCCAAGTGTGGCGCACGCTTTCCTGCCGCAAGCATCGCTTTTACTTCTTCTGCAATTTCGGCTTTGATTTGCTGCGAAATTAATTTTCCGTCAATGATGTTCATAGATATAATGCTTCGCTGTTATAAGTCCTTCGGACGTTATTAAATGGTTATTTCTCAAATAAAAAATGCCAATTTGCTCATCGGCAGATTGGCACATTTATTTTATCTTCTCTTCTTCAATTTCTGCATTCCTTGCTTCAAAGTCGCCTGGCGCATCATTTTACTCATTTGGTCAAACTGTTTCAGCAATCGGTTTATTTCTACGATAGTTGTTCCGCTTCCTCGTGCTATGCGATTTTTTCGGCTTCCGTTTATCGAAGGTGGATTGGCGCGCTCGTAGGGTGTCATGGAGTGAATAATCGCTTCAATTCCTTTGAAAGCATCGTCGTCAATATCCACATCTTTCAGGGCTTTGCCCATGCCGGGTATCATAGACGCAAGGTCTTTGATGTTTCCCATTTTTTTGATTTGCTGAATTTGCGACATAAAATCGTCGAAATCGAACTGATTTTTAGCAATTTTCTTGCTGATGCGGCGGGCTTCTTCTTCGTCGTACTGCTCTTGTGCTTTTTCTACCAACGAAACAATATCACCCATCCCTAGAATACGGTCGGCCATACGTTCCGGGTGAAACACGTCAAGCGCATCCATTTTTTCGCCCGTTCCTACAAATTTTATAGGCTTATCCACTACGGTACGGATTGAAAGCGCCGCACCACCGCGAGTATCACCGTCGAGTTTGGTCAGCACTACCCCATCAAAATTCAGGCGTTCGTTAAATTCTTTGGCAGTATTCACGGCATCCTGTCCGGTCATCGCATCCACCACAAAAAGAATTTCCTGCGGCTGAATGGCTTGTTTGATAGCCGAAATTTCGTTCATCATAAGCTCATCAATAGCCAAACGTCCGGCTGTATCGACGATTACCACGTCATTTCCCATGTTGCGGGCGTGACGTATGGCCGCTTCGGCAATTTTTACCGGATTTTTGTTTTCTTCATCGGAATAAACCGGAATGCCTAGCTGTTCGCCAAGTACTTTCAACTGCTCGATAGCAGCCGGTCGATACACATCGCAAGCCACAAGAAGCGGACGTTTAGCACGTTTGGTTTTCAGCAGATTTGCCAATTTTCCGGAGAAAGTAGTCTTACCCGAACCTTGCAAACCGGACATTAAAATAACGGCAGGCGAACCTTTCAAATTAATATCCACACTGCTTCCACCCATCAACTGGCTCAACTCGTCGTGAACGATTTTCACCATCAACTGCTGTGGTTTCAGTGCCGTAAGTACGTTCTGACCTATGGCTTTTTCTTTTACGGTATCGGTAAATGTTTTGGCTACCTTGTAGTTTACGTCGGCATCCAAAAGCGCTTTACGAACGTCTTTCAGCGTTTCCGCTACGTTGATTTCCGTAATTCTGCCTTCACCTTTCAGTATCTTAAATGACCGTTCTAACCTGTCGCTTAAACTTTCAAACATATCTTTATACGAATTTAATACGAATTACGCGAATTCGAAGTATCGGCATAGCCAACTATGAGTGATGCGCGAAATTCATTTGGATTTGAATTGGATTTCAACCATTTTACTCAATTAACTATTTAACTTAATTAACCAAATAAAAGGAGTGCAAAGATAGTAAAAAGGTGAGAATTTGGCAATAGAAATATAAGATAGAAGTTGGATGCTGGAAGTGGGATGTCGCTTGATTAATAAAAATCTAATTATGCGAACATCAAACATCCAGCACCTAATACCAAACACCCAGCATTATACCGCCAATATCACCGCCACAATTATTACCACACTCAACGAAATAGTGATGATTGATCTTCGGCGGAGGCGGGTGCCTTTTTTATACATAAACAACGATGAAAATGCAAGGAAAAACAGCAATCCGCCATAAGCAGTTGACAACCAATGCATTTTGTTATTTCCATTGATTTTGTGCAAACTGACCATTTTATCTATAAAAGTTGGATATACTTTTCTGGAATATTCGGCTTTCCCGGTCTGTGAATTGTAAATTCCGTCTTTGAAATAGAGAATTCCATCCGCTTCTTTTTCAACTTTCAGATTACGGATTTTCAACTCACCTGCCAGATTTTCGGCAGTTATTCCCGTTGCCAGCGTATTTTCAAACTGCTTTTCATACTTCAAAAAATCGGTATTTCTATAAACCAAGAGCATTCCGCTCAACGCATAAACAATTGTAAATCCAATGGTTATAAATGCTACGTCGCGGTGCAATGCACGCATGATGTGGCTGAATGACTTTTTCTTCGTATGTGGATGTTCCATTGTAAAATTTTCTATTTTGATGATATTTTTGGTAAAAAGTTTAATGAAATAAACCTCAACTTTAATGAATATTGTCAATTATTGCACAAACTTTCACGCTTTAATTTAATTTATTAAAATCTATAATTTACGGTCAAAGCCATGTTTCTTGGATCGGTCGGATTTAGGTAACCACCACGATAATAAGCCGTATAGCCCACCTGATCAAGGATATTATTTACAAATAATCTGAAATTGAAATTGCTGACTGCATATCCCATCTGAAAATTCAGCGTAGTGTACGCATCTGCTAAAAACGGTTTGGTGTTTGGCTGAATTTGATGTCCTGTGATTTCGCGTTGCGTGTATTCCGCCAGCGGGCGAGCACCCACGTAATACGCACCCATTCCAAAGGAAAGATTTTTAAGCGCACCCTTCGGAATGCTGAAATTCACCCATCCGTTGGCAGTGTGTTTGGCGGTATTCATCGGTGCAGAGCCGTTTACGTAGCTCGGGCTGTCCTGATATTGCGCATCCAAATAAGCGTAGCCAAGCACAACATCCAGGGTTGGTAAAAGTCGTCCGGTAAGCTCTGCCTCCAATCCTTTTCGGGTCAATTTTCCCACTTTCATATAGCGTCCTGTGCCTTGCAATGCGCTGTTCAACACTTCGTAGGTCAGGTTGTCATTCAGCAAATCGAAATATGTCAGATTAAAGCGAAGTCTGTCCTGAAACCATTCCGATTTTACGCCTATTTCAATTTGTTTTTCTTTGGCTTCACCAACGGGCGTTCCGTCTTCCAGCAGGTTTGCGGCATTTCTCAATGAAGTAGTGGTTGTAAAAGATGCAAAAATATTGATGTTTTTCACAGGCGAAACAATCAGCCCAACAATCGGATCAAAAGCACCGCCTTTTACGGCTGATGCCGTGGTACCGCTGATACCGTTGGACAAACTGTATCTTGCACCCAGAGAGGCTTTCAGATATTTGTTAAAAGAGATAACATCTTGTGCAGAAAATCCGTAGCTAAATGTTTTAGTCGTTTCAGGTTCATCAAAATCCAACTCAATTCCGGTAGGAAGTGCATTATTTATGGCTTGCAACACATCAATAGTATCCACTACAACGGCATTAGTCGAGAACGCATTTACGTCCGAACTTCTGAAATCGGCACCCACCTGAAATGTATGTTTTATTTTTCCGGTGTAGATGTCTTTTCCAATAAAATCGAGCTGAAACATCTGATTTCCATCATCGCGTTTGCTTCCACTGTAACGCCTTGAACGACGATTATAGTCGCCATTTTTGGTTGAACTTTTCAACACACTGGCATGTCCGGCAAATTTCTGCGTATTTAATTGTGAGCCGGAATATACTGCACGAACGCTGTAACCATCACCAATTTTCCTGTTAAACCGGGCTGTATAAGTAACAATATCGGTAATATTTCTATCACTGTCAAATCCCATAAAACGGTCGTGTGGCATTTTGAAAATGGAATTAATACTGTCGGAAGCAAGATTTACAGTTCCCTGATCGGGCGTACGACTGTCGTGCAGGTAATCCATTTCCAGCACGATGTCGGTCATGTTGTCCGGTCGCCAAGCGAAAGATGGATTGATGTAAAAGCGGTCTTTGCCTACATGCACCCGATAATTTTGTCCGTTTTCCAAAGCACCGTTCAATCGAAATCCTACATTTTCCTTTTCGCCAAAAACCGTTTGCACATCGAATGTAGGACGTACATTCATCCAGCTTCCAACTCGCAATCCAACTTGTCCTGCATTTTTGAAATGCGGTGTTTTTGTGGCAATATTAATAGCACCGGCAGCCGAACCGAGATCGCCACCCAAACCTTGCGAAATGGCAGCCGAGCCACGCAAAACCTGGATAGTTTCCACGCCCTGCATATCCGTCAAAAATCCCTGACCACGAAAATCGCTTTGCACACGTACGCCGTTTTTCAGTGTTGGCACACCACGAAAACCACGTGCTGTAAGGCTTTCAGTAGTTCCACCAAAGGTTCCGAAAGTACCCAATCCCGGTGCATTCCGAACCGCATCACCCAGTGAAAGCACGCCTTGCTCGGTAATCATTTTATGAGAAATTACTGAAATGCTTTGCACTTGCTCCGAAGCGCGAAGCGGTATTCTTGTCAACATATCGAGTTTTTCTGGCTCTTTCCGGCGCATTCCAAAAACTTCCACTTCGGCAAGCAGTTTATCGTCAGGTGTCATTTTTATAGTTAGTTCAGGTGAATTTTCAGTATCGGTTTTTACATGGGTAAAATAAGTTTCATATCCCAAATAGCTCACATTGATTGCAGCAATTTCACAGGAAAGACCGGAAAGTATGAATTCACCATCAAAATTGGAGACAGCGCGCTTGTTTTCATTCTTGCAAGAAATCTGCGCTCCGATTAACGGCATGTTATTCTCGTCAAAAACTTTACCAGAAATGTATAATTTATTGGCTGATAAAGTGATAGGGAAAAGAGAAATCAGGAAGAGTAAAATAATTTTGTTCATCGTTTTGTTGTTTGATTAGAATCGTTTTTTTACGATGCAAAATTAAGTTGATGGAAAAATTGCTGCAATCCTAATTTGTGAGGATATTTGATATTTTGCTATCCTTATTTTTGAGGATAAATGGAACTGAAATGCCTGGTTCTGTGGTTTTGTAGTGTATAAAATAAAAAAATCGAGAGAAACACTCTCGATTTTTTCACTAAAAGGGAACTGGATCGTTTTTTCCAGAAATTGGTGCACCCTTCAAATATTCAGGAGTTTCAAGAGGAGGAATTTCTGCCTCAATTCCAGAATTAATTTTCGATGCAATTGTTTTATATGCAGTTTCTCCAAATGCAAGTTCCTCAGTAAGGTTCATGAATTTAGCATACACATTTTTGAATTTAAGCCGAACGTCGCCAACGGCACCATTTCTGTGTTTGGAAATAATAATCTCAGCAATACCTTCGTAGGAATTTCCTGCGTTGTCAGTATTAATACCATAATATTCGGGTCGGTGGATGAAGCAAACCATATCGGCATCCTGCTCAATAGCACCTGACTCACGAAGGTCCGAAAGCTGAGGTCGTTTTCCTTCGATACCGGATCGGCCTTCTACACCACGGTTCAGCTGCGATAGTGCAATAATGGGCAAATCAAGCTCTTTGGCAAGTCCTTTCAGCGAACGGGAAATCATACTTACCTCTTGTTCACGGCTCCCAAATGAACTTCCGCTCGCATTCATTAACTGCAAATAATCGATGATTATTATCTGTATATTGTGTTCTTTCACCAGCCTGCGTGCTTTGCTTCGAAGTTCGAGAATCGACAGACTCGGCGTATCGTCCACATAAATCGGAGCATCATATAACCTCGTAACGTCTCTATCGAAACGTTCCCACTCTTGAGGCGTAAGCTGTCCGTTTTTAATTTTCTCCCCTTCTAAGCTGCATACATTCATCAACAATCGGTTTACCAACTGTACATTGGCCATTTCAAGAGAAAAAATGGCAACCGGAGTATTGTGATCCACAGCCATATTTTTGGCCATCGAAAGAACAAATGCCGTTTTTCCCATCGCAGGACGAGCTGCAATAATGATTAAGTCTGATTTTTGCCAGCCGGAAGTAATTTTATCCAAATCATCAAAACCGGTTGAAAGTCCGCTGGAACCTTGTTTTTTTGCTGCATCCTTCATCCTTTCACGTGCTTCCTCAATCACAGGATTGATCTGAGTCACGTCTTTTTTCATGTTTTGCTGTGTGATCTCAAACAGTTTTGATTCGGCCTCCTGCATCAAATCATCCACATCCATTTTTTCATCAAAAGCCTTGGTTTGTACTTCACGTGAGAGCCGGATAAGCTCGCGAGCCAGGTATTTCTGGACAATGATTTGAGAGTGATAAATCAAATGGGCGGCAGACGCCACGCGAGAAGTCAGCAACGTAATCTGATACGGGCCTCCAACCTCATCCAAGGTGCCTTTTTTCCTCAATTTTTCAGTCACGGTATGCATGTCAATCGGCTCTTGAAAAAGTGCCAAATCAACAAAAGCTTCAAAGATTTTCTGATGCGCTGTTTTATAAAAATATTCCGGTTTTAGAATGTCCGAAACCAGCGAATAAGCATCTTTTTCAAGCATGATCGCTCCCAAAACATCTTCTTCCAACTCCAATGCCTGTGGTGGCAACTTGCCGTACTCATTTGCCGGAACAGGCGCGTTATATTCAGGTCTGTTTTTACTTCTCCTTTGTTCTGCCATAATTATTATTTCAAATTGGATTCAAAATTACAAAAGAAAAGGCTTTTTGACAAATAAACATATTAACAAACTGTTGATAACTTGAAGTCAAATTACTACCTTTGAAAAATCTTTTATTGAAAGTTTCTAATTAAATATTCAACCAAAAATCGTATAAATTAGTACTTTAATTTTATATATCTATAAATTTATAATACAGATGATTAACAAATAAATATTTTATGACAGTTTTTCCAAACGCCAAAATTAATATCGGACTAAATGTTGTTGAACGACGCCCGGACGGCTACCACAATATTGAAACAATTTTTTACCCAATCGGCTTGCGGGATGCACTCTCCATTGAGCCGTCAGAGACTTGTACCGATTATAGCTTTTCGTCGTCAGGCATTGAAATTCAGGGTGATCCGGAAGAAAACCTGATAATTAAAGCCTACCGTTTGTTGCAAACAAAATATCAGTTTCCTCCCATTGACATTTTTTTAATGAAGCAAATACCATTTGGTGCAGGTCTTGGCGGAGGTTCGTCTGATGCCGCATTTACTTTGAAGGCAATCAACGAGCTTTTTCAGCTGAAAATAAGCACTAAAAGACTGGAACAACTGGCCTCTAAACTAGGTGCAGACTGTCCGTTTTTCATTCAAAATCAACCCACTTTCGCAACAGGGATCGGCAATGTATTCAGTCCTGTTGAATTGTCTTTGGAAGAATATTGGCTGCTGCTTGCAAAACCTGATATACATGTTTCAACACCGGAAGCATATGCCGGTGTGACACCTAAACCGGCTGAAATTCCTCTTTCTGAACTTGTTAAAATGCCGGTTGAAGAGTGGAAAAATTTCATTTTCAATGATTTCGAGCCGTCTGTTTTTCATAAATATCCAAAAATTGCCAGCATAAAAGAAGAAATGTACGAAATGGGCGCTGCGTATGCTTCCATGTCGGGCTCAGGCTCTTCTGTCTACGGAATTTTCAAGGAAAAACCATCATTTGATGGAAGATTTGAAGGTTGCTTTGTAATTTGCGGGGAAATGGATTGATGCGGATTTCAAATAAATAAATTCACATGGAAATTTTAATAATAAATTCATTTCCCATTCCCTAATTTTTAATAACTTTGGCTAAAATTTTACGACCCCGACAGAATACTTAACCATTAATCTTTACATCATGGAAATTCTTCAAACTCTTGAGCCCCTTCTGCGAGCATTCTGGTTTATCGCCATTCCTGTCAGCGTTTTTTTCATTATTCAGACCATCATGACTTTTGTCGGCGGTGACGCCATGGACGGTGTAAATGCTGATTTCGACAGTGATTTTACTGATGGAGAAGCTCCTTTTCAGCTTTTCTCTCTACGCAACTTGATTAATTTCCTGCTGGGATTCAGCTGGTCAGGCATTGCTTTTTATGATTTGATTCAAAGTAAACCGTTGCTTTTCATCGTAGCAATCGTAGTCGGAATCATTTTTGTTGGTATATTCTTCTTGATTATCAAGCAATTGATGAAACTTGCGGAAGAAAATAATTTCAAAATGGACGAGACTCTTGGAAAAACTGCTGAAGTATATCTGACCATTCCGGCTAATAAATCAGGCAAAGGAAAAGTTTTGATTAGCGTAAGAGGTTCCGTTAGAGAACTTGATGCAATGACCGAAACTGACGAAGCTATTACAAGCTCCACACTGGTTAAAATTTCAAGAATTGAAAACAGCAACGTGCTGATTGTTGAGAAAATTTGAAAGCTAAGTCCGATTTTCAATAAAAAACAGAAAGTGCTTAATCTAAGACTTGTCAGAACTCTGAACTCAGAGGTATTTCAACTATTTATTTCAAAAATGTAAATCTATAAATCATATTATTATGTCACCCTTAATGTTAATTGTTGTTTTAGCCATCGTCATCTTTGTGTCGATTATGGCGCTTGTTTCCCGCTTTAAGCGTTGTCCGTCTGATAAAATTCTGGTAGTGTATGGACGTACCGGTGGATCTTCTGCAAAATGTATTCATGGCGGTGGAGCTTTTATTTGGCCGGTAATTCAGGACTTCGCCTACTTGGATTTGAAACCGCTGTCCATTGAAGCCAATCTGACCAATGCGCTGAGCCGTCAGAATATCCGCGTGGACGTACCTTCCCGATTTACTATTGCTATTTCTACCGAACCGGAAACGATGAATACTGCTGCCGAAAGGTTGCTGGGACTTACGCCGGACAAAATCAAAGAATTGGCATCCGATATTCTTTTCGGTCAATTACGCCTTGTGATTGCCACCATGACGATTGAAGAAATCAATTCCGACCGTGATAAATTCCTGGAAGCAATATCGAAAGTAGTTGATAATGAGCTACGTAAAGTGGGATTGAAACTGATAAACGTAAACGTGACCGACATTAAAGACGAGAGCGGTTACATTGAGGCACTTGGAAAAGAGGCTGCTGCCAAAGCCATTAACGAAGCAAAAATTTCTGTGGCTGAACAGGAAAAAATCGGGGAAACCGGTAAAGCAGTGGCCGATAAAGACCGAGAAATTAACATTGCTACAGCAATGAAAGACGAACTCATCGGTAAAGCGGAAGCTGATAAACTGACCCGTATCAAAACTTCTGAAGCCAATGCAATAGCCGTAGAAGGAGAAAATACAGCAAAAATTACCATTGCTCAATCAGATGCTGCACGTCGTGAGAAAGAAGCCGAAGCACAACGCCTGGCAACAGCCGCCGAAAAAGTGCAGGAAGCCAAAGCGATGGAAGAAGCTTACCGGGCAGAGCAATTGGCGGAAAATGCCCGTGCCGAACGTGAACGTTCTACTGAAAATGCGAATATCGTGGTTCCAGCTGAAATTGCGAAGCAAAAAGTGGTTATCGAAGCAGAAGCCGAAGCGGAACGTATTCGTGTGCAAGCCAAAGGGGAAGCCGATGCGATTTTTGCAAAAATGGATGC
Source organism: uncultured Paludibacter sp. (assembly GCA_964541615.1). Classification (GTDB taxonomy): domain Bacteria; phylum Bacteroidota; class Bacteroidia; order Bacteroidales; family Paludibacteraceae; genus UPXZ01. The sequence continues at coordinate 10,290 of CAZIRA010000015.1, forward strand.
CGAAGCACGCGGTTTGTACTCTATCCTGACAAAACAGGCACAAGGTTACGGCGACGTAGTGAAAGCAGCCGGTGGCGATCCGGACAAAGCATATCAATTACTGATGATCGAAAAATTGCCCGAACTGGTTAAAACTCAGGTGGATGCAATTAAAAATCTTAAAATTGATAAAGTTACCGTTTGGGACAGCGGCAATGGAAACGACGGCAAAACTTCAACTGCCAATTTTATGTCGGGCTTGTTGAAAACCATTCCCCCTCTCGATGACCTCTTCAAATCTGCGGGAATGAACCTCCCATCCTATCTGAAAGGCAAAGAAGTTCCTGAAACTGTAGTCCCTGCAACAGTTGTTGATGAAAAAGAAATAAATGCAATGGTAGATGCAGAAGAACCAAAAGTTGAAAAACCTAAAAAGTAGTTTTTACAAATTAAAATTGATAGCCGGACATCACTGTTCGGCTATTTTTATGGGCAGAAATGATTATATTTGTAGATTATTTTTTTGAATACTATTTTTATGACAATTTTCCAAGTTACCGAAGTCACTCCAACGCTTATCAAAGCCTTTCAACGTTTAATTCCACAACTTAATCCAGCATCTCGTGTACCAAATCAAGCAGAATTACAGGAAGTAATTGACAGTAAAAACACATTTTTATTCGCAGGAACAGAAAATGATGAAATTGTTGGAACCATTTCGCTTGTGGTTTATAAAATCCCGACCGGAAATAAAGCATGGATTGAAGATGTGATAGTGGATGAAACTATGCGAGGAAAAGGTTACGGCAGAAAGCTGATGCTGCACGCCATTGAATTTGCCAAGTCAAGGGGAATTTCAAAAATAAATCTGACATCCAATCCAACAAGAATTGCTGCCAATAAAATGTATCAACAACTTGGATTTGAACAATATATTACCAACATGTACCGATTGGAGGTATAATTTCAATCATATAAAAAAAGAAAACCTTCGTATGAAAAATTATTTTATTTATCTTGTTTTACTATTTTTCTTAATTGCCATTCCGGTTTCATCCCAAGATAAACTCACAAAAATTTTACAAAAAGAATTGACTCGCAATTACGAAGTAATGAGCAAGTTGGATGTTCCTGTCTACTATATTAGTTTAAGAGCTGAAAAGAATATTAATCATAATATTTCCAGTAGTTTTGGTGCAATTTCTGACAATAATTTTTTCAAAGGAAGACGAATGGTCATCACTATGAGAGTTGGAACCAGCCAGTTTGACAATCTGCATTATACGGGAAATATGAATAGCAACATTGCAGTCAATTTGCCCGAGGAAGACATCGAAGAGGACATCAAACTGACGCTTTGGAGAGGAATTCAGCAGGCATATTCACAGGCAAAGGATGAACTTGAATCGAACCAGACAGAATTCACTACTCGTCCCAAAGAAGAAGACAGCGCACCTGATTTTTCGATTGAAAAAGCATCAAAACACTTCGAACCGGAGATGAAATTCGAAAAACTGGAGTTTGACGAAGAAAAAGTGATTTCTCAGATAAATGCTGTTTCGCAAATTTTGGGTGAAAATAGGGATGTTTTAATGAATTATGTCAATTTCCAGTTAAATCTTTCCCGACAATATTTCATTGATACAGAAGGCGCTGCAATTGAGCAGAACGAACCGTCGGTAAGGCTTTACACAGGAGGAATTGTGATGGCTGAGGACGGCATGGTGCTTCAGGATTACAAAACCTATTTTGGAAGAAAAATGTCAGACTTTCCTCCTAATCAAGAGATTATTAGCGATATACATCAAATGTCTCAGACACTTTCGGCATTGAAAGCGTCTCCAAAAATAGATAGTTATACAGGGCCGGTTTTGCTGAGTGGCGAAGTGAGCGGCGTATTTTTTCATGAATTTCTGGGACACAGAGTGGAAGGTGCCCGCATGAAATCGGGCTATGATGCACAGACTTTGAAGAAGAAAATCGGGGAATCCATCCTACCCAACAGACTTTCAGTGACATTTGATCCGACCGTTTCCAAGTATAAAAACACGATTCTTAGTGGTGATTATCGATTTGATGATGAAGGAATCAGAGGACAGCGCGTTGAAGTCATCAAAGACGGTGTTTTGAAGAATTTCCTGATGAGCCGAATTCCAATCGAAGGATTTTCAAAATCCAACGGACACGGACGCGGAAACTTGAACATTGGCACGGAAACCCGACAGTCGAATATGCTTATTGAAAGCTCCAGCCCTGTTTCCAACGAAGCTTTAAACTCTCTTTTTGTAGAAGAGTTGAAAAAAAGAGGATTGACTTTCGGCTATCGGATTGACAAAGTGAGCGGAGGACTCACCATGACCGGCGCTGCTTCAGCCAATGCTTTTTACTTAAATCCGCTCGTGGTTTACCGCATCTACACCGATGGAAGGCAGGAAGAACTGGTGCGCGGGATTAATATTGTCGGCACTCCGCTGGCCGCTTTTTCACAAATCATCGCTGAATCTGACGATCAGAAAATTTTCAATGGTATGTGTGG
>CAZIRA010000015.1:12904-36299 GCA_964541615.1 uncultured Paludibacter sp.
AAAAAGGACAGTTTGGCTCAGCCATTTTTCATAAGTTTACTGGTCAGTGAAACAAATTTTCAGTACACTTACTCTACTTCATTCGGCAAAAAGAATGAAGAAATGACCAACACTCGAATTTCCAGAAAAGGAAACCCGCTGATTTTAGTTGGAAGTTATCACCGCACACAGAATTTCAGAGGTAGTTCTAACAGTTTTCCTCTTCCGCCTTCAGACAGTGAAATGGCTTTGCGAAGTGCTATATGGATGAATCTGGACAATGCTTATAAATCAGCTGCAAAAAATTACGTAGACAAAATGGCGTGGCTGAAACAGGAGAAACAGACGGATGAAGAACTTGCTTTAGATGATTTTGAGAAGAGAGTAGCAACGACCTATTATCAAGAACCAAAAAATCAAAAATTTGATTTTGAACCGATTAGAAAACTTTCGTTAAAAACAAGCAAACTCCTTGTGGAGAAAGTAAAAGCCGAAAAACTGATCGTTGAAAATCTCCGTACAGGCTTCCGTTTCAGCAACGACCTGAACCGATATTACGATACCGAAGGTTCCATGTACAAGTATCCGCAGCAAAACGGCTCATTTAACATCACGTTGAGTGGTGTAACTAAAGATGGTGAAGATGTAAGTTCGTACAGAAGCTTCAGAATGAATGATCTTTCCAAATTCCCATCATCTGCTGAACTGGAAACAGCTGTCAATGACATGGTGGAAGAATATAAATTGAAATTCACGACTGAAAATTCCGATGAGCCTTATATGGGGCCGGTTTTGATTGTGAATGGGCAAGTTGAAAATGTGGTAAAACAAATCATCAACAACCTTTTCACTTCTCCAAAAAACAGATTTACAAACGGAAACCACTATCAGAATCTTTCCGGAGTAAGAGTGCTGTCCAAACAACTTTCGCTTTCAGTACATTACGGTCATACTGCACAGTCTATTCCTGGCGTGAAGAGAGACCTCGCTCCTATCGATCCGCAGGCTGTGATCCCACCTGATTCGATTATTTTAGTTCAAAACGGTATTTTGAAAGATATGCTTACATCGCGTCAGCCTGTGAAAAAATTCCTGAAATCCAATGGAAACATGAGGAACGGCAATTTGCTGGAAGGCGTAGTAACCTTAAAAGGAAACGAGCAGTTTGATTATGAACAGATTAAAAAAATGCTGATTGAAGAGGCTCGCCTGCAAGGATTAGAGTTTGCATACATCGTACATGGTGATGATAAGCTTCATTTGAAAGTAAATGTTGAAACAGGAGAGGAAATTCCGTTTATAGCATCGATAAATCTTGGACAGACTATAAAGACGATGCGAAGAGTAATGGGTGTTCAAAAAGATTATGCCCATTCGACTGACGGAACCATCCGTTTTCCTAAATCAATACTGCTTGAAGACGCTGAAATAACCATTTACAAATCGAACAACCGGAAAAAAATGAATTTCGTTCAACGACCTGATTTATAAAATATAATAAAACATAAAACTTTATTTTGCATTAACACTTTTTGTTTTTATCTTTGAGAAATATTTTCACAAAATAAAAAAAACTAAACACATATGGCATCAAATTTTAATGATAAAAGCGGATCTCCTTCACAAGGAATTGTAAATATTATTGCAGCCGGCACAAAAATAGTTGGAAGGGTTACTGTGGAATCTGATTTCAGATTAGATGGCGAAGTAGAAGGTGATATCGTTGGCAGATCGAAAGTGGTTATTGGCGAAAAAGGTGTTTTGAACGGTTCTTTAACTTGCCAAAATGCAGAAATTATTGGAAACGTAAAAGGAAATATTATCACCAGCAACTCACTTACACTGCGTTCTACAGCTGAACTGACAGGTGATGTGAAAATAAAATCATTAATTGTTGAGCCAAATGCCATTTTCAACGGTTCCTGCTCCATGCGCGAAGAACAAGCAACTGTTTCTTCAGCTCAATCGACGAAGTAATCGATTTTATCTTACAACTTGATACATAAAGAAAGAGCTTTTCAGCATGCTGAAAAGCTCTTTCTTTATGTTCATTCAATCATTAAGCAGATCTGCGGCTTTTTCTTTTGAAACTGCCTCTATCTCTATCCGATTTTTTTCTTTCGCGATTTCTCCACGGTTTTTCTTCAAATCCGTTGCCGGCAAATTTATCAGCTCTAGGTTTTCTATCAAAATCACGTGGTTTTCTTTCGTTGAATGATTTTGAACCTTTAGCTTCTGCTACCTCAAACTCATCTACCCCATCAAATGCTTTAATCACTTTATCTTTCTGATCTTCAAACACATCGAAGAAGGTGAATTTACCGGTTACTTCGATATCACCGATATTGATTGATTTATCTTCGGTCACGTCGTTGATAAGGCCAAGAATACGTTTCGGATTCATCCCTTCACGGTTTCCAACGTTGATTTTTAAGCGTACTCTCTCACCCGATTTTTTCCCATATTTGCCATCTTTGTTTCTCGATCCTTTTTCGCCGCTTTCGCCTCTTGACGATCTTTCTTCAACATTCAAATCAACTGAGTCTTTGTAATAATTTAAGAAACGATTGAATTCGATAGAAACAAAACGTTTTAGAAGTTCTTCTTTCGGCAGATATTCCAGCTGAGTCATGATTTGAGCCATGTAAGGTTCAATCTCCTCATTCACTTCTACCTGCTGCATCCGGTCAATCATGTGGAAAAGCTGTTTTTTGCATACTTCCAGACCGTTTGGAATCTGTTGTTGTTCAAACTTACGTTTCAGCATCCGCTCTATATCCTTGATTTTGAATTTTTCCTTGGAATGGATGATAGAAACAGAAACACCGGTTTTATTTGCACGGCCGGTACGTCCACTTCGGTGTGTATAAATTTCCACATCGTCTGGCAGATTGTAATTGATCACGTGAGTCAAATCGCTCACATCAAGGCCGCGTGCAGCTACGTCTGTTGCAACAAGAAGCTGTGTGTGACGAATTCTGAATTTACTCATAGCCATATCACGCTGTGCCTGAGACAAGTCGCCGTGAAGCGCATCTGCATTGTAGCCGTCCTGAATCAATTTATCAGCAACCTCTTTGGTTTCCTGGCGTGTACGGCAAAAAACGATTCCGTAAACGTCTGGATTCAAATCCACGATGCGTTTCAAAACCAAATAGCGTTGTTTTGCCTGAGAAATATAATAGATATGGCGCACATTTTCAGTGCCTTCATTTTTATTTCCAACAGTAATTTCATGAAAATCCTTCATGTACTGGCGGGCAATTCGTCCAACCTCAGCCGGCATAGTTGCTGAAAACAGCATAGTACGGCGGGTTGCAGGAGTTTCTTTGAGAATAGTTTCAATATCTTCTTTGAAACCCATGTTGAGCATTTCGTCAGCTTCATCCAGCACCAGGTAGCTTATGTTTTGCAGTTTAATTTTACCACGTTCAATCAGATCGATCAAACGACCGGGAGTAGCCACCACAATCTGCGGTGTCCGATCAAGTTCTTTCAGCTGTTTGCGGATATCCTCGCCACCATACACCGGCACTATGTGCATACCTGGCATATGCCTGGAATAACCCTTCATGTCGTTGGATATCTGAATACAAAGCTCGCGCGTCGGTGCCAAAACCAGTGCCTGAACCTGATTGAATTTCACATCAATCATATTTAGAATTGGAAGTCCGAAAGCAGCTGTTTTACCAGTTCCGGTTTGGGCAAGTGCCACTAAATCAGCCGTTTGCGTAAGCATAAACGGAATAGTTTGTTCCTGTACGGGCATAGGCTGCTCGTACCCGAGTTCTTCGACAGCCGAAATCAATTCAGCTCTCAAATTTAGTTCTTTAAATGTCATTTAGTTGTTTTTAGTACACGTCAGAGGCAGTAATCCGAAGCCCAATGAAAAGCTAAATTGGAGAAATTCCTAATTTATTTGACAGCTTTTCAACATTTCAGTAAAAAATAAATTAATTCCCAAGTGGGAAACGTGTACCCTTAAAGATATCCGGTCTGCCCTAATAGACAGCAAAAATTCAGATTTTTACCCACAACGCGTTTGTTGTTTTTAAATCGGGTGCAAAGGTAGTTATAATTTATGGATTTGAGGCTATTTGGTGGATTTATTTTTTTATGAGAATCATTTTTCCAAATGAAAATTGATTATTACAGAATGTGTTTTTATGTTTAATATTCAAAAATAACAATTTGTACTAAAGTCAGATCCGTGACATTTAATTATCTTTGAAAAAAAATTTTCCAACACCTTAAGTCATGCGTAAAACATTCACTACGATATTATTTTTAGCTGCATTTGCCTTTTCCAGCCTTGCTCAATCTCAAAAATTATCCGGAAAAATCATCGGTTCCGGGAATAATTTCGACTATGACACCTATTCCTGCTCTACCACAAAAAATACTCCTGCAGATGTTTTTGATGGAAAATTCAATACTTTTCTTGCCGGATGTGACAGAAATAAAGTGTGGGCCGGACTGGATTTTGGCGAACCGCACGTGATTACTGAAATTGCCTATTGTCCGAGAGAAACGATGCAGAGCAGATTGATTCTCGGAGTTTTTGAAGGTGCGAATAACCCTGATTTTGGCGATGCAATTCCCATATTCGTAATAACGGAAACGCCTAATTATAATGCACTTACACGTAAAAACATACAAACTACAAAAGCATTCCGGTACGTTCGCTACGTAGGACCAAACGATTCACGCGGAAACATTGCCGAAATAGAATTTTACGGCTACAAATCAGCCGGAGACAATTCAAAACTTTACCAGACAACCAATCTGCCTTCCATTATTATCCATACAGAAAATGCTCAGGATGTGGTAGTCAAAGATTTGTATCTGAGAGGAATAATTTCAGTGATTTCTGAAAACGGCACGAAAATTTACTCTGACAGCCTGGAAATCAAAGGCCGTGGAAATGCCAGCTGGGAATTTCCCAAGAAACCATACCGCATCAAACTGTATAACAAAACAAATCTGCTCGGGCATCCTGCCAAAGAAAAAAACTGGACGCTGATCAACAATTACGGCGACAAAACCTTAATGAGAAACCTTCTGGCTTTTGACCTAAGCAAACGTTTTGAATTGCCTTATACACCTGCCGGAATTCCTGTTGATGTATTTTTGAATGGAGAATATAAGGGCACATATCAGCTTTGTGATCAAATTGAAGTAGCTCCAAATCGAGTTCCAGTAGAAAAAATGGCAATGACCACAACTTCGCTTCCAGATTTGTCCGGAGGCTATTTGTTAGAAATTGATGCTTATGCTGATAGAGAAATATCATGGTTTCAATCAGGGCGTAATAGAATACCTGTTACTATCAAATACCCTAAAGATGATGAGATCAATGTTCCACAGCGAAATTACATTGTACAGCATTTCAATAAAATGGAGACCGCTGTATATAACTATAATTATACCGATCCAGATAATGGATTCAGAAAATATTTGGACACAGAGACATTTATCCGTCATTTTCTGGTGGGAGAAATGAGTGGCAATACGGATACTTATTGGAGCGTGTATTTGTATAAATTTAAAAACTCCACGTTAGATCCAGCAAAAGACCGATTTTATTTCGGTCCCGTTTGGGATTTTGACATTGCTTATGAGAATGATTACCGAACTTTTCCCATTAACAAAAACAGCGAATGGATTTATAATTCCAGCGGAAGCACGGCAAATGGCGTGAAAGATTGGGTAAACCGCATTTTTTCTGATCCGAAAATGAAAGCTGATTTGAAGAGAATTTATTCAGATTACAGAGACAGAAATATTATCAGCCAGGAAGCACTTCTTGGCGTTGCCGACAGATATGCCGCAGAAATGGATCAATCTCAAAAATTGAATTTCACCCGGTGGAATATTCTGAATACAAGAATACATATGAATCCGCGAGCTCTTGGCAGCTACAAGGCAGAAGTGGATAGTATGAAATCCTTTATCAAAAATCGTGTGGCCTGGATGGACAAAAAAATAGGCTATGTACCAACTTCAGCCAAAACAACCATTTCTCCATATATCCGTTATTGGAACCAAAGCTCTACTCTATTCATCAATGGATTTGAAAGTAATTCTAGTATCCAGATTTATGATGTTTCAGGAAGAAATATTGTTGATGAAATGGCTGAGAATGAATATCATGTTCAGCTAAACAAAGGCATTTACATCATTCGGATCACAGAAACTCAAAACAAAGAAAGCATTTTCAAATATGTAATGCCTTAGTTTTTTCAAAAACAATACATACAAAAAGGGCTGTCCTTCACGGGCAGCCCTTAATCGTAACTTGCTATTTAGACGAAATTTTTTCTTTTTCTTCTTGCAGGTCAATTTCTTCACCATTTTTGTCATAAAATTTGTACTGAAGGAAACCTAATTTCTGAGAGGGCACTACTTTGCACCCGATTCCATATTTCAGTTTCCATTTCATTTTTTTAGAAGGAACACCCCGGGAGATATACGCATCCACATATGGGTGAATGTAGAGCGAAAAGTTTTTGACATGCAGCTTGCTGTACAGGTAATCTATTTTGCCTTCAAGCTGGTCTGTAAACATCATCGACGGCATTGACTTGCCCTTGCCGTAGCATGTGGGGCAGGTTTCTTCCACATCAATGTCTATAACCGGTCTTACGCGCTGGCGAGTCATCTGCATCAACCCAAACTTGCTCAGTGGCAATATGTTGTGCTTCGCTCTGTCTTCAGCCATATTTACTTTCATCCGGTCATAGATTTTCTGACGGTTTTCACCTTCGTGCATGTCAATAAAATCTACCACTATAATACCGCCCATATCCCTCAATCTCAATTGACGGGCTATTTCATCGGCGGCTGCCAAATTAACTTCCATTGCATTCGTTTCCTGACCTGTTCCGGCCTTCGAACGATTGCCGCTGTTCACGTCTATCACGTGCATAGCTTCCGTGTGTTCAATAATCAGGTACGCTCCGCTTCTGAAAGACACCGTTTTGCCCAAGGCGGACTGGATTTGCTTGGTTATCCCAAAATGGTCGAAGATGGGAATGCTCTCCTTGTAATATTTTACGATGTCTTTTCGTTCAGGAGCTATCAGTTCTACATAATCGCGCACTTCATTGAATACATCTTTGTCGTTCACATGAATGTGCTTGAAGTTCGAATTGAACAAATCCCTGATAATTCCTACTGTGCGACCTAATTCTTCTGATATCAGCGTAGTTCCTTGAGTTTTCTGAATTTTAACGAGGGTCTCTTCCCACCGTTTTACTAAAATTTTCAGTTCGTTGTCAAGTTCCGCTACTTTTTTTTCTTCTGCTACTGTACGAACAATTACTCCAAATCCTTTGGGTTTTATGCTCTGTATCAGCTGCTTCAATCGGATCCTTTCTTCTTCTGTTTTAATCTTTTGAGAGACTGAAACTTTGTCGGCAAAAGGGATCAGTACAAGAAATCTTCCTGCTATTGAGATTTCGGTTGTGAGCCTCGGACCTTTGGTAGAAATTGGTTCTTTGGTAATCTGAACCACTATCTCCTGTCCTGTTTTAATAAGATCGCTCAGCTGCCCGTTTTTTTCAATCTCAGGATGCTGTTTGGCTCTACTCATGGCCGGCACTTTTTTTCGGTCGCTCTGTACCTGCCGTATAAAGCCGTTCAATGTGTTGAAATTGGTACCTAAGTCAAGATAGTGAAGAAATGCGTCTTTTTCGTATCCTACATCCACAAACGCTGCATTGAGGCCCGGCATTATTTTTTTTACTCTTCCGAGGTAAATATTGCCGACGGCATATTTTTCTTCGCGGCCCTCTTCGTTGAGTTCCACCAATCGTTTGTCTTCAAGCAGCGCAATTGAAATTTGAGATGGCCTTGCATCTACAATTAATTCGCTATTCACTTTTCTTAAATTAGAAATTTTTAGGAAGAATTTAGAAATTCGAAGTTCTGACTTCTGATAATCATTATCAGTTCTCAACTTCGAGCTTCCGGCTTCTAACCCTTTTTGATATAAAAAACAAACTTAAATCCATGAAATACGGTTCTAAGTTTGTTTCTATGGACTTTTCGAAAAACTGTCCAACAGACTATTTCTTTTTGTGTCTATTTTTTCTCAGTCTTTTTTTACGTTTGTGAGTAGACATTTTATGTCTTTTTCTTTTTTTACCGCTTGGCATCTTCTGTTATTTTAAAAAATTATGTTAGAAATGTTATTATTTAACGGCGCTAACGAAAGTTTTAGCCGGTTTGAATGCCGGAATTTTATGAGCCGGTATAATAATGGTTGTATTTTTAGAAATGTTACGAGCAGTTTTTTCAGCTCTTTCTTTGATAATAAAGCTACCGAAACCTCTCAAATACACGTTTTCTTCTTTTGCCAAAGAATCTTTGACTACCTCCATAAAAGATTCAACAACTGCTAATACATTAGCCTTTTCAACTCCTGTATTTTTAGCAATTTCGTTAACAACGTCTGCTTTTGTCATTTTTAATTAGTTTTAATTATTTTATAATATTATTATTTGTGTTTTTAAAACGGACTGCAAATATACAGCATTTATTCTGATTAAAAAAGATTTACGTTTCTTTTTTGAATAAATTTTTGAAAAATAATTTCCGTAACTTACTGATTAAGTAAATTTTGAATGTCAGCCAGTTTCATATTCCTTCCAACGATTTTTCCAGATTTGTCAATCAGAACGGTTGCCGGAATTGAATTAACCGCATAAAGTTTTGCTCCCTCGCTGTCCCAATATTTAATGTCAGAAATATGCTTCCAGGAAAGATTGTATTTTGCAATGGCATCTATCCAGGGCTGTTTTTCGCGATCAAGCGATACGCCGAGAATTTCAAATTTGGCGCCTTTGTTTTGATTGTAAAAAGCGGTGAGCTCAGGAAATGAACGGATGCAAGGACCGCACCACGATGCCCAGAAGTCAATCAGAAGGTAGTCTGACTTGCCTACAAAATCTGAAAGTGAAGCTTTGCCACCATCAGGTGTTTCCATGGTGAAATCTACAAACTGCTGTCCTGGTGAGGTTTTTTTCTCCACTTCAGTAGCTGCTATCAGCTCAGCAATGCGAGGAATGGATTTGGTTTTTTCGTCCATTTTTGCAAAAAGCTCTTCTTTCTGCTCCACGCTGTAATTATAAAAAGTATTTGTGAAAATATAATTTCCGATCAGCGTATTTACAGATTTCATTGCGTAATCAAAATCCCTTTTCTTAATCTGTTCCAATTGCTCATCGATTACCACACCTACAGAATCTTCAGCAGCTTTTGATTTCAAAGAATCCGGAAGACTCATGTATTTTTCATAAATTCTATTAATTTTATCGTTGGAAGCTTTGTCTTCTTTTTTGTAAAGATCAAAAGCATCGTTTTGACGTGTTCCTGTAACGGAAATACCATTCGTATCAAGAGCTACTTTAATTTCTCCGTTTTCAAGAACAAATGGTTCTCTGAAACTCTTTTCTGCATCCTTATTTTTGAAAAACAGATTGATCACTCTTACCGAGTCAATATTTCCTGAAAACTCAAATTTACCATTTAAAATATATGTACTATCCAAATTCTGCCACACACGGTTAATGCGTTCTGTGAGGAAAACCTGCACGCTGTCAAATTCTGCTCCGGAAGCTTTTCCACTGATTTTGAAACCTTTCTGCTGTTGGCATCCAGCCAATACTGCAACTGTCAAAGCTAATAAAAAAATCTTTTTCATTATATTGTTTTGTTAAATTGTTCTTGATTAAAATCCATTTTTCGACAATTGAAATTTTTCAGTTTCAAACTGAAAATCAATTTCAAGAAATAATTGTAATTTTGTCTGCAAAGTTGCGATTTAATTAGCAATTCTGCAATAGTTTTGTCAATAATATTTTATTATAAGTTGCTAACTTACAAAGAAATAATCTGTAATATATATGTACGATATCCAAAACCCAAAAATACGACGAATTTTAGCCGATTGGTACGCGGTAAATAAAAGAGAACTGCCCTGGCGTCAAACAAAAGATCCTTACAAAATATGGATTTCAGAAATCATACTACAACAAACTCGTGTAAATCAAGGACTTGACTACTACATCCGTTTTATAAAACGTTTTCCCGACGTAAAAAGTTTAGCTGAATCTGACGAACAAGAAGTGCTAAAATACTGGCAGGGACTGGGTTACTACTCACGTGCGCGCAATCTTCACAAAGCTGCGAAGATTATCCAAAATCATTTCAACGGCACTTTTCCGAACAATTATAAAGAAATAATTTCTTTGCCGGGTATCGGTGAATATACTGCTGCAGCAATTTCTTCATTCGCATTTAATCTTCCATTTGCAGCTGTCGATGGGAATATTTTCCGGGTTTTATCAAGGCTGACCGGCGATGACACTCCAATTGATACATCTTCAGGGAAAAAACTCTTTACTGAAACGGCACAAAATCTTTTGGATAAAAGTGAGCCTGGAATGCATAATCAGGCTATTATGGAATTTGGAGCTTTGCAATGCACGCCAAGTTCACCAAATTGCACTAGTTGCCCACTGCAAATTTTTTGCGTAGCATACAAGCAAAAAACAACGGCACTCCTACCTGTAAAAAAGGGAAAAACAAAAGTCACGACCAGATATTTCAACTATCTTTTCATAAAAAACGACAAATTCACCTATCTGCAAAAAAGAACCGGAAAAGATATCTGGATGAATTTATATGAATTCCCGTTGATTGAAACAGATAAAAGTATTGATTTTGAAGGACTTTTGAAACATGAAAGTTTCGTAACTCTGTTTGATGGCGTAAAAATTCGTTTTGAAAACAAGACTATCTGCAAAAAACATATTTTAAGTCACCGGATTATTTATGCCGTATTCTATACAATTAATATTAATAGTGAAAATGAGAATTTCAGGAGGTTTGAAAAAATAATGATTTCTGAATTGGAACAATATCCTACATCGAGATTGACAGAATTATTTTTAGAAGAAATTACAGCAGAATGATTCTGATATTCTAAAACCAATAACAATATTTAATTCAGTTATTAAATGAACTTTATTTCCTTAAATTCATTGAATACAATTGTCAAACCTCTCAATTTATTGTACTTTTGCTTTTTTAATTTTTGAAGCGAAAATGGAAGAAGAAATATTAGATATCGAATCCTCTCTGGAGTCCGAAATCGAGCAAACCCCTGAAACAGAAGCAGTCGCTGAGCCGATGGTACTGCGCACTGAACATCTTTTCAAGAAATATGGAAAGCGCACGGTCGTGAATGATGTTTCAATTTACGTGAGGCAGGGCGAAATTGTAGGTTTGCTCGGTCCAAACGGCGCCGGAAAAACCACCACTTTTTACATGACAACCGGTTTGGTTACGGCCAATTCCGGTAAGATTTTCCTGAACGACGAAGAGATTACGAAATATCCTGTTTTTCGTCGTGCAAAGCGAGGAATCGGTTATCTGGCTCAGGAAGCATCGGTTTTCCGCAAGATGACTGTAGAGGATAATATCAGTTCCATTCTCGAAATGACCAATTTCAGCAAAGAATATCAAAAAGAAAAGCTCGAAACACTGATCGCTGAATTCAACCTTGGTCATGTGCGCAAAAATATCGGAGACAGGCTTTCCGGAGGCGAAAGAAGACGTACTGAAATAGCTCGTTGTCTTGCAATAGAGCCGAAATTTATCATGCTCGACGAGCCATTTGCAGGTGTCGATCCGATTGCTGTTCAGGATATCCAGGACATCGTTTGGACGCTGAAAGACAAAAATATCGGTATTTTAATCACTGACCACAATGTAGATGAAACACTGAGTATTACCGACCGCGCTTACATGCTTTTTGAAGGAAAAATCATGTTTCAAGGCACTTCTGAGGAGCTTGCCGAAAATCCTGTCGTTCGGGAGAAGTATCTGGGTAGAGACTTTGAACTGAAAAGAAAAATGAGGGTTGTTTAAGCTTGAAAGTTTTTAAAGTATAAAAGTAAAAAATACCTATAAAACGATAATATTCAAACGAAAATCCATTAACAGCTATTTTATTTGAGTGCTAAACTACATATCATCGGTTCTGGTTCTGCCCTACCCACGAAAAATCATTTTCCCACTTCGCAGGTGTTGGAACTTCGTGAAAAGCAGTACATGATTGATTGTGGAGAAGGAACTCAGATTCGAATGAGCCAGATGGGTTTGAAAACCACACGGTTGGGACATGTATTCATCTCGCACCTGCATGGCGACCACTGTTTTGGTTTGATTGGAATGATTTCTACTTTCGGAATGTTGAAGCGCACAGCCGATCTTCACATCCATGCACATCCTGATTTAGAGCGTCTTCTCACACCGTTGCTCAACTATTTTTGTACCGACATTTCTTTCAAAATCGAATTTCATCCAATAGATCCTTCTATTAATCAACTAATTTTCGAAGACAGAAGCATTGAAGTTTATACCATTCCTTTAAAACACCGTGTTCCAACCTGCGGTTTTTTATTCCAGGAAAAGCCCGGACTACGACACATAAAAAGGGATATGATCGATTTTTACAATGTTCCGGTTTCTAAAATCGGCAAGATAAAACTTGGAGAAGATTTCATCACGGACGAGGGTGAAACCATTCCGAACGAAACATTCACACTTCCTCCTACTCCAACTCTGAAATTTGCATTTTGTTCTGACACTGCATACAGCGAATCAATTATCCCAATTATCCGGGATGCTGATTTGCTTTACCACGAAGCTACATTTGCCGAAAGTGAACTTGTTAGAGCCAGACAAACCATGCATTCCACAGCCCGTCAGGCAGCAGAAATTGCAAAAAAAGCCAATGTGAAAAAACTAATTCTCGGGCACTTCTCTGCACGCTACATCAGTAAAAACATACTGCTGAAAGAAGCAAAAGAAGTGTTTGAAAATACTGAATTGGCAGACGATATGAAATATTTTGAACTATGATTTTCATTTCCTTTTTTTATTCTAATTCAATTTAGATATTTAAACATTTTCACTGTATTTTTGTTATATAACTAAAACTTAGTTTAAACCAAACAAGTAAAATGCCATCCAAATGAAAAAATCCATTCTTACAGCACTTGCATTCTTACTGATTTCTGTAACAGGATACGCACAAACTCCGGCTTATATTTCAGAAAATGCACTTATCGACGGGAAAACCATTTTAAAAGCTGATCTGATGGGATTGGGAATTCGTAATTATGGATTCTCTGCCGAACGGATTATCAATAAGAAAATCAGCTTAAATCTCGGTTTGCACATAATGCCTAAGGGCGGTGTTCCAATGCTTACTTTTCTGGATAAATATGTACCCGGCGTATTGGAAAATTTTGATTATGACAACATTAAAAACATGCAGATAAATTCGCTTGCATTTACTCCGGAACTTCGAATATACACTGGCAGACATGGTTACGGAAGAGGATTTTATCTGGCGCCTTATTATAATTACTTTACTTTTGATCTCGATAATTTAAAAATAGAAGAAGAGATTGATGGTAGAATTGAATCCACAACACTTGCGGGAGGCATAAACACTCACAGCGGTGGTATAATGATGGGTTGTCAATGGATGGTGGGGAAAAAGAAAAATTTTATTATCGACTGGGGGATTATAGGAATTCATGCCGGCACAAGTTCCGGCAATCTTGATGGAACTCTGAGTCGGCCTTTGGATCCTGACGAACAGCAAGACGTCAAAAACGCATTGGATGAAAATCTTAACAGTATCCCATTATTCAAATTTACTACCGAAGTAGATGCCAATTCAGCAAAAGTTACAGAAAAAGGTCCCTGGGCGTTCTTAAAAGGTTCGCTCTCAATAGGTATCAGACTTTAAAGAAAAGACTCCTTACAATTCAGAATAAAAAAATGGAAATAATCAGCATTATGTATTATTTCCATTTTCAATTTTTACAGATAGATATCTTATGTTTTGGCCAATCCTCCTTCGCTTGTTTCCTTGTAAATTGAAGGCAGATCGTGTCCGGTTTCTTTCATCACTTTCACTACTCTGTCGAAGCTGACCAAGTGCTTGCCGTCGGAAAGCATGGCTTTCAGGTTAGCGTCAAAGGCTCGCAATGCTGCAAAAGCATTTCGCTCAATACAAGGAATCTGCACCAAACCGCACATGGGATCACAAGTCATTCCGAGGTGGTGCTCCAAACCCATTTCTGCTGCATACTCAATTTGTTGAGGACTGCCTCCGTAAAGCTGATTTGCAGCCGCAGAAGACATGGCACATGCCGAACCAACCTCACCCTGACAGCCAACTTCCGCTCCTGAAATCGATGCGTTCATTTTGATAATATTTCCAAATAATCCGGCTGTGGCTAATGCATTAATAATTGTTTTATCAGACATATCATGATCTACCTGAGAGTGATAAAGTACAGCTGGGAGCACTCCCGATGATCCACACGTTGGAGCAGTTACTACCACGCCTCCACTTGCATTTTGTTCTGAAACAGCCATTGCGTAAGCCATCACCATGCTTCTGCTTCTCAGGCTGGCCCGGTAGCCTTTCGCTTTGATCCAATAGGCTGAAGCTTTCCTTCTAAGATTCAATTCACCAGGCAAAACTCCATCCGCTTCCAAACCTTCTTTAATCGATTTCTTCATGGTTTTCCACACTTCAAAGAGATAATCCCAAGTGTCATTTTCCTCGCGTTCCTTCACATATTCCCAGTAATCCTGGCCTTTGCGTTCCACCAATTCCATGATTTCTGTCATCGAATTGTGCTCATAAATATGGTTTTCTGAGTCATTCGTCAATTCATCCACAATTTTTCCACCGCCCACACTGTATGTAATCCAGTCTTTCTGTGTCTTACCTGATGCATCCAACGCTTCGAATTTCATTCCATTGGTATGAAAAGGAAGTACTATTTCAGGGTGCCATGAAAATTCAACAGTCTTAGGATGAAAAGTTTCAATGATGGTAGCATCCGTCAAGTGACCCTTGCCGGTAGCTGCAAGACTTCCGTAAAGCGTTACTTTGAAAGTAGCAGCATCCGGATTCTCGGCATCAAACCGCTCAGCAGCATAACGCGGTCCCATGGTGTGGCTGCTCGATGGTCCGTGCCCAATTCGATAAATCTCTTTTATTGATTCCATAAATAGTTTAAAAATGTAAAATCTGAGCTTAAAAATGTTGTTTTTTTTGTATCAGGATTGAATTATAATTTAAACACAAATATACCAATTAAATCCGTTACTATCAACTGTTTTCAGAAATATTAATCTAATTGTAACAGCCTTTGAATATGAAAATTTCCGTTATGTTATTAATTTTTTGTAATTTTGCGGAAAAGAATACGAAAGTATCATTTATTCAACAAAAAATCATTTCATTCAAAATTATAAGTAAAAAAAAATGGCAACTATTAAACCATTCAAAGGCATTCGTCCTCCAAAACATTTAGTTGAAAAAATAGCCTCCCGTCCCTACGACGTGTTAAATTCTGATGAAGCCCGTGTAGAATCCGATGGAAATCCGTACTCATTGTATCATATTATTAAACCGGAAATCGATTTTCCGATCGGCACCGATGAGCATGAAGAGAAAGTTTACGAAAAAGCGGCTGAAAATTTTGCGAAATTCCGTAAAAACGGCTGGCTCGTACAGGATGAAACCGAAAAATACTACGTGTATGCACAGACTATGGACGGAAAAACACAGTACGGATTGGTGGTTTGTGCATCGGTGGATGATTACATGACCGGAAAAATCAAAAAACACGAACTTACTCGTCGCGACAAAGAGGAAGATAGAATGAAACACGTGAGAGTGAATAATGCCAATATAGAACCGGTATTTTTCGCTTATCCTCACCGCGATGATTTGGATGCCATTGTGGCTGAAATCACCAAAAACGAGCCTGAATATGATTTTGTGGCTGAGCTGGACGGTTTTGGACATACTTTCTGGATTATAAATGACGAAAATACTATTCAGAGAATAACTGAAATATTTGCTGAGATTTCTTCGCTATACATCGCCGACGGACACCACAGAAGCGCCGCTGCTGCTTTGGTTGGAAATGAAAAACGCCTGCAAAATCCAAATCACACCGGTGATGAGGAATATAACTACTTTATGGCGGTTTGCTTCCCGGATAATCAACTGACTATTATTGACTACAACCGTGTGGTTACTGATTTAAACGGACTTTACGACCAGGATTTCTTGAAAAAACTGGAAGAAAACTTTATTGTGGAAGAAAAGGGAATTGAAATATACAAACCTAACAAACTGCACAATTTCTCCTTGTATCTTTCTGAAAAATGGTATTCACTCACCGCCAAAGAGGGTACTTATGATGATAATGATCCGATTGGAGTACTTGACGTAACTATTTCTTCCAATTTGATTTTGGATGAAATACTGGGCATCAAAGACCTCCGATCTGATAAACGAGTTGATTTTGTTGGTGGAATCCGTGGATTGGGTGAATTGAAAAGACGTGTGGACAGTGGTGAAATGCGTGCAGCCATAGCACTTTATCCAGTTTCCATGAAACAGCTTATAAATATTGCCGACACAGGAAATATCATGCCTCCAAAAACTACCTGGTTCGAACCAAAATTGAGATCGGGATTAGTGATACATGAGTTGGTGTAAACATTAATAAAAAGTACTTTGTTCCTTTTTGAACGGAAGCAAAGTCTATTCACAACACAATAAAAGCCTTGTTTTTTAGTTATTTTAAGTAAACTAACAAACAGGGCTTTTTCCTTTATGTATTCTAAAATAAAGTTATTTTCGAGCATATTAATTTTAATTCTCCTTCTCACCTCATGCGGAGGAGTAAGAACCACTTTGCGAAAAGCAGACAAAAGCTTTGAAAATGGCGAATATTACAGAGCTGGTGAACTCTACAAAAAAGCCTACTCACGAGTTTCTTACAAAGATAAACCTTTGCGTGCTGAAACTGCTTTCAAGCAAGGCGAAAGCTACCGAAAAACCAGCAATGTACGTGCTGAACAAATTTATCTGAATGCACTTCGCAACCAATATCCGGATACAATCTCATTTCTCAGGCTTGCACAGATGCAACAAAAAAATGGGAAATACAAGGATGCCATAAAAAATTACACTATTTATTTAGAAGCATTCCCCGATGATGAGTTAGGAAAAAACGGGCTTCAAGGGGCATTATCTGCAGATAGTTTGAGAACAAATCCATCGCGATATATTATCAAACGTGAAAAGGATCTGAACGTAGGCAGAAGTTCATCGTTTAGTCCGGCTTTTGCCAGTAATGAAGCTGATGTTCTGATATTTACATCCAATCGAAGAATCAACAAAAAAGAAAAACCACAAAAACCAAATCTGGTAAGCGGACAGCCGAACAATTCACTTTTCCAAATAAAGAAAAACAGCCAGGGGAAATGGGAAAAACCTGAAATTATTGAAGGTGAAGTCACCACCAAAAACGATGAAGGCATTGCATCTTTCACCTCCAACGGCCAGTCGATGTATTTCACGCGTTCGATGACCGAAGACAACAAAGGAAACGGCGCAATGATTGTAGTATCCAATCGAACAGAAGGATCGTGGGGAGCACCGTCGAGCATTACACTTTTCAATGACAGCAGTATTTCTGTGGCTCATCCAGCCATTTCCCCCGATGGAAGCATGCTCTATTTTGTATCGGATGCACCAGGCGGATTGGGAGGGAAAGATCTGTGGAGAACAAAACTGGAGGCAGGAAAAGCAACTTATGTAGAAAATCTGGGTCCAAAAATTAACACTCAGGGAGACGAGATGTTTCCAACTTTCAAACCCGACGGCACACTTTTATTTTCATCAAATGGTCATCCGGGATTTGGTGGATTGGATATTTTCCAAGCCCAGAGCATTCATAATTCAGACAGTACACAAGGCTGGGAAGTGACCAATATTGGTTTTCCTGTTAATTCAAATGCGGATGATTTTGGAATGACATTTGCCGGTACTACCGGGAATGGTCAGAAAGAATTTGGCTATTTTTCCTCGAACAGAAACGAATCCCGCGGTTACGATGCTCTTTGGAGCTTTATATTGCCTGAATTAGAATATATTTTGGAAGGAAAAATATTGGCGCGAAACGGAAGTCCTGTTTCTGATGCAAGATTAAATATCGTCGGGAGTGACGGTGAAGCTGCCCGCATCAATGCCAAAGGTGACGGCACCTACCGTTTCAAAATGAAAACCGGGGTAAGTTATCTACTGCAAGCTTCTGCCAATGAATATCTGAATGCCAGGGACAGCATTGAAACATTCAATGTGAATATGCGAGCAAGCGAAACTTTCACCAGGAATTTCAGTCTCACTCCAACTTTCCAGTCGGTGAAATTAGACAATATTTATTATGACTTTGATAAAGCGACACTCCGCCCCGAATCTGAAGAAGGATTGGATGCAATTATTGCCATGATGAATGAAAATCCGAACATTACCATAGAAATGAGTGCCCACACCGATTACAAAGGTAACGGTGAATACAACCGTGATCTGTCTCACAGACGTGCTCAGTCTGTGATTGATTATCTGATCAAAAAAGGTATTGATGGTGCCAGGCTCACTGCTGTTGGATATGGTGAAGTAAAACCTTTTATTGTTGATGTAAAACACAATCAACTTTTCAATTTCCTTCCGGAAGGAGTTGAACTTACCGAGGAATACATCCGTTCTCTTTCGGAAGAACAGCAGGAAACTGCCAATCAAATTAATCGCCGGACAGAATTTATTATTTTGTCAACGACATATAATATGTATTGAATTTATTTCTGAGTTTTGATTAGATTTCACAATTATCGTCCGATAAAAAACTCAATTTCGCCCCTACAGGGCTTGGTGTTTTACGGAGAACTTTATTTCTACCAAAATTACGGTACTACGTACCTTCGTAAAGCCTCGTAGAGGCGAAATTATGGTAGTATTAAAAATTACACCCCCCGAATAGCAAGCCCTGTAAGGGCGAAATAAATGTATCTTATTGTTATTTGATATTTCCACATGTTCACTTATTTTGTATCGGACAACAATGTATTTATTTAAGTACTTCTCACATTACATTCCTTTTCATCATTTTACTGGTTTTGTCCATTCCCCTTTTTTCTCTACATTTGCATTTCAACAAAAATTCTCATGAAACAATATCAAGACCTCCTGCAACGTATTCTTAATGAAGGTGTACAAAAAGAAGACCGCACCGGAACAGGAACCATCAGTGTTTTCGGACATCAGATGCGGTTCAATATGGAAGACGGTTTTCCCTGTCTGACTACTAAAAAACTACATTTGAAATCGATTATTTACGAACTTCTTTGGTTTCTTAACGGTGATACAAACATTAAATATCTGAACGAAAACGGCGTCCGTATTTGGAACGAATGGGCTGACGAAGATGGTGATCTTGGGCATATTTACGGCTTTCAGTGGCGCTCGTGGCCTGATTATAATGGTGGTCACATCGACCAAATCAGTCAGGTGGTTGAAACACTCAAAAACAATCCTGATTCCCGCCGGATCATAGTCAGCGCATGGAATGTGGCCGATATTCCAAACATGAATCTCCCACCCTGCCATGCGTTTTTCCAATTTTATGTGGCCGATGGAAAACTGAGCCTTCAACTTTATCAGCGCAGTGCCGACGTTTTCCTTGGAGTTCCGTTTAATATTGCATCCTACGCACTTCTACTGCAGATGATGGCTCAGGTCACTGGACTGAAAACAGGTGATTTTGTCCACACTTTTGGTGATGCACACATTTACAATAACCATATGGAGCAGGTGAAACTTCAACTTTCACGCGAACCTCGTCCGCTTCCCAAAATGTTAATTAATCCAAATATTAAAGATATTTTCGGCTTCAAGTTTGAGGATTTTGAACTGACAGATTATGACCCACACCCACACATCAAGGGTGTTGTAGCTGTATAATTCGTTGAAGTAATTGAAATTGTATTTTATTAATAAATTGAAAGTGAATAAACCAGGTTGTTTGTTCACTTTTTTTTGTACCTTTGTATGCACTTTTAACAAGGAATATATATCGACCTGCAATATAAATCCTATTTATTATGTCAAAAATTTCGATTATTGCTGCCGTAGCTGACAATTACGCAATCGGCAAAAACAACAAGCTTATCTGGCATCTGCCTGCGGACATGAAACATTTCAAAAAAATGACCACCGGCCATGCCGTTGTAATGGGAAAACGCACTTTCGAAAGTTTACCAAACGGACCTCTACCAAACCGTAAAAACATTGTGCTCACTTCCATTCCCGAAGGAAATTACGACAAATATTATGAGGCCGTTTCGCTCCGCGACGCCATCGATCTTTGCGATAAAGAAGACGAAGTTTTCATTATTGGAGGATCGTCTGTATTCAAGCAGGCGCTGACTTTTCCGGCTGTTGAGTACATGTATATCACATGGGTTCACCATGAATTTCCTGCAGATGCATTTTTCCCTAAATTCAATGAAAAAGATTGGGAATTAACAAAAACCGAGCGCCACGAAGCCGATGAAAAAAATCCTCATCCCTATACTTTCTGCGAATATAAAAGGAAGGTGAAAAAGTAAGGAATAAATATAA
Source organism: uncultured Paludibacter sp. (assembly GCA_964541615.1). GTDB lineage: Bacteria > Bacteroidota > Bacteroidia > Bacteroidales > Paludibacteraceae > UPXZ01. Next base: position 33,465 of record CAZIRA010000015.1, read on the forward strand.
ATAAAATGAAACAGCTTCAATTAATGAAGCTGTTTTTCATTTGAACAATATCAATTATCATAAATATTCATTTATTACAAACATTTTGCTTGCAAATTAAATTAATAGTTGTACTTTTGTAAATTATTTACTTAAAATAGAAACAAAAACACAATGAGCTATTTCATAAAGCCTGCAAATTACAAACCCTATCTCGACCCTCAGCAGACTGAGCTTGGTATTCAAAAAATAAAAGATTTTTTCCAAGCCAATCTATCGGCAGAACTGCGCCTAAGACGTGTGACTGCACCGTTGTTCGTACTTAGAGGTACCGGATTGAACGATGACTTGACTGGTGTGGAGCGTGCAGTAAATTTTGCCATTAAGGATATGCAAGACGAAACGGCAGAAGTAGTGCATTCGCTTGCAAAATGGAAACGCGTCACGCTGGCAGATTATCAAATCTCCGAAGGATATGGCATTTACACCGATATGAACGCCATTCGTGCCGATGAGGAACTGGGAAATATCCACTCGCTTTATGTGGATCAGTGGGATTGGGAACAGGTTATCACGGCAGAAGACCGCAACATTGAATTTCTGAAAAAAATAGTACGGAAAATATATGCGGCATTTCTAAGAACTGAATACCTGGTGAGCGAAAGTTTTCCTGAAATTCAGCCAATTCTTCCCGAAGAAATCGTTTTCATTCATGCCGAAGAACTTTGCCAGTTATATCCAAACCTGACTCCAAAAGAGCGTGAACACGAGATTACTAAAAAGCACAAAGCAGTATTTCTTATCGGAATTGGAGGAGAATTGAGCGATGGCAAAAGACATGACGGACGTGCACCTGACTACGACGACTGGACAACGCCCGGCGAAGATGGACTTCCCGGATTGAACGGTGATATTTTGCTTTGGAACAGTGTATTGGAAATTCCTTTTGAAGTTTCTTCCATGGGAATCCGCGTTGATAAAAAAGCACTTCAATACCAACTTAACATCACAGGAAAAGAAGACCGTCTAAATCTTTATTTCCACAAAAGACTGATGGAAGACACTCTCCCACTCTCTATCGGCGGTGGTATCGGACAGTCAAGACTGTGTATGTTTTTTCTTCGCAAGGCACATATTGGTGAGATTCAGGCAAGCATTTGGCCCAAAAAAATGAAGGATGATTGTAAATCTGAAAATATTCATTTAATCTAATTACTCAAAGATTATATTTCCCTTCACCTTAATTACGGAAAACCCCTGTTTGAAAGCGATTTCGAGAGGGGTTTATATTTTATCTGCCAATCAGTTGGCTGTCTATTCTAATTTTAGTAATTTTACAAAATATTTTTTCGAATAAAATTTATACAAATGAAGCTGGATTTTCAAAAAACGGGAGGTTTGATACCGACGGTGATTCAAGACGTAAATACAAATAAAGTGCTGATGCTTGGTTATATGAACGAAGAATCGCTGAAAATAACGGAAGAAATTGGGAAAGTAACCTTTTTCAGCCGGAGCAAAAACAGGCTTTGGACCAAAGGCGAAGAAAGCGGAAATTTCCTGAAAGTTGTTTCAATTACTCCTGATTGCGACAACGATACGTTATTGATCAAAGTACATCCTAATGGTCCTGTGTGTCACACTGGTGCTGATACATGCTGGAACGAAGAAAACAAAACTGATATTTCATTTTTGGCTTATTTGCAAGATTTTATCACAAAAAGACACACTGAAATGCCTGAAGGATCTTACACTACTTCGCTTTTCCAAAAAGGGATAAACCGTATGGCACAAAAAGTAGGCGAAGAGGCTGTAGAAACTGTCATTGAGGCAGTTAACGGCACTGACGAAGGATTTCTTTACGAAGCGTCTGACATGATTTATCACCTCATCGTTTTACTTACTTCGAAAGGTTATTCGCTCAGCGACATTGCCAAAGAATTAGAAAAAAGACATAAATAAATAAGCCGGAAGACCGATGTTTGATGACAGATGACAGATGACCAAAATCAGCCACTTTACCAATTAACTATTCAAGTATTCAAGTATTCAACTATTTAACCTATAAACCATTCAACCAAATAAATGGATATAAAAGAAGTAAAACCTTACAGCAAGGATGAAGATAAAACCGAGCAATTGAACAGGATGTTCAATGGGATTTCTACGAAATACGACAAATTCAACGACATCATGAGCATGGGATTGGCTCACAGATGGCGTAAAAAAGCGATTTTGTCACTCGCACCATACGATCACAAAAAAATTCTCGACATAGCCGCCGGAACTGCCGACATTGGCATTAAAGCATTTGAATTCATTAAACCTGAGCACATTACAGGAATAGATATTTCTGAAAAAATGCTTGAAATCGGCGAGAAAAAAGTTGCTGAAGCTGGATTGAGCGGAAAAATTAAGCTGCAAGTAGAAGATGTAAGCCAAATGAGCTTCAGAGACAGCACATTTGATGCTGCAATCACTTCATTTGGAATAAGAAATTTTGATAAGTTGGAACAAAGCTTGAAGGAAATCCATCGTGTGCTTAAACCGAATGGCAAATTTGTAATCCTTGAGATGAGCGAACCGAAAACTCCGGTAATTAAGCAAGGATACCTGCTATATACTAATACGTTGATTCCGTTTGCCGTAAAAACATTTTCAAACGATCCAAAAGCGTATCATTACCTCACAAAATCTATGGAAGCATTTCCGCAGGGAAAGAAATTGATCGGCATTTTGAAAAGATACGGCTTCAAAGCCATCAAATACAAAACATTCTTTTTTGGAGTGTGCAGCTTGTATGTAATGGAAAAAGAATAAACAGAATTTTATAGATAAAAAAATTGCCGAAATATA
>CAZIRA010000016.1:0-3682 GCA_964541615.1 uncultured Paludibacter sp.
TGGCTGTGAATGAAAAAACGGGTGAAATAGTACAGGTTACCGAAGGAGGTTATTCAGGAATGCTCAATATTTCACGTAAATCGATGAAGCTCTACTTCGTGCGGACTATTGATAATGAAAATAAATCCAAATCCATTGTTGAGGTTGATTTGGAAAAAGTTTTTGCTGACAGCAAAGCCGGAAAGATGCAATCGGCTGATAATTATCAGCGTGTCTGCGGAATTATTCCAGATGAATATCAGGCATTTGGCGATATGGCATTGGATGCAGATGAGGAATGGGCTTGGTTTCGGGTTGGCAAAGAAAAAGCAATGCAACACCTGCCTGAAGGTGTAAAAATAGAACCGAATTTCGGTCCTCGAAATATGGGTGAAGGACCTGCCGGAATTGCCGGTATGAATCTGAAAACTGGTGAAACAAAATACGTTGTCTCAGTCCCGTTTCAAATGGGGCATCTTCAGACCAATCCCTGGGTTCCTGGACAATTGATTTTCTGCTGGGAAACGGGCGGAAAAGCTCCTCAGCGCACCTGGATAGTCAATTCTGATGGCACAGGATTACGTCCTTTGTATCCTGAAGCATCCTACGAATGGGTGACTCACGAAGCAGTGATCAGCAAAGACGAAGTGGCAGTGGCAATTCTTGGGCACAGAAAAATCCGTACAGAAACTGACTCGACTGATTTTCAAGGAACGGGACACTACGGAGCAAATCCCGGTCAGGATGCTTCCTGGGGAAATACCGGAACACGTGAAAAACCAACTGGATTCGGCATCATCAATATCAACACCCGTGAAATGCACATTGCTGGGCAAATCCCGTTTGGAAGCGGATTTTGGCACGTTGGAGGTTCATCGGATAAACGTTTTGCAGTGGGTGATGATTTTGCAAGAAATATCTATCTAATAGACAGAAATTCAAGCGAGTTGAAGTTGCTCACAACCGGACATAAACCGACAGCAAGCGACCATCCGCACCCGACATTCAATGCAGATGGGACGAAAATTGTAATTCAGTCCGCCATGCTTTCTGACGACAACACATCGATGAACATCTGCGTGGTGCCTATTCCTAAAAAATGGATGAAAAAATAAGTAAAGTAAAAATTATTAATCCAATCGTAAATTGTAAATTATAAAATCGAAAATATATAAGATGTCAACAATAAAAGTTAATGCTCACATGCACACACCGTATTCGTTCAGCGCTTTCAATGATGTGGACGATGCACTCGACAGAGCAGTGGCAGAAGAGGTAAAAGTGGTGGGAGTCAATGATTTCTACACTACGGAAGGTTACGAAGAATGGGCTGAAGGGTGTAAAAAACGCAACCTCGTTCCATTGTTTAATATCGAATTTATCAGTTTGAACGAGGAAGACCAAAAAGCCGGTCTTCGCGTGAATGATCCGGGAAACCCAGGTCGTACCTATTTGAGTGGCAAGGGATTATCCTATCCATTTAAGCTGGAAGAACCCTTTGCTTCGCAATTGGCAGGAGTGAGAAATGAAGCCAATCTGCAAGTAGAAGCCATGTGTGTGAAGCTGAATGAAATCCTCAAAGAAAAGAACGCTGGATTCACGCTTGATATCGATTGGATTAAAGATAATTTGACCAAAGGTTCTATCCGCGAACGTCATCTTGCTAAAGCGCTTAGACTGAAAGTGTATGAGCATTGTGCTAATGATGAAACCTGCATTGCGAAGTTGTTTCAAGAACTTTTCGGTGGAAAGGAATTGAAATCGAAAACCGAAGATTTTGCTGGAGTTGAGAATGAAATTCGTGGAAATCTTTTGAAAGCGGGTGGTGCTGCGTTTGTTCCGGAAACAGCCAAAGCATTTCTCCCGATGCAGACAGTTTGTGATATTATCCTCGCTGCCGGAGGAATTCCAACGTATCCTTTTTTGGCAGATGACGCAGCTGGAAAATACACCGATTTTGAAGGAAACCTGGAAAAAGTGGCCGAGCAACTGACCGAACGTGGATTTCATTCGGTTGAATTTATCACTACCAGAAATGACGTGAAACTGCTAGAGGAATACGCATCTTACCTTTATGACAAAGGTTTTGTAGTAACTTTCGGAAGTGAGCACAATTCTCCAGCCATGGAACCGATCGAACTTTTCGCGCGTCACAGCACGCCTCTTTCCGAAAAATTGATGAAAATAAACTACAAAGGAGCTTGCGTCACTGCTGCACATCAACATCTGACCGCCCAAGGATTGACTGGTTATGTTAACGAAAAAGGTGTTGCAGACCGCTCAAAGAGAGATGAATTTGTGAAATTGGGAGATCAATTGATCAAGTCGATAATTGAAAGATAAATTATTAAAACTGAATTTGAAAAACAACATAAAATGAGCATTTCACAACAAATTCCTACTAATGGTGGCTGGGAGGCCGGAATTCAAGACCTCATTTCTGTTTCCCAATTCTACGGCCGTGATACGCGTTTTGTTATTGCCGGAGGAGGAAATACTTCGTACAAAAACAATGAAAAAATTTGGGTAAAAGCGAGTGGCTCATCGCTAGCAACCATTACAGAAGATGGATTTGCCGTGCTGGATCGCTCCTTGCTGAATCCAATGTCTGACAAGCAGTACAGCTCCGATGAAGCCGAACGTGAGGAACAGGTGAAAAACGACTTAGCGGCCGCTACGCTTACGAAAGGGCGCCGGCCTTCGGTAGAAACTTCGATGCACAATGTGATTGATTACGCTTTTGTTGTTCATCTTCACCCGACGATTGTCAACGGCCTGATGTGCGCGCAAAATGCTGAAAAAGATTTAGTTAGATTGTTTGGTGAGAAAGCGCTTTACGTTGAATATACCGATCCTGGATACGTGCTTTTTAAGAAAGTGGATGAAAAAATCAAAGAATATCGTTCGAAATTCAAGGAGGAACCGAAGGTAATCTGGCTCCAAAACCATGGAATTTTCGTTGCAGCTGACAATATCGAAGAGATAAAAGCTATCTACAATAACATTTTGGAAACGCTTGAAAGTGCGGTGACAATTGCTGTTCCTGACGGTGAAAGAGCAACTTGTAATTGCACTGAAGAAATTCTGCCAGCGGTGCGTATGATGGTTTCAGGTGAAAGCCTGAAAACCTTGAAAGTTCGCAAAAACGAATTGATCAAGTATTTTTACGACAGTATTGATAATCAGCACGATATTTCAAAACCGTTCACTCCGGATGCTATTGTTTACTGCAAATCAAACTACTTGTTCTTCAACGGAGAAACCCCCGAAATGGTGATTACGGAAGCTCAAAAGGCAATTCCAGAATTTACCCAAAAATTCGGCTACCTGCCTAAAGTGTTGCTCATCAAAGGGGTAGGGATGGTTGCAGTTGGAGATAATGCTAAGCAGTGCGATATTATTCTGGATGTTTTTGAGGATGCGATGAAAATTGCGTTCCTTTCTCGCTCTTTCGGAGGTGCACATCCGATGACACAGGCTCAGATAGATTTTATAGATAATTGGGAAGTGGAAAATTATCGCCGGAGTGTTTCAGCAGGTGCAGCTTCCGGTCGTGCCGAAAATAAAGTTATCGTAGTCACAGGTGCTGCACAGGGATTTGGAGAAGGTATTGCAGAGTGTCTGATTCGTGAAGGCGCAAACATCGTGGTGGCAGATTTGAATGAAGAAGTGGGAACAAAAACTGTGGAGAAATTCAATTCCA
>CAZIRA010000016.1:3782-7233 GCA_964541615.1 uncultured Paludibacter sp.
CTCAGAGCAGGCGGACTGGAAGATATGACTCCTGAGAATTTTGATTTTGTAACAAAAATAAATTACAACGCTTATTTTTATTGTACAAAAGTTGTGAGCAAAGTAATGAAACTGCAGACCAACTACGCATCAGAAGATTACTACGCAGATATTATCCAGATCAACTCCAAATCCGGACTCCGGGGCAGCAAAGCTAATTTTGCATATGCCGGCGGAAAATTCGGTGGGATCGGGCTTACTCAGTCGTTTGCATTGGAGCTTGCACCGTTCAGAATCAAAGTAAATTCGGTATGTCCGGGGAATTTCTACGAAGGCCCGCTTTGGAGCGATCCAGAAAATGGCTTGTTCGTGCAATATTTGAATGCCGGAAAAGTCCCAGGAGCCAAAACCATTGAGGATGTGAAAGCGTTTTACTTATCGCAAGTTCCGATGCGCAAAGGATGCACACCGGCCGATGTGACTAAAGGAGTTTTGTATCTGATGGAACAATGCGGCGAAACTGGGCAAGCGCTGCCTATTACAGGCGGACAAGTGATGTTGAATTAGTTTTGAGTTCTGAGTAAAAAGTTTTGAGTTTTGATGCTAATGTAATATTTTGCTAGTGTTAACCGAAACTTTTTTGAAAAATGTATATATATAAACAATAAATTTAAAAGCCCCTTTAGGGGTTTGGGGTTATGAAAACAAGAGCAGTACGTCTTTACGGCAAAAAAGATCTTCGTTTGGAGGAGTTTGAATTGCCTGCAATCAAAGACAACGAAATTTTAGCAAAAGTAGTTTCCGATTCCATTTGTATGTCGTCATACAAGGCGTCGTCACAAGGACCTGACCACAAGCGCATTCCGGATGATGTTGCGGAAAATCCAATCATTGTAGGGCACGAATTTGCCGGAGAGCTTCTGGAAGTGGGCAGTAAATGGGCTCATAAATTCAAAGCAGGTGATAAATTTTCCATTCAGCCGGCGCTTTATTATGAAGACGGTCCGGTTGGGATTTTGAGTGCGCCTGGATACAGCTACAAATACATTGGGGGAGATGCTACCTACGTCATCATTCCAAACGAAGTGATGGAAAAAGATTGTTTGCTTGCTTACCGCGGCGAAGGTTATTATCCGGCATCGCTGGCTGAGCCGCTTTCATGCGTAATCGGTGCCATGCACGCCAATTACCACACCAAACCGGGAAGCTACAAACATGAAATGGAAATCATTGACGGTGGTAAAATGGCCATTCTTGCCGGAGTAGGTCCAATGGGATTGGCAGCCATCAACTATGTATTGCGCCGTGAAGACCGCAAACCATCGCTGTTGGTAATTACAGACGTTGACCAGGCCCGACTGGATCGCGCAGCTTCAATTTACACGGTTGAATTTGCAGCTTCACGCGGCATCGATATGAAATACATCAACACCGGAAAAATGAAAAATCCGGTAGAAGAATTGAAAGCAATTGCCGGTGATGACGGCTACAACGATGTATTTGTGTTTGCGCCTGTCAGAGCTGTAGTGGAGCAGGGAGACGCAATACTTGGATTTGACGGATGTCTGAATTTCTTCGCCGGTCCGGACAACACAAGTTTCAGTGCCATGATGAATTTCTACAACGTTCATTACGCTTACACGCACATAGTGGGAACAAGCGGAGGCAACAACGACGACATGGTGGAAGCATTGGACATTATGAGCAAAGGATTGGATCCGGCAGGTTTGGTAACGCACATCGGAGGATTGAATGCCGTAGCGGAAACCACCAACAATCTGCCAAACATTCCCGGAGGAAAAAAATTGATTTACACGCATATCGATATGCCTTTGACTCCGATTTCAGAATTTGCAAAATTGGGTGAAACCGATGAATTTTTCAAAGCATTAGCTGAAATCTGCAACCGCCACAACGGACTGTGGAGCGTCGAAGCGGAGACATATTTATTGGAGAAAAAGACGACCCCTAAATCCTAAAGGGGAAGCAGGATTCAGTAAGTCAGAATTTCCTTTTTATTAATTGTGATTTTGCACAATAATATTTTTATAAAACTTAATTAACCCATTATTGTCCCCCTTTAGGGGTTAGGGGTTGTATTCATTATTTATGAAACAATTAGATATAAACTTAATGCATCCGGTGGAGCAGATCAATGTGATTATCGGACGAATTTACAAAAGCGGCATGACCACCACTTCGGGTGGAAATATCTCCATCCGTGACACGAACGGCGATATTTGGATCACTCCTTCGGGCGTGGATAAGGGTAACCTGACCACTAGAGATATTATGTGTGTGAAGAAAGATGGAACCGTAGTTGGACTTCACAAGCCTTCGTCGGAATACCCATTTCACAAAGCGATTTTTGAATCAAGACCAGATATTTCAGCTATCATTCACGCGCATCCGCCTGCATTGGTGGCATTCAGTATTGCACGCGTAGTGCCGGACACCAAACTGGTTCCGCAATCACACAACATGATTGGTGATGTGGGCTTTGCACCGTACGGCACGCCGGGAAGCGAAGATTTGGGAAAGAAAATAGCCAATGAATTCCTAAATAAAAACTACAAAGCCGTGATCATGGAAAACCACGGTGTAGTACTTGGCGGAAGCGATATGATGGATGCGTACCAGCGTTTCGAAACGCTCGAATTCTGCTGCCGCACCATTGTGAATGCCGGAAAATTGGGGAAAGTAAATTACCTGACCGATGAGCAGGTAGCCAGCTATGTAACACATATTCCAAAAAATATTTCGCATTTTATGGAAGTGGATTATCCCTCGGATGAGAGAACAATCCGTACTGAAATGGTCAGCATCATTCGTCGTGCCTGTGATCAGGGAATGATGATTTCTACTTATGGAACTGTTTCTGTACGTTGGAAGGACGATGATTTTTTGATTACGCCACGTGATGTGGCACGGTGGGATATAATGCCGAATGATATTGTTCAAATCAAGAGCGGTATGGCTGAAGCCGGAAAAACACCAAGTCGCTCTGTAGCATTGCATCAACGAATTTATCAATTGAATCCGCACATCAATTCCATCATCTGCACACAGCCTGTGAACCTGATGGCGCACGCCGTGAGCGGCAGCAAATTTGATGTCCGCACTATTCCGGAAAGCTGGATTTTCCTTCAGGATGTGCCATCCATTCCTTTTGGATTGATTTACAATGAAATTGACGATGTAGCGAAAATGTTCAACAAAAATCGTGTTGTGCTGGTAGAGAATGACAGCGTGTTCGTTACCGGAGATAAACTCTTAAATACATTTGACTATCTGGAAGTAGCCGAATTCTCAGCAAATTCTCTGGTTATGGCATCTGGAATCGGGCCATTACAACCTATCGGTGAAAAGGAAATAGAAGATTTGCGTATTGCGTTTAATGTGAAGTGAATCAGCGCCTTTTCAACGCTTTAAGGAGGCATTTTTTTACCCCGAATTCACCAACTGGCAAAGC
>CAZIRA010000016.1:7333-29199 GCA_964541615.1 uncultured Paludibacter sp.
GTGAATTAAAATCAGGAAATTTCTCTCTCTGTTGTAATCGCCCCTAAGTCCCCCAGATGGGATTTAGGGGTCGTTTTATTTGACCATACTTGGTGACTTTCCGAAATGCTTGGTAAAACATCGGGTGAAGTATTTCGGGTCATTAAAACCAACTTCGTAGGCAATCTCAGATATGTTGAGGTTGCCTTTTTGCCTTAGAATTAATTCATGGGCTACTGCCAGGCGGTAATTTCGGATAAACTGCACTGCCGGCTGACCGGTGAGGATTTGCATTTTTTTGTTGAGGAGGCTTTTGCTGACACCCATATCCGAAATAAAATCGGTTACCTCATAATCTGCATTTCTATAGTTGGCTTTTACAATTTCAATTGCCTGCCGTATAAATTTCTCATCACTCGTCTCCTTGTCCATATTCAGCTCATTCAAATCCATATTCAAACTGAATTTCCGCTGATAGTTTCTGCGTGCCTCCATGATGTTGTTGATGCGTGTGAGAAGCAGTTCAGCATCAAATGGTTTGGCAAGAAAATCGTCCACACCCATCTTGAAACTGCTGATTTTTGTTTCAAGATTTGATTTGGCAGTCAACATTAAAAATGGAATATGAGATATGGAGAAATCAGATTTTACGATTCCCGACAGTTCCAGTCCATCCATCACAGGCATCATCAGGTCGCTCACAATAAAGTCAACTACCGTGGTTCTAAGTATGCTTAATGCTTCTTTTCCGTTTTCAGCTTCGAGAATAGTGTAGTAATCGGAGAGAATGGAACTGATGTATTTCCGCATATCCTGATTGTCCTCCACCACAAGAATCGTTTGTTTTTCTGAATGAAGATTGTGTGCAGAATCAATTATTTCATGTTCAAGAGGATCAATTTCGGCTGAAATATTTTCGGCTGAAGTTTTGTAAATGCTTCTTACCAAAGGCAAAAGCACGCGGAACGAAGCACCGCCTGCTCGATTGTTTTTGGCTGAGATAGTTCCACCAAGCAACTCCACGATTTTTTCACACAGATAAAGACCGATTCCAGTTCCGCTTTGTCCCGAAACAGAAAGTTTATCGTGCTTTTTCGATTGATAAAAACGGTTGAAAATCTGATCAATATCTTTCGTATCAATGCCGAAACCATTGTCTTTTAGTGAAATGTAGAGTTTCTCTTTCCCGCTTTCAGTGTCAGTAATTCCGGAAACATACATGGTGATTGCTCCGTTGTCAGGTGTGAATTTTATAGCATTTGACAAAAGATTAGTTACCAATTTTCGGATCGCTTCATCATCAAACATGATTTCCGGTGATTCCAATCGATAGATTCTACAGATTTTTATGCCTCGCTCCGAAGTATATGAATCAAATGGAACTAAAATTCCTTCCAGGAAACTGACGATGTTTCCACTCTTCAGGTTCAAATCCATTTTGTCGCTTTCCACTTTTCTAAAGTCCATCAGCTGGTTGATCAGCGATAGAAGATGTTTTGAATTTCGTGAAACAAACTGCAGCTGTTCAATAACTTTTGGATTGGTGCTGAGTTTAAGTGCACGTTCTATAGGCCCGATAATCAGCGTAATAGGTGTTCGGAATTCGTGTGAAATATTAGTGAAAAACGAAATCCGGTCAGTCATAGCTTCCTGTACTTTTGCCGAAAGATCAATCAACTGCCTTCTTTGCGAATCAATTTTCTGATTTTGCATGGCCAGCTTTTGGTTTTGTTCCTTCAATTCTCCGGCCTGTTCTTCCAGAATTTTTTTTTGAGTCTGAAGTTCGTTGGTGCGCCTTTCCACTTTTTGCTGAAGAAGTACCTGCTGTTTTTTCAGCGAATTGATCCGCCATTTATAAAATCGGAACAATCCCCAAAGCAAAAGTAAAATCAGTAAAGTGATGAACCAGAATGTCTTGTAAAAGTATGGACGTACTACCACTTCAAGTTGAGCGATATCTTCGTCCCAGTCATTTCCGCGCGTCATCGAACGTACTTGAAACCTGTATTTGCCGGGACGCAGGTTCGTATAGGTGATAAACCGCCTTTCGGCTCCGGTCGTAATCCATTGGTCGTCAAATCCCAAAAGCCGGTACGAGTACATGATCGTTGAGGGATTTTCGTAGTCAAGCGTTGCAAATTCGATAGAAAATGATTTGTCTTTTTCATGCAATGTCACTTTATCTGCGTACGCAATGTCGCTTTTGAGGTATTTATTCTCGCCATACCAAATCGTGTTGTTCAGTATCTGGAGTTTTGTAAAAATGATTTTTCCGTTTGTAGCTTCTGGATTTTGCTGTGTACCGATCAGTTCCACCAGGCCTTCGTTGCTTCCAAAAAACAAATTTTTGCTCGTAGGCGACTTGTAGGAGGCATTCCAGTAAAATTGATTGCAGATTAGCCCATCGTTGGTCGTGTAATTTGCAAAATGATTTGTCAATTTGTTATAGCTTGAGAGCCCGTGTCCTGTACTGATCCAAATCAACCCGTTTTCATCTTCCTGGATTCCGAAAACCGTATTGTGAATCAACCCGTTTTCTTTATCAAAAAAGCTGAGTTCATATCCATTATCCTTTTTATTCATCTTGCAAATGCCGTATCCGTTACTTCCCAGCCAGATGGATTTGTCACTTGCCTGGATAATGCAGGTGATGTTCCGCATGAAATGAGGAGCAATTTTCTCATCGTTTCCAATAAATTTAGTAATTGAAAAATGAGTTTGCGAACTGTCGAAATTGTTCAAATCAACAATGGCAAGTCCTTCTGAAGTACCTATGTAGAGGTTGTTATCGTCATCAATCAGGCTTCCAAGCGTGCCCCATATCCGATTGAATTTACTGAAATCTATGGGATTAATTATTCTTTTCGAGTCAATTTCATAAAAGAAAATATCTCTGTTGGTGCCAATCCACATGCCGTTGTTCGTGGAGTCATATTCCAGTACACCGATGTATTGGGTAGGAAAATTTAATTGTGAAAAAACGGGATTTGCAATGTTTTTCAAACTTGCGATGTTGATTCCGCCTCCCCAGGTACCAGCCCAGATATTATCTTCGCCGTCAGTCTCTATTGTACTGACAGAATTGTGGCTGATGTTTGTGTTGTGAGTTGTGTAATGGATAAACGAACTGCTTCCTTTCGGTTTTCTATTCAGTCCACCTTCAACGGTTCCCAACCATAAATCACCGCTTTTGTCTTCGTAAATAGCATTTACCGGATTTGGGGATAGCGTATTTGGGATATCGGCGTTGTGAATGTAATTTCGTGTTATCAGCTTTGGAAGCATCATTTTGTTGATGCCGCCCGATTCCGTCCCAATCCACAGTACGTCGTTGTCAGCCAGCAGACAGTTGATGTAATCGTTTGAAAGAGAGGTTTTGTCGCCTGATTTTGCGGAGATGCGGCTGAAATTGTTTTTTTCGGCATTGTACATATTCAATCCCCGCAGAGTCCCTGCCACCAAAGTTCCATCATCAAAAACAGCCAGATTGGTGACCATATCCTGCGAAATTGAATTTTTGTCTGACTCGCTGTGTGTATAATGTTCCAGGGAATAATTGTTTGTCAGAAACTTATAAAGCCCGTTGTCAACCCCAATCCAAAGGATATTGTCTTTTTTCAGCAAAGAAGAAATAAACACAGCTTCTCCGAAATCAAGCTTCTCATTCAGAAGTTTGAAAACGAGATCGCCGTTTTGTGAGACCGAAGCAATATACACGGCTCCTCTGTTGCCGACTAATATATTATTGTCAATTTCATGAATCGTGGAAAAAGCGTGCGCAGTGGAGGCGTTGCTTTTGGAAGAAGTGAGGCTGGAGATGTTGCCTTTGTTATCGAAATCAATTTTATGAATTTTCTCCACAGTCAAAATCCAGATGGAGCCGTTTCTGTCTTTAATTACGCTTTGAGCTCCGGAATTTTCAATGGATTTTTCTGTTTCCTTTTCTGAAAAAAGTGAAATTTTCTGCATGGTGCGCAAATTTATCACATCTATTCCCATGTTGGACGCTACCCAAAGCCGGTTGAAACCATCTTCGCACACTTTTCTTACATAATTGCTTTTCAGGGAAATAGGTGCACTGTTTACGCTTAATGTCAAAAACTCATAGCCGTCAAACCGCACCAACCCTCCACCGCCGGTTGCAACCCAGATAAAACCACGGCTATCCTTGAAAAGATCATCAATGAAATTATGCGGCAGCTTCTCGGACACACTGTAGCTGTTGAACAGATACTTTGACACCTGCTGATTTTGTGCCCATGTAAAAATGGAAGCTGTAGCAATCAAAATGAGCGTAATAATAAGTTTTCTCATCAATTTATCTTTTGTTTTTAGCCAAAATGTTTGAATAAACAGACTTTTTGACAGCTTTCGGAACATTCTTTTGTGTGTCAAAATGCATTATTTCGTGGCAGTTTCAGGTTGTTCAATTTTTTCAAAAACAAAAATAACACATTAAAATAAAAAAGTGTCAATTTTACACTTAAAAATACAAATGTCCACCTTATTTGGAGAAATGTCCACCTCTAAAACACAATTTAACGTGTATATTTGCATAAATTCAAGCGTGAATTGTATTTGCATGGGCGAAAATAACTATTGTTTCCTTATAATGAATAATATCCTTTAGAATATTTCACCCAAAATTTGAGAACACATTTATTTCAGAAAAAATTCATAAATTTTAATACAACTAATTACCATGAGAAAGAATTTTTTTATTTGTCTGATGCTGGTTTTTGCATTCCAACTATCGGCACAGCAGAAAGCAGAAGTAGCCGTTAATGTCGGTAAAGGTGAATACCAAATCAACAAGCATATTTACGGTCATTTTTCCGAACACCTCGGCAGAGGTATTTACGGCGGACTTTGGGTGGGTGAAAACTCAAATATCCCAAATGTAAATGGAGTACGCAAAGACATTATTGATGCTTTGAAGCATATCAATATCCCTAACCTTCGCTGGCCGGGCGGCTGTTTTGCCGACGAATACCACTGGATGGACGGAATCGGTCCACGCATCGAGCGTCCAAAAATGGTGAATACGCACTGGGGTGGTGTAGTTGAAGACAATAGTTTTGGTACGCATGAGTTCCTGAATCTTTGTGAAGCGCTTGAAACAGAACCTTATATCTGTGGAAATGTGGGAAGTGGATCAGTAGAAGAAATGTCGAAATGGGTAGAATACATCACTTTCGACGGAGAGAGCCCGATGTCAAAACTTCGCAAGGAAAACGGTCGAGAAAAGCCCTGGAAAGTCAGTCTCTGGGGTGTAGGAAACGAGAACTGGGGTTGCGGCGGACACATGACACCCGAAGCATACGCCGATCATTACCGCAGATACGCCACTTATTGCCGGAATTACGGTGATAACAAACTCTATAAAATAGCCGGTGGCCCTAATGTGGACGACTACCGCTGGATGGACGTGATGATGAAAAACATTCCTCATTTCCTGATGAATGGCGTTTCAGTGCACAATTATACGTTTACTCGCCGCTGGGAAGATAAAGGGGATGCCACCGGATTCAGCGAAGACGATTATTTCTCTCTCCTTGAGCACGGCCTCCGCATGGATGAAATCGTGACCAAACACGCTGCCGTGATGGACAAATACGATCCGCAAAAACGCATAGGTATGGTAGTGGACGAGTGGGGTGCCTGGTACAATGTTGAACCAGGAACAAATCCCGGTTTCCTTTATCAGCAAAACACTCTCCGCGACGCTATTTTAGCCGGTACAATCCTCAATATTTTCCACAAACATGCCGACCGTGTTCGTATCGCTAACATTGCACAGCTGGTAAATGTATTGCAGGCACTTTTCCTGACTGAAGGTGACAAAATGCTTCTGACACCTACTTACCATGTATTTAATATGTACAAAGTGCACATGGATGCAACCATGCTTCCTGTGGAAGTAAGCTCTCCGACCTACAGCCGTCTCGGCAAATCCATTTCTTCACTTTCAGTTTCTGCATCCAAAGACAAAAACGGCGCAGTCAATGTCTCTTTTGTGAATTTAGATCCGAATAATTCCCTGGAAATTTCCTGTAATCTGAATGAGATTAAGAATGGAAAATTGGTTTCTTCCAACATCATTACAGCTTCCAAAACCGATGCACACAACACATTTGAGAAACCAGATCAGGTTGTGTTGAAAGATTTCAAAGGTGGCAGCTTCAAAAATGGTACTTTGAAAATCAGAATTCCAGAAAAATCTCTCGTTACTGTTCAGATTAAATAATAAATTCAGGAAATGAAAAATTTCAGTCAAATATTCCTGGCTCTCATTCTTCTTGTTTCTACTTCATGCAGTTACAAAGCATTTGAACCTACTGCCAATAAAAATCCTTGGGCAGACGACTACCGCAGTATGTCAGCCATGAAAAACTACAAAGAATGGGGTACTTACAATGTGCACGATCCGTCCTGCCTACTGATCGGTGATACATACTACATGTATTCTACTGATGCAATTTTTGCTGAGAACAGGAAAGATATAGAGGCGGAAAATCTGCCTTTTGGATATATTCAGGTGCGGAAATCGAAAGATTTGGTCAACTGGAAGTTTGCAGGCTGGGCTTTCAAAGAAATTCCTGCTGAAGCAAAAAACTGGGTACTTGAAAATAGCGGTGGAAGAGGTGCAACCAATATTTGGGCGCCTTATATCCTCGAATACAATGGAAAATTCAGGCTTTATTACAGCGTATCTGCTTTTGCGAGACAGACTTCGTACATCGGATTAGCCGAATCAGACACACCCGAAGGGCCCTGGGAGCTGAAAGGCTGCGTGGTTAAGACCAAAACAGGTGATGTAATGAATGCCATTGATCCGAGTATTGTCGTTGATCCGGAGACTAAAGAGCATTGGATGCATTACGGGTCTTATTTCGGAGGACTTCACTGTGTGAAACTGAATCCTGAAACTGGTTTGGCAAAGCAGGAAGGTGATCAGGGACATTTGATTGCACGCCGTTTCAACGGGAAGAAAAACAACATCGAAGCTCCGGAAATTATCTACAATCCGGAATTAAAACAGTATTTCCTCTTCGTATCCTATGATCCGCTGATGACTACTTACAATATCCGTGTTGGCCGTTCAGACAATCCGGAAGGTCCGTTTCTGGATTTCTATGGAAAAGATATGCGGGAAGAAGAGGACAATTTCCCTATTCTGACCTATCCGTACCAGTTCAATGGTCACGTCGGATGGGCTGGAACCGGTCACAATTCGGTTTTCAGAAATGAGAAAGGCGATTATTTCCTGGCAAGTCAGGCACGATTGAGCCCGGAAAATCACCTGATGGATTTGCATGTGCGTCGAATTTTCTGGACAGAGGACGGCTGGCCTGTAGTTTCTCCCCAACGTTTCGCAGGCATCGAGCAGCAGAAAATCAACCAAAAAGACCTTGTAGGAGAATGGGAAATCATCACGATTCACGGCAATGCTCCCTTGCGTGATTTGGAAGCCGGACAGATCCTTTGGGGCGAAAACCGCTTAAAAACGGAAGAAGTTAACCTTTCCAACATCATAGTTTTGAATAAAAACCAAAGCGTACAAGGTGAAAAGGACGGAAAATGGTCTTATCAAAACAATCAGCTGATTCTTGAATTGGATGGAAAACCGGTTCAATTGAATGTGTTTGCCGGTCAAGATTGGGAGAATGAGAAAAAAACTCTCCTTTTTACAGGATTGAATGACAAAGGTTTTTCTGTGTGGGGAAAGAGAGTGAAATAGATGGAGTTGCGAGTCATGAGAACATATAAATTGCAAGATTTATTAACCGAAAATAACTAATAAAACAAAAAATGAATTCAATTAATTTTTAAAAAACTATGAAAACAAACAAATTATTGAGATTCACAATGTTTGCAGCATTACTGGCTGTAATTGGCCTGGCTGGGTGCGAAAAACTGGATCTTTATTCAATTGATGCTCCCTCCGACCTGCAGAGCAGAATCGACTCAATTGCAGCAGCGAATGCAGCTCAAAATCGAGGTGACACGACTAAACTCATTATCGCTACGGCGATAGTCGGAGCTGAGGATAACAGTGCCGCCTGGTGGACTGCATTCTCCGATTACTTCACTATTCCGACTAATAAACTCTTACATCTGGAGTTTGTGAATCACGGAACCGGTGTTAACAACTGGAACAACTGGAATCTTGCCGTAACCAATGAAATAGCGGATAGAACCGGCGCCGGTTACAAAGAATACTTTGTACTCCGTTCGGACGCTTACGGATGGGGAAATCCGGATTTCAACCTGAAAATGATTACCCACAACTATCCAGATACCGACGGAGATGGCGATATCTGGAACGACTTCCGCACTACCATGCAGGGTGCTCGTGTTACACTCGAAGTGGACCACTCAGCTACCGGAAATGTATTTGTAACAGCCACAGCGGTCGGAAAAAATGGTACAGAGTTGGTGATGACGTATAATCAACCGGTTTCGGCCACTGCTGATATTGTAGCTTTTCTGGTTTGCGATGGCAGCTATTTCGAAATGAAAAAAGCATACCTCATACCATCTAAAGTCACTGCAGTGGAAGATGTGGAACCGGTTTCTATTACAGTAGTAGGAACACCTGCATTCGTTGAATTAGGCAATGAAAACTTCTGGGGCGATGCTACAGCTACGGTTACATTTGCTGACGGATCTACAGAGCAGGTTGATTCTGCTGATTTATCATTCAATGTTATTCCTGATATGACTACAATCGGCATGAAAACGGTAGTTGTAGCTTACAACAAAACAAAGCAGGGTGAATATACCAAAGCTGTATCAACCATTTACAAACTGGAAGTAACCAATCCTGTTGTTAGTCTGGAAGTTACTACTATGCCGGTCATAACTACGTACTACTATTTCTACAGCGATCCGATTATTTTCAATACTGCCGGTTTGGTTGTAACTGCAACCTATTCCGACGGCACAAAAACCATCATTCCAAACTCATCGCTGCAGTTTGGCAAAATTCCGGCTGCATCGGGTTCGCAGGAAGTACTCATCTCGTATGCCGGAGCAACAAAAACGGTATCGACAACCTGCCCGCTCACACTTGTAAAAGGTATAGGTCAGGTAGGTGCTAATGATTTTTCTACCGCATGGTGGACCGCATTCTCCAACGATTATAAAGTCGCATCAGGGACAAGTAAAACAGTCACCATGTATTGCTATTCCGACAATCTGGCCAACTGGCACAGCCCCTGTACCATACTTCGCAAAACGGATAAGACCGAAAATGCCGTAGTTCGAATGGACAGCTTCGGCTGGGGAACAGGTTACGGTACAGCTACTCTCACATCTGACTGGAACTGGGATAAATTCACATCCAGCATCAGTGGCTCCAGGGTAGCTATCACAGTTACAAACAACGGTAACAATACAGCCGATGTGCATTACGATGTAACTTACGCTACCGGCGAAAAACATTTTCAGAAGTATGCAGGTATAACGGTAGACAGTTCTGATTTGAACCTCGCACTCGTAACAGAGGTGTCCTATCTCGTAATAGTTCAATAATCAATAAGATAATAAATAATTTAACCATGAAACAGCCAAGCCAAAATACTTTTGACACACAAAGTAATGATTGTATGGCGTGTTCCATCTGACATTAGTGTTAAAAAATTAAAATATAAACAGATGAAATATTTATATTTAATCCTGATAGGATTGCTGGTGTTCGCACCGGCTGCATACGCAGAAGTCAACGGCAATGCCAACCAGCTGTCAATGACTCAAACTAACAATATTACTGTAAAAGGTAAAATTGTGGACGATAAAGGAGAACCGCTTCCGGGTGCAACCGTGCAGCAAAAAGGTGCTGCAATAGGAACCCTCACTGATTTTGATGGTAATTTCACTTTATCTGTTTCGCCAAATGCTGTTTTAGTCGTTTCCTTCGTGGGTAATCTACCTAAAGAAATAGTTGTTGATGGTTCGACGGAACTTGGTACAATTGTGCTCAATTCAGACATTCAAGAGCTTGAACAAGTGGTGGTAATTGGTTACGGTACACAACGCAAAGTTGACCTCACCGGTTCTGTAGCTATCGTGAATACCGATGAGATGAAAAAAGTATCCAATTCAAATATCTCAACGATGCTCCAAGGTAGAGTTGCGGGCGTTCAAATTACGACTGACGGCCAGCCGGGCGCAGACCCACAGGTACGCATCCGTGGTATCGGCTCATTCGGAAGCACCGCACCGCTCTATATAGTGGATGGAGTTCCGATGGGGACAACAATTCGTGATTTTTCACCGAATGACATTGAGACACTTCAAGTGCTTAAAGACGCTTCTGCAGCTGCTATCTACGGTTCGCGTGCTGCTAATGGGGTAGTTATCATTACCACAAAGCAAGGTAAGAAAAACCAGCCCATGCGGATAGACTACAGCGGATATTTAGGGTATGACAATGTTCAGAAAGGTGTTTACAATGTAATGGATGCAGCTCAATACGGACAGTACGTAAATATGGCTTACGCAAATAGCGGAATGGAAGTTCCTGCAGGATACAATCCTTCAAGCCCGAAATACCTTGACCCGAATCAGATAAATACGAATTGGCACAATGAGGCATTCAAAACTGGTGTCCGTCAGAATCACAACATCAATTTGTCCGGCGGTGGTGTGAATAATACTTACAACATTGGATTAGACTACTTCAGCCAGAAAGGAACCATGGTAGGAACCGGGCCAAACTTCGATCGTTTCACTGCCCGCATCAATAACACGATGGATGTGAAGTTTGTAAAATTCAAAACCAATATGGTGTACAGCCACAGCCTTCAGGATAACATGGCGCTGAGTAATGCCAATGAGTATGTGCAAGGGCTTTATGGCGCACAGTTTCCGGTAATGGCTTCAGTTTTAATTCTACCTCCAAGCATCAAAGCTTATGACCCTTCTACCTGGGTACTTGATGATAAACTGGCTCCTGCGGCTAATTACACATACGACTCGTATGGTTTTGGTACCTATTACGACGATGTGCATGGAGACATTCGTCTGACAAACGTATTGCTTACAAATAGCTTGATGAAAAGAAATGCATCGGTTGACCGGATCGTTGCTTCCGGCTCAGCAAATGTTGACCTGCTTGATATGATAGGCAAGAAGAATGAAAACAATCAGCTTTCATACAACATTAACTTATCATACAGTAAAACTTTCGTTAAAGACCTTACATTTGTACCGGCATTTATCCAAAGTACAACCAACTATTTATCAAAAAGCAATGAAAACTTGTCTCAGGGATACCGCAGCTATAGTGATGCACTTATTGAAAACACATTAAATTACGACGGTAAATTTGGTCTCAGCCGTTTCAATGTTGTTGTAGGACAGACTTTTCAACGCGAATTATTTCACACACTGTCGGGCAGAGGCGTAAATTTACCGGAGCCTTACTATCTGCAAGTAAATAATGCTGAAGAAACAGATGCAAGTAGTTTTGAAAGCGAGCATGTGCTTGCATCTTACATTGGACGTATCAACTACAATTTTGATGAAAAATACCTTATTTCAGCTACTGCCCGCCGGGATGGATCGAGCCGTCTTTCTGCTGATGACCGTTGGGATTGGTTCCCATCAGTTTCGGCTGGTTGGCGCATCGAGCGTGAAAACTTTTTCACGATTCCTAAATCAACGATCAATTTGCTGAAAGTAAGAGGAAGCTACGGAGTACTTGGTAACGAGAACATTGGAGAATACCAGTACATGGATGTCATGTCCAGAGGAAACTACACCTACAGTTTTGGAAATGATAAAATTACCGGATCTGCAATCTCTAACTATGTAAATACGGCCATCCGCTGGGAAAAGAAAAAGACGCTCGACTTTGGTCTTGACTTAGGCATGTTCAACAACATGTTTGAATTTACTTTTGATTGGTACAAAGCAACATCAGAAGACCTGCTTTATAGCGTGCGAGTTCCTTCTAATGCAGGAGTAACCAATGAATTTGTTACGATGAATGCAGCCACAATGGTAAACACCGGACTTGAATTTTTATTTGCTTATCATAATCATAAAAATCCGGTTAAATTTGACATTACCACTAACTTTTCCACGCTCAGCAACAAAGTTACTAAGCTGGGAGTCTCAGGAGAACCACGCAATGATTCTTACAGCCGCACTGAAGTAGGGCGTGAAGTGGGATCATTCTACGGATATGTTTATGAAGGGATATTCCAATCGCAGGCTGAAATTGACAACCGGATGAATGCCGAAGGTATTTACATTAATCAACCCGGAGCACAACCCGGCGATGTGATCTATGCCGATTTGGATAAAGATGGAGAAATTACAAATCTGGACCAAACTTACCTGGGCAGCGGTTTAGCAAAATTTCATTACGGATTGAATGCTCGGGCAGAATGGAACGGCTTCGATTTGAGTATTGCAACTCACGGAGCTGCAGGATTCAAAGCAGTTGACTTCGTGGATGTGATGCTTAGAAGCTCTTACGGAGCAAACAACAAAGACGTTAGGCTGCTGAATGCCTGGACACCGGAAAATCCTAATACCGATGTTCCTCGTATAGCCTATAAATCGATGGGAGCAGTTACGAATGACATGTTCAGCAGCCGTTATCTGCAAGATGCATCTTATTTGAAAATAGCCAATATCGAATTTGGTTATAATTTCTCTGACAAGATCTTTGGAAACTATTTACGTGGTGTAAGAGTGTTTGTCTCTGCTCAAAATGTGGCGACAATATCTAAATATGTAGGTTATAATGTTGACTTTGCCGGCGGAACATTTACTCCCGGTTTTAATTACGCTTCGTACCCTACACCAAGATCAGTTATGTTTGGAGGACGTTTTTCATTCTAATAATCACTATTCTAAAAAAACAAATATATGAAACAGCCATTAAAACAAACTTTTACTCATGATGTTGAAGATTGATGGCGTGTTCTATACGGCAATAATAAAAAAAATAAAAAATATTCGTATGAAAAATTTTAATAAAATTCTAACAATGTTGGTAATTATTGCAGGATTATCTGCCTGCAACAACCAACTCGATGTTCAGAACCCAAATAGCCAGACCACCTATGATTTTGGAAATACGGAGTCTGACCTCCAGGAAGCTATTATAGCTTGTTATAATCGTATCCGCCTTGAAGGTACATTCGCACGCGTTGGCTACACCTTGGATGCCGTGCGCGGCGACGAAGTCTGGAACTCATCCCAGCAATGGTATCTGGAGTACGATAACCTTAATTCTCCCGGTACAATCGGAATCGGTGATGAATGGATTTGGCGTGACAATTACCACGTGGTAAACCGCACAAACTTTGTATTGTCAAAAGTGGATAAAGTTAAGATGTCACAAGAGTCTTACAATCAAATTGCAGGACAAGCTCTGTTTCTGAGGGCGTTGGCTTATTATCATTTGGCAACTTACTATCAAGCTGTTCCGTTGATCACGGATTACGCATCCTATTCTGACATTAACACCATGTATGCTTCCAATAAACCGGAGCAAGATGGAGTTGCTCAGCAAGATTTAGTTTTTGATCAAATTGAAACTGACCTCACAAAAGCCATGCAAATGTTGCCATCGCGCGATAAAGGCGGTGAATGGGCAAAAGGACGTGCTACAAGTGGATCGGCAGCCGGATATCTGGCTCGTGCGTTGATGTTCCGTCATAAATTTCCTGAAGCTTATACAGTTTTGAAAGATATCATTGCAGGAAACTACGGTCGATATGAGCTTACAAAAGACTTTGGCGACAACTTCAAAGAAGGTGCGGCTTATGAAAATAATGTTGAGTCTCTATTCGAAGTACAATTTATGGATTATGGAACCGGTGGTACGGATGAAGAGTGGACTCCGGTAAATATCAGCTCTCAGGCTTCGCAGGGTCATGCCGTTGAAAGTAATTATGCATCACAAATATTGGGAAGCTGGGGCGACCTGGCTGGCGCACCGTGGCTTTACAACCTGTTCAAAAATGAAAAGAGCACAGACGGGCGTCTTGATCCTCGCTTGTATTGGACTTTGGTGACATTTGAAAGCGAATATGGCTCGTACACCGGTTTGAAAACCGCAGCTTATCCTAACGGTGATCCGCGTGAAAACAGAATTTATCAAAAAGAAATTACTGAAACTCCGCTTTCAAATATTGCACAGGGAGGAATTTCCATTGCAAAATTTACTAATGCAAGAAACAACATTTATACAGACATAACCAATGGGCTGCATTGCGGAATCAATCTTCGTTTGATGCGCTACAGCGATGTGCTGCTGCGTGCTGCTGAATGCGAAAACGAAATCAACGGACCAACTCAGACTGCCATTGATTATATTAATCTTGTTCGTCGTCGCGTAGCTCTTAAAGACCTGAAGTTATCTGATTTCCCGTCGGCTGATGCACTTTTCGAACAGATTGCCAATGTAGAACGTCCAAAAGAATTCGGTTGTGAAAATGGCCGTGGAATTGACCTGCTCCGCTGGGGATTCTTCTACGATTCAGATCGTTTGAATCAATTGGTTGAACACGGATTCTATAAACGTGACGGCAAAGCTTCAACAGATTTGCTGACCGCCGAAACAGCCGATGATTCATCCTTCAAATACTATTACAAAGGACATGAATATTTTCCAATATTTCAATCAACCCTGAATTCTAATCCAAATTTGGTGGGTAACTCAGCCAACAAGAATGAAGATAACGGACCGGCTTTCAAAGCCAGATGGAATATCCGTCCGGTTGTCAAAATAAATAATAAATTATAGAAAAGAAACTTCTTTATCGGCCTGTTTTTTGCACTTAGATAAGGAAGTTTCTTTATTCAAACATCTAAATATGAATAGATCTCAGTATCTTTGAGATTGAATAATTCATATTGCCAAAAACAATCTTTTCACTCATGAAACTTAAGCATCTGCTGATATTATTTATCTGCTTTACTACGTTGACGTATGTGGGCTGCGAAAAAGAAGAACCAGATCCAGGCGGAGACAAACCTGATCCGCCAGTTACAGGTTTTACTATACCAACATACGCTGACGATTACTCTTCCATTTCATCCTGGACAAACCGGAATAAATGGAACTTAGCCAACGTTCACGACCCATCTGTAGCCTACTACAAAGGTCATTATTATATGTATGGCACAGATGCCTCTTATGGAAATGAAGCTGGTGGACATGGACATTTTCAGGGAAAAAGGTCAACTGACTTAGTCAACTGGGAATGGGTTGGCGGTCCGTTTTATGATCCGCCTGCCTGGGTAGCCGATTCGCTCAATGCCATTCGCACGCGCATGGGATTGGTGACTATTGCCAAAGAAAATATTGTCTATGGTTACTGGGCTCCGGTAGTAAGAAAAGTCAATGTTGGCGGTCAGGATATCCTCCGGATGTATTACTGCATCATTATTGATAATTACATTAAAACCGGAAAACCTGCTACAGCAGCCAATTTTGATGGAAGCTGGGGCGAGCGTGCTTTTATCGGTATGTGTGAATCCACCGATCCGGCTGGTGCCGTGTGGGTTGACAAGGGATACGTGACTTGCTCCTCCTCTGATCGTGGAAAAAATTTCAGCCGTACGAGTCTTAATGACTGGAGCGCCTATTTCTACTACAATGCCATTGACCCGACATACATTGTAACTCCGGAAGGAAAGCATTATCTTATTTACGGCTCCTGGCATAGTGGATTTGCACTGATGCAAGTGGATGCAACTACCGGAAAATCACTCAACAAACAAGGTGAGCCTTATGCCAATAGTGTAAGTGAGCTTACTGCTCGTTATGGTGTAAGAATTGGCACACGCACTGCTACTTCTCGCTGGCAGGGAAGTGAAGCCCCTGAGATCATTTACAAGGATGGCTTCTATTATCTTTTTATGGCTTACGATGGACTGGATGTGCCTTATAATACCCGTGTGGTGAGAAGTGCCAATATCGAAGGTCCGTATCTCGACATCAACGGACGCAATTTTACTGCAGGCAGTGGTGACAGTTATCCGATTGTAACACATCCTTACAAATTCAATTTAAGTTCAGGCTGGGTTGGAATTTCTCACTGCGGAATTTTCAAAAAAGAAAATACGAACGAGTGGTTTTATATGTCGCAGGGAAGATTGCCTGCAAATGTTGGTGGAAATGCATATTCCAATGCCATTATGATGGGGCATGTTCGTCGAATTGTGTGGTGTCCGGCATCAGCAAGCGAATCGGATAATCTTTGGCCAATTGCTCTGCCTGAACGTTACGCCGCCGTACCGGATTTCGGAACGATAACAAAAGACTCCCTCGCAGGTACCTGGGAGCATATCAACCTGAAGTACACCTACGCACAGCAGAATGGAGCTGCTGCTCTTACTCTGAAAGCTGATGGCACCATGTCGGGTGCTTTAACAGGAAACTGGAGTTATGATGCTGCTAAAAAACAGCTTACGTTGGGGAATGTGATTGTATGTGTGGAACGTGAAGTAGATTGGGAAGCCTCACCGCGGAGAATAACTTTCGTATATGCTGGAATTGGAAAATCCTCGAATACAACTTATTGGGGCAAAAAGACCAAATAAGCACATTTTTGAGAATTTATTAAAAAAGATTGCTGATGATCGGCAATCTTTTTTTTGCTTTGTTTTGTGTGTGCTTTTAATGATTCCTTTGCAGAAATAAAATTTCCATTTTCAATTTTCATGAAAAATCTCTATTTTTGTACTTCCAATCACAAATAGTAAATTGCAAAATCGTAAATAAAACAATCACCTATGGCCTCAAAATTCCCCGATTTTCTCAAACCCGGCGATGAAGTGCGCATCATTTCTCCTGCCGGAAATATCGACCCTACGCTCATTGATGGTGCAAAGTCACAATTGGTCAGCTGGGGATACCGTCCTACCGAAGGGATGTTTACCCGTACGGTTTACGGCCGTTTTGCCGGCAATGAGCAAGAGCGGTTTACCGATTTACAGCAGGCATTGGATGATCCCGGCGTGAAAGCCATACTTTGTAGCCGCGGTGGATACGGTTTGGCACAGATAATTGATAAAATCAATTTTTCGCGATTTTTGGAAAGTCCAAAATGGATTATTGGTTTCAGCGATATCACCATTTTGCACGAGGCATTGCTGAAAACAGGCTATTCGTCCATCCACGGAGGCATGGCAAAGCAACTGAGCGAACTTCCCAACAACTCGCAACCTCTCGTATTGCTCCAAAACATACTGAAAGGCAATTTCCCGAACTACAAAGTAATAGCCGATCCGAATAACCGTTTTGGAAAAGCCAAAGGAAAGCTCGTTGGCGGTAATCTCTCGGTCTTTCTGGGAATGCGTTCCACACCTTTTGACCTGCCATACAGCGGTTCCATCCTTTTTATCGAAGATGTGGGCGAAAAACCGTATCAGATAGACCGTATGATGCAGAATCTGCGTATCAGCGGTGCTTTGGCACAAATTTCAGGCCTGATCGTAGGGCAGTTTTCAGATACCGAAGAAGACCCGGATATGAATGCGACTATTTACGAAATCATTGCCAATGCAGTGAAAGATTACAGCTATCCGGTTTGCTTCAATTTTTCGGCCGGACACGTAGATGATAATTATCCGTTGTTGCTGGGTGCCAATGTTTCACTGGATGTGAACAGCAAAGGAAGCGAAGTGAGTTTCCCTTCCACATTCTGGAAAAAAGCAAAAGATTTATTTAAGTAAAAAAAGAATCCCGATTAAACCATTTTAAAAAAAATATAATGTTTTCAGGAATTGTAGAAGAAGCTGCAACTGTCGTTGCACTGGAAAAAGAGCAGGAAAACCTGCACATTACGATGACTTGTTCGTTTGTCAATGAGTTGAAGATTGATCAGAGCGTATCTCACAACGGAGTTTGCCTCACGGTAGTGAAAAAAACGGACAACACCTACACCGTTACGGCTATCAAAGAAACGCTGAATCTTTCCAATCTCGGGAAGCTGAAAGTAGGCGACAAAGTAAACCTGGAACGGAGCATGATGATGAATGGCCGGCTGGATGGTCACATTGTTCAGGGACACGTGGATCAGACTGCAATATGTAAAAACGTAGAAGAAGCGGACGGAAGCTGGTATTATACGTTTGAGTACGAATTTGATCCTGTAAAAGCCCGCAAAGGTTACATGACCGTTGACAAGGGCTCTGTGACTGTAAACGGCGTAAGCCTCACCGTAGTGGAACCAACTAACAATTCATTCAAAGTGGCAATAATACCTTACACCTATGAATTTACCAACTTCCACCAAATAAAAGCTGGCACATACGTGAACATCGAATTTGACATCATCGGAAAATATATCAGCCGGATGATGGAGTTTAATGATTAGTTTTTGAGTAATGGTTGCAGATTAGCAGGCAACTGTTTAACTAATTACTATTCAACTTTCTTAAATACTGAACTATCCTTAATCTATTTTGTTTATTGAAATAGATTAAGGATTTTTATTTTTTTAAACTGAATGCAAAGTCTCAAAAAGCAAATAAGCGAATCATTTTATAACCCCATACTCTATTTTCTGCCTACGCTGGTGTTTATAGTTGTGGATGATTTTTGGGGTTTGAACAATGCCTGGAAAATCTCATTTCCGGTTGCTTTTGCATTGGTTTTTTACGTCTATTTTCAGTACAGACGGATGTTTATTTGGCATGGCGTACTTGCTGTGGGCTATTTGATTGTAGGATTACTCTCGACAATTGCATCAGAGATTCTGCCTGTGTTCGGCTACGTGGATGAATTGGTGTTCTTCATTTTGCTGACAATCATGATTTTTCAAAAAAAATCGCTGGGAAAAATCGCCTATAAAACACTTCCGCACGAACTTCCCTTGTCAAACAATGAAAATGAGCTGTTCCGCGTGGCAAAAATCCTGATGATGATAACGTTGTTTTACCTGCTGGTAGCACTTGTTTTAGAAGCACTAAATGCTCCTAATCAGGATAAACTACTCAATATCGTTAAATATTGCTACGCCTTTGGAGTAGGTTTTATTGGAATTTTTGAAACAATCCGGGTTTTTATCGTTCGAAACCGCCTGATAAATGAAGATTGGCTTCCGGTGGTGGATGAAGAAGGAAAAGTAACAGGAAGCGTTCAGTATCAGCCGGGTACAGAAAGCGAAAGCAGGTTGATGCATCCGGTTGTCCGACTTTATTTTATTGAAAATGGTAAAATTTTCCTTCAACAAAGGAACCCTAACGACAGATCCGAACCGCTTCATTGGGATGCATCGATCAGCAGGCAGGTGCGTATGTCGGAATCGATCATTATGGCGTTGAAAAAATTCACACGGAAACTTTACCAAATCGAGCCGCTGAAGTACCTTTTCCTCACCAATTATATTTATCATGGAAAATTCAGCAATCAGTACATCTATCTCTTTGTGCTCTGCAAATCAGATGGTATTCAACCACAGGAAGGTGAAGTTTATTTAACAAAATGGTGGACTCAAAAGCAGATTGAGGCTGAATTAGGTGCCGGAGTT
The DNA here is from genome assembly GCA_964541615.1 of uncultured Paludibacter sp. Classification (GTDB taxonomy): domain Bacteria; phylum Bacteroidota; class Bacteroidia; order Bacteroidales; family Paludibacteraceae; genus UPXZ01. The sequence goes on from CAZIRA010000016.1 coordinate 26,818, forward strand.
TTTACCGAAAGGTTTGAAAAAGAGTATGAATATCTGAAACGCAGCGGATTGCTCGAACAAGATGGATGCGACTGCGATTGTGCTCTGAAACAAATGATTAGGAATAAAATGGAGTAAGATTTTTGGTGAAAGAAGAATGGTGTTTCAATCAGGTTGTTGTGGATCCTCAGAATTCAGTTTCGGGGATTTTTTTTTGGTTCTATAGGACAAAATATGAATGGTCACCGCTAAAGCAATGCTTCCCAAAAGCACCTGCAGGTACCACTTTTCATTCACAATAAAGAAAATACTGTAAAGCATAAAAATCCACATCGTGGAAATGGCAATCACTTTTCCTTTCAGAGGAATGGCTTTATCTTCCCTGAAATTTCGAATATAATTTCCAAAAATCTTGTGATTCATCAGCCAGTTGTACAGTTTTTCAGAACTTTTTGCAAAAAGTCCGGCCGAAAGCAACAAAAACGGCGTAGTAGGAATTATGGGTAGAAAAATCCCAATTATCCCAAGCACAAAGCTGATAGAGCCAAATATGATTAGAAGCGTTTTTTTCATTTGAAGTTGCAAAGGTAACAAAATCAGGTTGTTTTTTGTTCCTTTTTCTCGTATCTTTGTAGGATAAATTGCCATCCGAACTATCGAACGTCATCTGTTTTCGGTCTTCGGTCATCCGTCTGAAAGTCTATTATCTAACAATCTAACAGTCAAAAAAAATATGTCCGACGAAAAAAAAATTATTTTCTCCATGGTGGGAGTTTCCAAAACTTTTCCTCCCCAAAAACGGGTTCTCAACAATATTTACCTCTCCTTTTTCTATGGCGCAAAAATTGGTATTATCGGTCTCAACGGTTCCGGTAAATCGACTTTGCTGAAAATTATTGCCGGAGTAGAATCCAACTACGAAGGAAATGTAGTTTTCTCACCCGGATATTCCGTGGGTTATCTGGAGCAGGAACCAAAGCTGGATAATACCAAAACCGTGAAAGAAATAGTACAGGAAGGTACGCAGGAAGTGGTGGATATGCTGGCCGAATATGACCGCATTAATGAACAATTTGCTGAGCCTGATGCGGATTTTGACAAGTTAATAGCCCGTCAGGGAGAATTGCAGGAACTGCTTGACCACGCTGATGCGTGGAATCTGGATAATAAACTGGAGCGAGCTATGGATGCGCTTCGTTGTCCACCGGAAGATGCTTTGATTAAAAACCTTTCGGGAGGTGAGCTTCGCCGGGTGGCCTTGTGCCGGTTGCTGCTTCGTCAGCCGGATATTCTGCTTCTCGATGAGCCGACCAACCACCTGGATGCCGAATCGGTAGAATGGCTGGAACAGCACTTGCACAACTACGCAGGAACTGTTATTGCCATCACACACGACCGTTATTTCCTGGATAATGTAGCAGGGTGGATTCTGGAACTGGATAGGGGAGAAGGCATACCATGGAAAGGAAATTACTCTTCGTGGCTGGAGCAGAAAACTACCCGCATGGCGATGGAAGAAAAGCAGGCCAGCAAGCGCCGCAAAACATTGGAACGCGAACTGGAATGGGTGCGCATGGCTCCGAGAGCCCGACAGGCAAAAGGAAAGGCACGTCTGGAAGCTTACGACCGCTTGCTGAACGAAGACCAGAAAGAGCGCGAAGAAAAACTGGAACTTTTTATTCCGAACGGGCCGAGATTGGGAAATAAAGTAGTCGAAGCGCTCGGCGTTTCAAAAGCATTCGGCGATAAACTACTTTTTGAAAATCTGAATTTTACGCTTCCACCCAACGGTATTGTGGGAATCATCGGACCAAATGGCGCTGGTAAAACCACGCTTTTCCGTATGATGATGGGAATTGAAAACGCTGATAAAGGTACGTTTGAAGTGGGTGAAACCGTGAAAATCGGTTACGTTGACCAGTCGCACGCAGATATTGACCCGAAGAAAACAGTCTATCAAACCGTTTCGGGAGGCACCGAGTTTATTCGCGTAGGAGGTCGCGAAATCAATGCCCGTGCTTATCTCTCGAGATTTAACTTTACCGGAGCCGATCAGGAAAAACTGTGCGGAATACTTTCCGGCGGTGAAAGAAATCGACTACATCTGTCGCTAACCCTAAAATCCGAAGCTAACGTCCTCCTTCTCGACGAGCCTACCAACGACATTGATGTAAATACACTTCGTGCGCTGGAAGAGGGATTGGAAAGTTTTGCAGGATGTGCCGTAGTTATCAGCCACGACCGCTGGTTTTTGGATAGAATCTGTACGCACATCATCGCCTTTGAAGGTGATTCTCAGGTGTTTGTATTCGATGGAAACTATTCCGAATACGAAGAAAACAAGAAAAAACGGCTGGGTGATGTGGAACCGAAACGAATACGGTATAAAAAATTGATGTAGAG
>CAZIRA010000016.1:29299-33765 GCA_964541615.1 uncultured Paludibacter sp.
GGCCTTTATTATGCAAATAAAAACCTTTCTTTTTGATTTTGACGGAGTAGTCGTTGACTCTGAGAGCCTGCATTTAAGGGCGTTGGGTGAGGTGTTGACCAATCACGGAATCAGCTATCCCGATGATTTGTTGGGACAATTTGTAGGTAAAAGTGATTCGTCGTTTTATCGGTATGTAATTGATAATCTGAATAGTAGTTTTGATTTGGATTACCTGCTTGACCAGAAAAACAAGATTTTTGAACGGATTATTCACGAACTCCAACCCATCGACGGCTTTCTCGATTTCATTGATATTGTCATTCGGAAAAAAATCCCGCGAGCTATAGTCACTTCCTCATCACAAGCCACAATGGAGATGGTAGGCGAAATCTTCCCTTTTCAAAATTACTTTGACATCGTGGTTTGTGAAGAAGATACCACCGAGCACAAACCAAAACCAGCGCCGTACTTATTGGGTTTGGAGCGGACGGGTGGCGAAAAAGAAACCACGCTCGTTATCGAAGACTCAGTAAACGGTATAAAAGCCGGAAAAGCAGCCGGATGCATCGTTTTCGGACTGACCACCTCATTACCGCGCGAAGTGCTGATAGAAGCCGGTGCGGATAGAGTTTTTGATAGGTATGAGGAGATCAGAGAAGAGATTTGGTAAAGAGACAGTCGGTTTTTAACCGACTGAAAACAATTTTTAAGGAAGTTTTAAATTTGTAATTTCAACAACCTTTCCTACCATGCAAATACTTCCAATATCCTTAGGAATTCTATACTGAATAAAAACTTTTTGATTTTCTTTGAACGGAATTTCGTAATCACCTAAATTCGTTGGTTCCAGTTTTTGTCCATCTGTCAATTCAATTATCCAACCACATCCATCAAAACCAGTCAGGTTTTTGAGATAACCTATCTCATATCCTCTAAAATATTCGTTTTTATTACATGAGTTTAAAGATAAAAACTAATAGCAAGGATGCTACAATGGAAAGTATGTAAACTGATTTTTTCATTGTGTTTTCTTTTAAGCAATTACATATATGATGATTTTAACTATCAAAACGCAACATCAGGTTTGTTAAATAAACATAAAATGTTGAATGTTTTGTTTTTAAGTAGCAGTCAATTGCAATTGACAGCTGCTTAGTTAGTTCACCAACAGCATATTATAGATTAAATAACTCATCCAGCTTATACACTCCTGAATTTGGTTTTTCGACTACAGCAATCATAAACCGGGCAACTTCGTATCCCTGGATGGGGCGGTATTTCTTGAAAAGTCCTATTTTATTGAGAAAATAGATAAATTTCAGACTTTGCTTTTCAGCTTTCCTGTCTTCCTTTCTATCGCCGTCAAGTGGTCCGGGTTGAAGAATTTGCACAGTTTTGAAAGGTAATTTCTTCACGTCATCTTCAAGTTTTCCTTTTATCCGAGAGTAAAAAACAAAAGATTTGGCATTGGCGCCTGCCGATGAAACCAGCACATAAACCGGAACGCCGTTTTCGCTTGCAATGCGTGCAGTTTCGTATTGATACGTGTAATCTACTTTGAACTGATTAGCCTGCGTGCCGGCTGTTTTGATAGTTGTGCCCATGGTAGAAAACAGCACATCACCCTTTACGAGTTCTTTCCAGCTGTTCGGTCTGTCAAAATCCACCACATGCTCAGTTAGCTTCGGATGCTCAATTCCGCTTTTCCGCCTGACCAGCGAAATAACCTCAGAATAATCCGAAATTTCAAGTAACTGGCTGATTAACTGTGTCCCCACCAATCCGGTGGAACCAATGACGATGGCTGTTTTCATAAGTAATACAATAGATTTTTTATAAAGAAATCCCGGCAAAGTGCAGGGATAAAAGTGCAAAATTTATTTTTCTACAATCAAATTTTGTGGAATTATGCGGTGAATGTAAACTAAATTGGCATGGACGGTATAAATAGCCGTAACTTTTTTATAATTTATACTATGAACATTAATTCCATATTTTCTTAATGATTTATGCGTTTGAATCTGGTATGATTCTGTATTTTTTGAAAGAGATTTAATAGTATCTTTGAGCTCCTGCAGATATTTAAATGCCGTTTATGGTGCTTTAAAATCCAATAAAATGGTAAAATACAAATCATCTAAATCATCTTGCGCACTTTCAGAAATATGAATTTTGTAAACATTCAATTCAATTCATATTTGGTGCTGTAATGTTCGTTCAGCCTTTGAGCTAATTTCTCAAAAACACGATCTACATTATCCTCCAAATTCTCCAAAGAATAGTCGGGAGACGGAAATTCGAGCGTAACACCTTCTTTAATAGAAGATATTTTTCGCAAAGCTTTTCTTCCTGCGGGCGTACTTGTATCTATTCTTGCAATAACTTCCATTGATTCTCGCGTTATTTGTGTATTTGCAAATGTACAAAAATTATTCCGCAATTCCACATGCATACAGATTGTAAGTATTTTTTATTTTCCTCTCAAAAAATTCTTATCTTTGCACTCTTAAAAGTTAGAAATCAGAAGTTAGAAATCAGAAATATGAACAAGAATATTCATGCAAAGCACGTTTATTACGTTGGTTCGCATGAACTTTCATTCATGATTTGTAAAATCGTAAATCGTAAATAGTTTTTATGGCAAAAGTAGAAATAAAGGAACTCACTTCTCGTGATGTGGATTACTCGCAGTGGTACAATGAATTAGTGATAAAAGCGGATTTGGCGGAAACATCTGCCGTGCGGGGTTGTATGGTGATTAAACCGTACGGATACGCTATCTGGGAAAAAATGCAGGCTGAACTGGATCGTATGTTCAAGGAAACCGGCCACGTAAATGCCTATTTCCCGTTGTTTATTCCTAAATCGTTTTTGAGCAAGGAAGCTGAGCACGTGGAAGGTTTTGCGAAAGAATGTGCTGTGGTAACGCACCACCGATTGAAACAAGACCCGAACGGTCAGGGGTTAATTGTGGATCCGGAAGCAAAATTAGAAGAAGAGCTGGTGGTTCGTCCCACTTCCGAAACCATCATCTGGAACACCTATCGCAACTGGATTCAATCCTACCGTGACCTGCCTCTTTTGATCAATCAATGGGCAAACGTGGTGCGCTGGGAAATGCGTACCCGACTGTTTTTACGTACGGCAGAATTTCTGTGGCAGGAAGGTCACACGGCGCATTCAACCGAAAAAGAAGCGATTGAAGAAGCTGAAAGAATGCTCCATGTATATGCTGATTTTGCAGAAAATTTCATGGCAGTTCCTGTTTGGCGCGGTTTGAAATCAGCCAACGAGCGTTTTGCCGGAGCCATTGAAACATACTGTATCGAAGCATTGATGCAGGACGGAAAAGCGTTGCAGGCCGGAACTTCCCACTTCTTGGGACAAAATTTTGCCAAAGCATTTGATGTTACTTTTGTAAACAAAGAAAATCAGCAAGAGCACGTCTGGGCTACTTCCTGGGGCGTTTCTACCCGTTTGATGGGAGCGCTGATTATGACCCACTCCGATGATAACGGATTGGTACTTCCTCCAAATCTCGCCCCGTATCAGGTAGTTATCGTTCCAATTTACAGAAACGAAGAGCAACTGCAAGCCGTTACTGAAAAAGTGAAAGAAATCACTGCCAAATTAAGAGCAATGGGAATCACTGTGAAATACGATGATAACGACCAAAAGAAACCGGGGTGGAAATTTGCTGAATACGAACTTAAAGGTGTTCCTGTGCGCCTGGCAATGGGTGCCCGTGACCTTGAAAACGGTACCGTGGAAGTGGCACGCCGGGATACATTGACCAAAGAAACTGTTTCCATGGAAGGAATCGAGGTGTTTATCCGGAATTTACTGAATGAAATCCAGGCAAATATTTTCCAAAAAGCATTGGATTACCGCACTGCAATGACACGTGAAGTGGATTCTTACGATGATTTCAAAGTGGAAATCGAAAAAGGCGGATTCCTTCTCTGCCACTGGGACGGCACGCCCGAAACCGAAGAAAAAATCAAAGAAGACACCAAGGCAACCATTCGCTGTATTCCGTTGGAAGGCGACAAAACGCCCGGAGTCTGCATGGTTTCCGGCAAACCGTCTGCACAACGAGTGGTTTTTGCAAGGGCTTATTAGCAAGGTAATTGGTTGTTGAATGGTTGATTTGTTTGGTTTTTCATAATTTATTGCTATGTTTGTTTCCTTGATGAAACAAGGTTTCAGTAATTTTTTAGATTATACTATCTAACCACTCAACCAAAAACCATGTGGAAACAATTCTTTTATTTCAACAGAACACAGAGAATAGGGATACTCATTCTGTTAGGACTGATCGTATTGGCTTTCGCTTCTGTTTTGCTGATGCCGTATGTGGTAAAATCACGTGAAGAAAGCGATGAATCTGACTTCCTGCGAGAGGCAGAAGAGTTCAAAGCCGGATTGCTTGAAAAGGAGAGATCGCAACGGACAGAACGTGAATTTTATCCGTTTCAATACCG
>CAZIRA010000016.1:33865-35887 GCA_964541615.1 uncultured Paludibacter sp.
GATTTGAATTCTGCTGATACAACGATATTGAAGCAGATCCGTGGAGTAGGAACTGTGTTTGCGAGGCGGATTGTAAGCTATCGGAAAATACTGGGAGGATATCATTCGGTCGACCAATTAAAAGAAGTTTGGGGAATGACTGACGAAACGTTTGAAAAAATCAGTCCATTTCTTGATGTTGACGAATCGCAGATTACTAAAATCGACGTGAATAAAGCGAGCATTGAAAAAATGAAAAATCATCCTTACATCAAAACTTTCCAGCGGGCAAAAGCCATTTATGAGTATAGAAGGAAGAAAGTAGAATTAAAAAACATTAACCAACTAAAACATTTGGAAGAATTTTCAGCGGATGATTGGCAAAGACTGGAACCTTATCTTTCGTTTGAGTGAGAAACACATAACAAGCCACTATTCCCTTCGGGTTTTTCCTCCCCCCCACAAAGGGGAAGCTATAAGGAATGATTTATTTTTTTATAGTAGGGAAGAATGATGTGTGCGGTAAATCAATATCCACATAAAAGACCAAAGTGAGGAACGAACAGAAAGGTATGATAAAACAAATCAAATCAACCATTCAACCACTTAACCATTCAACCACTTAACCAATTGACTTTCTTAGAATCTCATAATATTCGTTTGCGCGCTTTGGAGCCTGAAGACCTGGAATTATTGTACCTGTGGGAAAATGATTCCTCGTTTTGGAATGCCGGGAATACACGTGCTCCTTATTCAAAGTTTCAGCTTAGAGAGTACATTTCTCAGTCCAAAAACGATATCTATTCCGACGGTTCGCTTCGTCTGATGATGCAGGATAAAAACACTGGAAACGTAGTTGGAACTGTTGATTTGTTTGATTTTGACTTGCACCACGGCCGTGTGGCGCTTGGACTTTTTGTGTCAGAAGAGTTTCAGGGAAAAGGCTATGCCTCACAAAGCCTGAAGCTGGTGGAAGATTATGTTTTTAATTTTCTAAAAATAAATCAGCTTTATGTTCAGATAGCTGAAAGCAATCAAGCCAGCCGAAAATTATTTGAAAAGGATTACGAACTGCACGGTTTTCTCAAAAACTGGATAAAAACACCTGATGGATACGACAATATTTTGACTTACCAGAAATTCAGATTCTAAAAAAAAGCCTTTTACTCAACAAAGAAAAAGGCTTTTTTAGAGTTGAGCTGTTACTTGAATATTTTAATTTTAGCTTTATAGCTTGAAATTAGTTTTAGTTTGGCTTTTCCGGCAGGCACTTTATCACCCGTTATTATCACGTGCAATTCATCTTGCTTAAGCTTATCAAGTAAATTTCCGTTCACTATTTTGATGGTTACTTTGCCGCCTTCCACTTTATCAGCTTGCGCTACCAACTTAGTCCGATCGTCAAAATAAAGTTTGATATTATTGAATTGACTCATATCATAGCCAAGAGGTTCTACTAACTCTATACTAGCTGCAGAAATCACAAATTCAATAATTTGATCAAAATCATATCCCAATTTTTCAGCTTCGGAAGCTACGTTAACGCCAAAAGTTCTGTCCAAAAGCACATTTTCGGCATAGGATGCAGACGGTAGCTCGGACTTGCCGGGAACCATCATCATAGTTTCACCAACTTCAAATTCTAATTCTTTGTTGTTGATGGGCACAGTTACAGCCAGATTTTCCTTGATACTTTCGCACGCGATAAATGCGACAAGGAGCGGAACAATAAGCATCGCCTTGAAGAGTTGGTTTTTTTTAATCATAATTTTAATCTAATGTTTTGAGGTTAATAATAGCTATGTAAAGATAATTGAAGAGTAACATTTTGTCAATACTTATATACATATTTTAACTAATAATTCTGTGCTCATTTTAATGAAAAAAGGATAATTTAATGTGATAGAAGGGATTCTCAGAACAAATATCCCCCCATCCTATCCGATATATTGAATAAATCAGTAAATAACAGCGCTGGTCGGTGTGATACCGCTAAATCGGTACAAGTATTGCAATCACACTTTTAAATACCATAAGGATTTA
>CAZIRA010000017.1:0-1316 GCA_964541615.1 uncultured Paludibacter sp.
TAATAAAAAAACACAAGGAAATGGCATTTTTAAAACAGTAAAAGCAACAGCTGAAAACTGTTGCTTTTATCCAATGTACAGAAATGACTTCTTTTATTCGAGCGAAAAATCCGGGAAATGGAATTATATCTTTCTACTTTTGTAAATCCTTATTCTCATCCTTCTTCTCATCATTATCCACAACCTTCTTCAAAGAACGATGCTGTTTAATGTCGTTTCTGATTTTTTGGAAATCAAGTTTTTCTTTTTCCTTGTCCGGATGCAGTTTTACGGTTGAGCCCGGGACATAATCATAACGGTACATGTCAAAAAACAGCATAAAGAGCGATAGAATCAGTGGTCCGAAAACTACTCCCCAAAATCCAAAAAGAGGAATTCCCAACAGCACCCCGAAAACAGTGATAAGAGGATGAATATCAGCCAGTTGTTTTTGAAGAATGAATCGCACCACATTGTCAATACTTCCTATAATCAGCACTCCGTAAAGCGTAAGCCCGATGGCTGCTCCATATTCATCATTGATAAAAAAGCCGATGCTCAGAGGGATGTACACAATGGCCGTTCCCACCAGGGGCAGTATAGAGGCAAATGCCGTGAGGATTGCATACATTATTGGGCTATCTACTCCAAAAATCAGGTAGCCGAAATAGGCTATTATCCCTTGTATGATTGCCAGCAATGGAATGCCGATAGCATTTGCCTGGATAATAGCTCGTGTTTCCTGTATAAAGACTTTTTTATTTTTTGTATTAAACGGAAGTACTTCCCGAATCATATTTTCAAACTCTCGGTAGCTGTACAGCATGAAATAGAGCACAAAAAGTATTACCACAAAATTGATGATAAAGGAATAGGAATTGGCGGCAAGAATCTGTACAAGATCGGTTCCTAATTTCGGCAGAAATGACAAGAAATCCAGATTCCCAATATCAAAACCGAAACGTGTCTCAATTTTTGTGAGAAAATTAGTAACACCTAGTTTTATCGCATCCAGGTCAATGGAAATGCCAGATAATTTATTTACTACCAAAATTGCAATGCCCGTAAGAGGCAGCAGAAACAACAACAGTGCTTCAAACATCAGCGCTGTTGCTGCGAGGCCTTTGTTCCATTTTTTTTTCTCTACCAAATATTTTAGTTGTCCGCGCAGGATGATATAAATGGTAAAAGCACCCAGAAATCCTCCCAAATAGGGGCGCATTTGCTTAAAAATGATAAATCCTGTTACCAAAAGCAATGCTATCAGAATGTATTTATACTGTTTGTTGTTAATTGCTTGATCGGGCATGGGTTATTGGTTAAGTAGTTAAGTAGTT
>CAZIRA010000017.1:1416-7054 GCA_964541615.1 uncultured Paludibacter sp.
GTTAAGTAGTTAAGTAGTTGAGTAGTTTAATGGGTAAATGGTTGATTAGAATAAAACATTAGCACATGGTAGCGAAGCGGACATTCCGTAAAACGGAATTATCACATTAGTACATTGCCACATTGACATCAACAATCTTAGACCAATTTTCTGATCAAACTTTCTTTTTCGCCGAACAGCATATCAATGACCGGAATTTCAATCATCGTGTAAGCACCGGGATTTTGTTTGAAGGTAGCCCTGGCACATGCCACCAAAACTTGCGCCGTAAGAGCAGGATTGTTGATTTTCATGTTGAATTCGAAAAGCTGATTCTGAGTTTTTCCGGATACACCTTTACGAACCAGATTTACGCCGTGTCCCATATCTTTCAAATCGTCCACGCAGCTCACCTGGAAAACGTGAGTCTCATCGTGTGCAAAGTAAGCATCAGTTTTGATATTATTCTCAATCACTTTGAAGTCTGCACCATCTTCAATTTCCACATACACCATCCGGCGGTGAATTCCGGTTCCTAGCGGAATGGTCATCGAAAGAGCATTTTTTACACCTTCAATGGCTTTTACAGCCACTGTGTGCCCCATGCTCATTCCAGGCCCAAAGTTTGTGTAAGTCACACCTTTTGGAGCAACGGCTTCCATCAGCGAGCGGACAATGGAGTCGCTTCCCGGATCCCAACCTGCTGAAATTATCGATACGGCATTATTTGCCCTGGCAGCCGCATCCAATTCTGCACGAAGTTCCCAGATTGAGCCGTGAATATCGTAGCTGTCCACAGTATTAATTCCTAACCCAAGAATGTGTTTTGCTTTTTCGGAAATGCTCCGAGTCGGCGTGCAAAGTATAGCAACCTTTACATCTTCCAGTTTTTTAATGTCATCAACGATCTTAACTCCTTCCAGTTCTTTAGGCGCTGATCCTACACTCGCGCTGCGTCTTACAACACCTGCCAATTCAAAATCTTGTGATGCCTCAATGGCTTCCATCACAGATTTTCCGATGTTTCCGTAGCCTACAATGGCTGCTCTGATTTTAGTTTTCATCTTATTTATATCAATTAAGTTTCGCAAAATTACACAAAAATATGGTTTTTTATGGGAAAACAGGTTTGACAAATTCAAAAAAATGCTAGATAAACTCTTAATTCACTTACAGATGCCTTGTAATTAGTTTATTTATTTCTATTGTTGTCCGATATAAAATTAGTGAAAATGCACAAATGGCAAATAATCAATAAGATAAAATGGTTTCGCCCCTACGGGGCTTGCTATTCAGGGTGGAACTTATACTACCATAATCTCGCCTCTACGAGGCTTTGCGAAGGCACATAGTGCCGTAATTTTGGTAGAAATAAAGTTCTTGGTAAATTACTAAGCCCTGTAAGGGCGAAATTAAGGTTTTAGCGGACAACAATAATTTATTTCATAAAAAAAAAAATCATTAATACATTATGAGTTAATTACTTTCTAAATTAGGAGAGAATCTAAATAATTGTTATTAATAAATATTCAAAAAAATACAGTACAAACAATTAAACAACTAACGATAAATTAAATAGTTACAAATCCTCGTCAATAGATAATAAATATTTATTGAAAAAATAAATTACAATCGGTTTTTTTCATTTTCATTATAATGTTCAGCGGGTCAGCAGGTAAGAAAGGAATCAGAACAAGTAAATGAATTAAATATGAATTTTTATTTACCAAAACTTAATATATATAATACCATGAATTTTATCAAATATATTTTTTAGATAACTTTTTCATTTTTTTCATACTTTATCTATCTGACTATAAACTTTTTAATTTTTATTTTGGAAAACTTTATTAAAATATAGATGAAATAAATTAAATATATTGGTGATATATCAAATAAAATAACTAACATTGCAATTGCAACATTTATCAGCAAAAAAGTCAAACTAACATATTAAAACCAATAAAAGAAAAAGTGAAAAAAGAAATTTACAATCAAAGTGATGTGGAAAAAGCAACTTTGGAGTATTTTCGAGGCGACGAACTTGCCGCGAAAGTTTGGGCTACAAAGTATGCATTAAAAGATTCATTCGGCAACATCTACGAGAAAACACCAGATGATATGCATTGGAGATTAGCCTCAGAGATTGCACGTATTGAAGAAAAGTATCCTAACCCGCTGTCAAAAGAAGAACTGTTTGAACTTTTGAGAAATTTCCGTTACATCGTTCCGCAAGGAAGCCCTATGACTGGTATCGGCAACGACCACCAGGTGGCCTCTCTGTCAAATTGCTTTGTGATTGGTTTTGATGGTGATTCTGACTCCTACGGAGCCATTATCAAAATTGATGAGGAGCAGGTACAGCTTATGAAACGCCGTGGTGGCGTTGGTCATGACTTATCACACATCCGTCCGAAAGGTTCTCCGGTGAAAAACTCAGCATTGACTTCAACAGGTATTGTACCCTTTATGGAACGATATTCAAACTCTACGCGTGAGGTTGCACAAGATGGAAGACGTGGAGCTTTGATGTTGAGTGTTTCAATAAAACACCCTGATTCTGAGTCATTTATTGATGCGAAAATGGAATCCGGGAAAGTAACAGGCGCCAATGTTTCTGTGAAAATTGACAATGCATTTATGGATGCAGCCATTAACCACAAAAAATACACGCAGCAATATCCTATCAACAGCCAGAATCCCTGGTACAAACGCGAAATTGACGCTGATTCATTGTGGAAAAAAATTGTTCACAATGCATGGAAGTCTGCTGAACCGGGAGTTCTTTTCTGGGATACAATCACCAATGAATCAGTTCCGGACTGCTATGCTGACTTAGGTTACCGCACAGTTTCTACCAATCCTTGCGGTGAAATTCCGCTTTGTCCGTACGATAGCTGCCGCCTGCTTGCCATCAACCTTTATTCATACGTGAATCGTCCTTTTACAAAAGAAGCTTCATTTGATTTCGATCTTTTCGACAAACACGTACAGCTGGCTCAGCGCATTATGGATGATATCATTGATCTGGAAATGGAAAAAATCGATTTAATATTGAGCAAAATTAATTCCGATCCGGAGAACGAAGAAATCAAAAACACGGAGAGACAACTTTGGGAGAAAATCAAAACAAAAACCTCTCAAGGACGTCGCACAGGCGTTGGCACAACTGCCGAAGGTGACATGATGGCTGCACTTGGACTGCGTTACGGAACCGACGAAGCCACTGATTTCTCTGAAAAAGTTCACAAAGCTGTTGCTCTTTCTGCTTACCGCTCCTCAGTTACAATGGCCAAAGAACGTGGTGCTTTCTCCGTCTACGATTCAAAACGTGAAGAAAACAATCCGTACATTCAGCGTCTCCGCGAAGCTGATCCACAGCTATATGAAGACATGACAAAATACGGCCGCAGAAACATTGCATGCCTGACCATCGCTCCTACAGGAACTACAAGCATCATGACTCAGACTACTTCCGGGATAGAGCCTGTATTCATGCCTGTGTACACTCGCAGACGCAAAGTGAATCCGAACGATAAGAATGTGACCGTTGATTTTACGGATGAAAATGGAGATTCCTGGGAAGAATATGTAGTGTTCCACCATAAATTCGTGACATGGATGGAAGCAAACAACATTCCTACTACAAAAAAATACACAAAAGATGAAGTTGACGAATTGGTTGCAAAATCTCCTTACTTCAAAGCGACATCTAATGATGTGGACTGGCTGAAAAAAGTGCAGATGCAGGGACGCGTGCAGAAATGGGTTGACCACTCCATCAGCGTAACCATCAATCTACCTTCGGATGTTTCTGAAGAATTAGTAGGCGAGCTTTACGAAGAGGCCTGGAAAAGCGGTTGCAAAGGCGTTACGGTTTATCGGGACGGCTCACGTTCGGGCGTTCTTCTTGCTGTTGAGGATAAAAAGAAAAAAGAAGAGGACAAGAAGGAAGATAAAGAAATCCGGGTTTGCTATGATATTGACAAAACGCTGGTACGACCTACTGAATTGAAATGCGACATCGTTCGTTTCCAAAACAACAAAGATAAATGGATTGCATTTGTAGGCCTGAAAGACGGAAGACCTTACGAAATCTTTACGGGAATTGCCGATGACGATGATGGAATCATGCTTCCTAAAACAGTTACAGAAGGAAAAATCATCAAAATCAGAAACGATGAAGGCCAAAGCCGTTACGACTTCCAGTTTGTAAACAAAAGAGGCTTCAAAACAACCGTAGAAGGTCTTTCTTACAAATTTGACAAAGAATTCTGGAACTACGCTAAATTGATTTCGGGCGTACTTCGTTACGGAATGCCGATAGATCAGGTGATTAAACTTGTTTCAGGCCTGCAACTCGACAGCGAATCCATCAACACATGGAAAGTGGGTGTGGAAAGAGCTCTGAAAAAATACATCCCTGACGGAACCCAGCTATCAGAAAGAGCTTGTCCTGAATGCGGACAGAAATCGCTGATGTATCAGGAAGGATGTCTGACCTGCAACAATTGCGGACACTCTAAATGCGGATAATGAATTTCTCCCTGCAAACAAAAGAAAAAGACGAGATGCTCACTCGTCTTTTTCTTTTGTTCCTTCTTTTTCGACCTGTTCATCCACAAATATCTCATCATTTCTAACCAGCTCGCTGAACTTCCGATTCCTTTTCACGTAAAATTCATTCAGAATACTGTTTTGGGAAATTTCTTTAAAAGTGGACTGAACAGATTTGAGTATATTCTCGTCCCTTTTTGCGGAAAAACTGCTCTGCATATTTCTAAAATCAGTTCGTGCATCAGTAATTGCTTTCATGTTTTGAAACTTGCCAGTGGCAAAAAACTGAAAAGCGGCCAGATTATCCAGATAAAAACGTACATTGAATACTTTGTGAAGGCTTTTTTGCGGTAGATTTTTATAAAGCATCAGCAGGTTGTTACGGAAATTCAGATATGTTTTCCGTGGATCTTCGGTTTTCAATGTTCCACCTCCAATGTGATAAACCACACTCTGTGGATTACAAATTATTCTTCTGCCACGGCTTTTCAACCGCCAGCATAGGTCGATCTCTTCCTGGTGAGCAAAAAATTCTTCGTCCAAACCGCCTACACTCCAATA
Source organism: uncultured Paludibacter sp. (assembly GCA_964541615.1). GTDB lineage: Bacteria > Bacteroidota > Bacteroidia > Bacteroidales > Paludibacteraceae > UPXZ01. The sequence continues at coordinate 6,514 of CAZIRA010000017.1, forward strand.
ATCTTTCGAGCGAATCATCAAACAAGCACCAGTAGCCCAGAACACATCCTTAATGTCATTGTACTGCCCCAAATCCTCTTCTACTTCGCTGAAAATCCTGCCACGACAAAACGGATATCCGTATTTGTCAATAAATCCACCACAGGCTCCGGCATATTCAAAGTATTTGCGGTTGTGATAGGACAAAATTTTCGGTTGACAGGCTGCAACACTTGGATTGCTCTCCATGTAATCATAAAGCACTCGCAACCAATCTCTTGTAACCTCAACATCGGAATTCAGCAATACGTAGTAATCCGTTTTCAACCCTTTCAGAGCCTGGTTATAACCACCTGCAAATCCATAATTTTTTTCAAAAAACAGGGTGGTAATATCAGGAAATTTATCTTTCATCAATTGACGAGAGCCATCCTCAGAACCGTTGTCAGCAACTACGATTTCAGCCTCAGGCATATCCTGAATGCTATCCTGAAGAAATGGAAGAAACTCCTCCAAATACTTTTCCCCGTTCCAGTTTAGTATTACTACCGATACAGACATT
>CAZIRA010000017.1:7154-33092 GCA_964541615.1 uncultured Paludibacter sp.
TTATGTTTCCAGCGTTTGTGCGACCAGAGCCAGTATGCCGGTTGATCTTGAATGGTTTTTTCTAATAAGCGGACATATTTTTCAGTTATTTCATTCTCCGAAGTATCTTTGGGCTCGGTGCTGATTGGCACAAAAGTACAGGTATAATATCCGCGTTTTACTTTTTTTACTTCGATGTAGTAAACGGGATAATTAAATTTTCGGGCAATTTGCTCGGTTCCGTCTATCATCGCCGTGTCCTGATTCAGGAATTTGGCCCAATAATGAATGCTGTGAAATTTAGGACTTTGATCTGAAATCATGCCGAACATCCCCAGTTTTCCATCTTGCTTCATATGAATCAGGCTACGGTACAGGTTTTTCATTTCTACATTTTTGCCACCGAATTGGCTACGTATCTCACCTATGATACGTCCTGAAACTTTGTCTTTTTGCTCCTTATACACCTGATACACAGGTTTATCTTCAGGAAGAAACATTGAAAATGAGCAGAGCCACTCCCAATTCCCAAAATGTGATGTAATCAGCATCACGCTCCTGCCCTCTTTGTAATGTGCAATTGCCGGTTCGTAGTCAATGTACTTCATCCGCAAAGCTATTTCTTCGCGGCTGATACTCTGAGTTTTTATTCCTTCAAAAATCAAATCGCAGAAATGCCGGTAGAAATCTCGTTCAATTTTTCTACGTTCTTCTACTGTTTTTTCGGGGAATGAGTTCTTCAAATTTAAACGTACTACATTTTTTCTGTAACCAATTATGTAATAAACGATCAGATACAAAAAATCAGAAATTCCGAACAAAACAGCGAACGGAAGCTTTGAAATAACTTTTACGAAAAACAGAGCGATGTTGTACATTTCTTAAGGAAAAAACACCCCGACAAACGTTTGTCAAGGTGTTTTCATATTTCAAAAAAATCAATCAATTAATCTTCTTCGGTATAGATTCCCAACGATTTTCCGTATTCATACTCGCCGTCAAGCACCAGTTGAATATCGTCTTCGTTCAGGTCTATTTTGTCTTTTTTGGCTGCTTTCACAACGAACTTAAGCATCTCTTCTTCGTCAATGCTTGTTTCGTCTACAGCATCTTCATCCAGCAAACCATTCTCATCGTAGTAATCGTACACCACATCCAACACATAATTAATGGCATCCTCATTGATTTTTTCTTTCAATTCGGCAGGAATCAGTTTCCAAATGAATTTAACAGCCTCATCCTCATCGTAAACCAATAAATCGTCGTCTTCTGTTTTCATATTCTGCTATTTTTTATTTTGTTAATAAAGTTACTGAAATTTCTCTCCTCCAAAGATAAGTGTTTTTTCTAAAGAGATATACTTTTTTTAGATTTTTTGGCAATTAAAAACAGGCAGCTAACTACCAAAATCATCAAAACCAGGAAAACATTCCACTCTCTCATTCTCCACGCTGTTCTTTTATCCATTCATCCATCGCTTTTGCAGCTCTGCGTCCGTCACCCATGGCAAGGATCACTGTAGCACCACCGCGTACAATGTCGCCTCCGGCAAATATTATAGGCATAGAAGACGACTGCATGGTTTCCTGATTCACCACAAGTGTTCCCCATTTGGTAGTTTCGAGCTGCGGAGTCGATTGTGAAATAAGCGGATTTGGAGAAACCCCCACACTGACAATTACTTCATCTACCTCCACTGTACGGGTTTTTCCTTCAACCGGGATCGGAGAACGTCGTCCGGAAGCATCCGGCTCACCTAATTCCATTACCTGCAGCACCATGTGAGTTACTCGTCCGAATTCATCTCCAATGTATTCAATCGGATTGTGAAGAGTCAGAAATTCGATTCCTTCTTCTTTGGCATGTTTCACCTCTTCCACACGCGCTGGCATCTCCTGCTCGGTACGGCGGTAAACAATCATGGCTTTTTCAGCTCCCAATCGCAATGCAGTACGGATAGAGTCCATTGCCGTATTTCCACCACCGATAACCGCCACTTTTTTGCCCTTATAAACCGGTGTATCAGAATCCGGACTGGCAGCATCCATCAGATTCACACGCGTCAGATACTCATTGGAGGACATTATACCTACCAAATTCTCTCCTTTTATATTCATAAAACGGGGTAAACCGGCTCCACTGGCTACAAAAATTCCTTTGAAGCCATCTTGCTCTAATTCCTGTATGGTTATCGTTTTACCAATGATGGTATTATTGTAAAACTTTACTCCCATAGCTCGCAAATTGTCAATTTCCACATCAACAATATCATTTGGAAGCCTGAATTCGGGTATTCCATATTTCAACACGCCGCCAATTTCATGCAATGCTTCGAAAACATGTACTTCGTAACCTAATTTCACCATATCTCCCGAAAATGACAATCCTGCAGGTCCGGAGCCTACCACAGCTACCTTCATTCCATTGGGTGATTTAACTTCAGGAATAGAAATTTGTCCGCTTTCACGCTCGTAATCTGCAGCAAATCTCTCCAAATGCCCGATTGCAACCGGATCTTTTTTCATCTTCACATGGATACACTGTGCTTCGCACTGACGTTCCTGTGGACATACACGACCACAAACTGCCGGAAGTGCAGATGTCATTTTCAGCACTTTTGCTGCTTCCAGAAATTCACCAACTTCAATTTTCTTGATGAAATCAGGAATAAAAATGTTTACAGGACAACCTTCCATACAGGTTGGATTAGCACAATCAAGACATCGCTGTGCTTCCAGCATGGCTAGTTCGGCAGTTAATCCCAGGTTTACTTCTTCATCCCTTACCGTACCGCGATAGACCGGATCAAGCTCTGGCATGTGCACGCGGGTCATGTTTGAGCGTTCTTTTGCTTTCATTTGAGTCCGCAAATCAACCCGCCATTGTTCATTTCTTTGTGTCATATAAAATATACACCCCAAACCCCTACGAAGAGAAAAGTGAGTGCTAATCAATGCTATTAATTTTAATTAAATATTTTCAGTAAGAAAACAATCTTGTGCTTTCTTATTAAAACTCCCCTTTAGAGGTTGGGTGTAAAGCCTTTTGTTCTCTCCATAGCTTCTCTTTCCTGTTCGCGGTATCCCCCAAGGCGCATCAGCATTTCGTCAAAATCAACCTGATGAGCATCAAATTCAGGGCCATCAACACACACAAACCTGGTCTTTCCTCCAATTGTAACCCGGCAAGCACCACACATTCCTGTACCATCCACCATAATTGTATTAAGTGATGCAACAGTAGGAACATCGTATTTTTTGGTCAGTTGACTTACAAATTTCATCATAATAGCCGGTCCGATAGTGACGCAGAGATCCACTTTTTCCCGATTAATCACCATTTCCACGCCATTAGTTACCAAACCTTTTGTGCCGTAGGAGCCATCATCCGTCATCACGATTACCTCATCAGAATTTTCTCGCATTTGCTCTTCCAAAATGACCAAATCTTTGGTACGTGCTGCTAATACGGTGATTACTCTATTGCCGGCTTTCTTCATAGCAGTGACGATTGGAAGCATAGGAGCCGTTCCTACTCCACCGCAAGCGCAAACTACCGTTCCAAAATTTTCGATGTGAGTAGCCTGTCCAAGCGGACCTACCAAATCTGTAATGTATTCACCAGCCTCTAAGGCGCAAAGTTTTGTAGAAGAAACGCCCATGCGCTGTACAACCAGCGTGATAGTTCCTTTTTCGATGTCAGCATCAGCAATGGTGAGAGGAATTCTTTCCCCTTTTTTACCAACCCTTACCATCACGAAGTGGCCAGCCCGGCGTGCTTTTGCAACGAGCGGTGCATCAACAACAAATTTGATTACTTTTTCAGAAAAATATTCTTTGCTAAGTATTTTATTCATAGTAAAAAACGCTCCTTTTCGACAAAAACAATCAAGTCGATACTAGCTTTTGATTATTTAATTGTTATGTTCTTTTAAATTTTAATTTTTCAGGAAACTTAGATACAACACCTGTTCTAATCACTTCCTTCTATCACCGGAGGATCATTCTGTCCACCAACTTTCAAATCCGGTATCGGCATAGCTTCAATTTGAATTCGCTCAAATACGGTATCGTTCTCATGTTCTTCAGGTGCAGAATAGGTATCGCATTTGTAGTCACGCAAGATTTCCTGCTTTGGCTGTGATGGGAATTTTGCCCGATAGCCTAAAGCTTTGTCTGCTAAAACTTTTTCCATGAAATATGCATATACCGGCAGTGCAGTGCGGCTTCCCTGCCCCATGCTTCCCGAACGGAAGTGTATACTGCGGTGTTCGGCTCCTACCCAAGAGCCCCCAACTAATTTTGGAGTTACGCCGATGTACCATGCATCTGAATAATTGGATGAAGTACCCGTTTTTCCTCCGAATTCAGTATCCCAGCGCATCAAGTCATAGTTCCAAAGTGCCCGGGAAGTACCGCCGGGCTCAGTGATTCCACCTTTCAAAAGTTCGGTCATCAAGAATGCATTTTCATAGGAAATAACTCTTTTGGGTTTGGGTTTGTGCTCGTAAATCACGTATCCGTCTTTATCTTCAATTTTTGTAACGATTACAGGCTCCATATACATTCCTTCGGCAGTGATGGTGCTGTATGAATTGACCATTTCAAGAAGGGAAACGTCTGAAGCGCCAAGACTAAGAGTTGGGACTTCTTCCATTTTGGAATTGATACCAAGCAATTTCGCAGCCTTAGCTACATTTTGAATTCCAACTTCTTTTGCTAACTGAGCCGCAACTGAATTTACTGATTGTGCAAAAGCTCTTTTTAGCGTCATATTGGAATAGCTGAAACTTCCGTTTGCATTTTTAGGTGACCATGCGTATTTTCCTTTTCCCCATGTAAACGGAGAGTCTTGTATCCGGTCGCAGGGGGATTTCCCTGCCAGCATTCCTGCTGTGTAAACAAAAAGCTTGAAAGTGGATCCGGGCTGCCGCTTACTTTGTGCAACTTTATCGTACTGCCAGTAATTATAATCAATATCACCAACCCAGGCTTTCACATGTTTAGTGTCGGGCTCCATTGCTACAAATCCACAATGGAGAAAATGATTCATATAGCGGATAGAGTCCAGGGTACTCATCGTAAATTCCTTTGAACCACCATTATAATCAAAAACTCTGATTTTTTTAGGAAGATTCAGGTAGTGTTGTATTGAGTCTTCATTTCCGTCAAACTGCTTACTCAATGAACGATATGCCTCAGAGCGCCTTGTTATTTCAGGAATAAAATTTTTCAATTCTTTTCCGTTTTCATCCCGCCATGGATTCTGTCCCGACCAGTGTGCAAAAAAGTTTCTCTGTAAGCTTCGCATTTGTTTATTTACGGCATCCTCAGCGTATTTCTGCATCCGGGAATCGATGGTAACATATATTTTTAATCCATCGGCATAAATATCATACCCATTTGTGTCACCCCAGTTCTCGAGAAATCGAGTCAGGTAATTCCTGAAATAAGGAGCAATTCCTTCCTGCGGTTTTTCCACACTATAGTTTAATACAATTGGCAGCTCTTTAAGTGAATCGGTAACGCTTTTAGTTATGTAGTTGTTTTTTTCCAATTGTCCCAAAACCACATTACGACGGCTTTTTGAACGTTCGGGATTCAGGTATGGATTGTAGGCGGTAATCGCCTTGAGCAATCCGACCAAAACTGCTGATTGTTCGTAGTTTAGCTTATCCGGTGTTGTATTGAAATAGGTTTTCGATGCAGTGTGGATACCGTATGCATTGCTTCCAAAGCTGACCGTATTCAGGTACATCTCCATGATATCATTTTTGGAGTAGTATAACTCCAGTTTGAATGCGGCAGACCATTCCTTTGTCTTAAAAATAAACATTCTCAAGCCGGGTAATGAGCCCAAAAGCCCCGTGGAATACTGGCTCCGGGTTTTGAACATATTTTTGACCAGCTGTTGCGTAATGGTACTGGCTCCGCGCGGATTTCCCTTGAGCACATCACGAAATGCCGATAGAAGACCTCTGAAATCCACTCCAATATGCTTGTAAAAACGCTCATCTTCAGTACTGATAAGCGTATTTTTCATTTCCGTAGAAATTTCATCAAATTTTACAAGTTTTCGATTTTCATTAAAAAATTTACCAATTAGCTTATTGTCGGCACTGATAATTTCGGAAGAAATGGAGTGAGGAGGATTTACAAGTGCTTTCAGCGAAGGAGATTTTCCGAAAAGTCCCAGAAAATTAGCATCAACAAGAATGAGGTAAAGGAGAAATATCCAAATAACGGTAAGCGTGGCATTCAGTACCTTACGCCACATTGGCAACGAATGAAATCTGACGATTCTTCGTTCGCGCCATTCTATGAAATAAAGAAGCCATTTTTTCAAAGTGCGCAAAACACGCTGAAAAAAACTCCTTCTAATATACCGCTTCATAGTTAATAATATTTCATACAAAAATAGTGGAAATTTTTCTTAAAACCGAATAGCAGGTTGAAAATTGTTACTTTTCTTATCCTTTAAAATAAAAAGACCTGACCGAATTCTTTTTCAGTCAAGTCTTTTTATTCGTTTTTAGCCAAGGATTAATTAATTCCAAATTCTGACTTAATATCTTTCACTTTGTCCAGGTCTTCCCAGGTAAAAAGCTTAACGGTTTTAGTGAATGGTTTTCCCGTTGAATCAATAAAAGTTTTTTGTTTTTCAACACACGTACGTCCTACGTGACCGTAAGATGCAGTTTCTTCATAAATAGGATTACGAAGTGCCAGTCTATCTTCAATATCTTTAGGACGCAGACCGAAAATTTTACTTACTTTTTCAGCAATTTGTTCGTCCGTAAAATTAACTTTTGATTTGCCGTAAGTATTTACGTAAATATTCATCGGATCTGCAATTCCGATGGCATATGCCACCTGAACCAGCACTTCGTCAGTAACGCCGGCTGCAACTAAGTTTTTTGCAATATGTCGTGCGGCATAGGCAGCCGATCTATCCACTTTCGAAGGGTCTTTTCCTGAGAATGCTCCACCTCCGTGTGCTCCTTTTCCGCCGTAAGTGTCCACAATGATTTTGCGTCCGGTGAGTCCGGTATCACCGTGTGGACCTCCGATTACGAATTTTCCTGTAGGATTAACGTGAAGGATGTAATCATCTTTTATCAATTCTCCAAACTGCTTCACCTGGGCTTTAACGCGTGGGATCAAGATGTTACGTACATCTTCTTTGATTCTGGACAACATTACATCGTCTGCTCTCTTTTGATCTTCTTCGTCTTTTGCTTTTTCGAACTCATCGTGCTGGGTAGAAATCACAATGGTATGCACGCGTACAGGCTTGCCGTTGTCATCGTATTCTACTGTTACCTGTGATTTTGAATCTGGACGCAGGTAGTTCATTACTTTTCCTTCACGACGTATTGCAGCAAGTTCTTTCACCAAAGCGTGTGATAAATCCAGTGAAATGGGAAGATAATTTGCAGTTTCGCTGCATGCATAACCAAACATCATACCCTGATCGCCGGCTCCCTGATCCTGAGGTTCCAAGCGCTCAACACCCTGATTGATGTCTTTTGACTGCTCGTGAAGTGCAGAGAAAATACCGCAGGAATTACCGTCAAACATATATTCGCTCCTGGTATATCCGATGCGGTTGATTACACCTCGTGCGATGGTCTGAACATCGACGTATGCTTTAGATTTTACTTCGCCGGCAAGTACTACCTGGCCGGTTGTTACAAGCGTCTCGCAAGCCACTTTTGAGCCAGGATCCTGCGCTAAAAAATTGTCGAGAATAGCATCTGATATTTGATCAGCTACTTTGTCCGGGTGCCCTTCGGACACTGATTCTGATGAAAATAAATAACCCATAATTTTTTAAAATTAGAAATTAGAATGCAGAAATCTGAAAACAACTGCTCTAATAGTGTTAAATAAATATTACGGGAAGATTTTTATAGGACTGTAAGGGAGAAAAAACGGAAAGTGAGTTACAATTTAGCATTTTTTTTCGTGGTTGCAAGCAGTCCAAATCTATCCACTTTTTAATTAAGTGCAAAGTTACTACAAGATTTTCAGATTTCAAAATCATGCTGTTTTTTTTTCAAAAAAATCACATTACTCACGAAATTTGTAGTTTTTCCTGATGGTTTTTTGTCATTATTTCAATGCTTTCAAAATATCTTCTTCAATTTCTGCCGGTTTTACGGTTGGTGAGTAGCGCTTCAATGGTTTACCATCCTTAGAGATCAGAAATTTTGTAAAATTCCACTTGATTTTCTTGCTCAAAGTTCCCGGCAATTCTGATTTCAAATACTCAAACAGTGGATGAGCATTCTTTCTGTTTACATCTATCTTTGAAAACATTGGAAAAGTTACACCGTAGTTGACCTGACAAAATTCAAGAATTTCTTCGTTAGAGCCAGGGTCCTGTCCTGCAAACTGGTTGCAGGGAAATCCCAATACTACAAAACCCTGATCCCTGTATTTTTTATAAAGTTCTTCCAGGCCTTGAAATTGAGGTGTAAATCCACATTTACTGGCAGTATTTACCACTAAAACCACTTGATCCTTAAAAGTATCCATTCTAATTTCTTCGCCTTTTGAATTTTCGGCTTTGAAATCATAAAAATGTTGATCTTTCATAATACTTTCTTTAGTAGAATTGCATGAAAACAGCATTGCTAACAGAAGCAGGGAAAAAAATTGTTTCATGGCTGAGCATATTAATGTTGAAATTATAAAAAAAAACTCTGCCAAAGTATTCCATTCAGACAGAGTTTCAAATTTTTAAGATAAAAATCAAACGTCTGCTTTTAGTGCCGAACGGATATCATTTTCGATATCTTCCGGTTTGACTTTCGACTCGTATCTATTCATTGGTTTACCATCTTTTCCTATCAGAAATTTTGTAAAATTCCATTTGATATCAGCTGTTTCCAGGTTCGGCACATTGCTTTTCAAATACGTGTAAAGCGGATGTTCGTCTGCTCCATTTACATCAATTTTGGAAAACATGGGGAAAGAAACACCGTAATTTGCCTGGCAGAATTCCTGAATTTCTTCGTTTGTTCCCGGATCCTGATTACCAAACTGATTGCTTGGAAAACCCAAAACTACAAGGCCTTCGTCGTTATATTTCTTGTATAACTTTTCCAAACCTTCAAATTGAGGCGTGTAACCACACTTGCTTGCAGTATTCACTATAAGCACAACTTTTCCCTTAAAGTCGCTCATTTTCACTTCATCGCCGCGAATATTTAATGCTGAATATTCGTAAAATTTTGAAGTGCCTGCTTCCGAATTCTTTTTAGAAGCGCAGCTGCTGAAAAAAAGTGCTGCAATTGCAACCAATCCAATTATTCGTTTCATAATTTTGAAAAAGGTATTTGATTTTGATTATTTTTGATCGTCTCCTACGTATTTCAGTTTGTGCCCCATCCTTTCTTTTTTTGTTTTCATGTAAAACAGGTTGAATTTATTTGGTTCTACTTCCAGCGGAACATTTTCCACCACAGAAAGTCCGTACGACTCCAATCCAACCCGTTTCATCGGATTATTTGACATCAGTCGGATTTTGCTTACTCCCACTTCTCTCAAAATCTGTGCACCGATTCCATAGTCACGCTCATCGGCGTTGAAACCGAGGTGAAGATTTGCTTCTACGGTATCCAGACCTTCTTCCTGAAGTTTGTACGCTTTAATTTTATTCATCAATCCGATTCCGCGACCTTCCTGATTCATATAAACCAGCACTCCTTTACCCTCTTTTTCAATCAGCTGGAGTGATTTGTGAAGCTGTTCGCCACACTCACAACGCATTGAGCCGAAAATATCACCGGTAACGCAGGAGGAGTGAACACGTACCAAAATTGGCTCATCGGTTTCCCAATTTCCTTTGATAAGAGCAACGTGCTCCAGTCCATTGGAAATTTGACGGAACGGAACCAGTTTGAAATGACCGTATTGAGTCGGCATATCCACCTCATCGCCTTTGTAGATCAGTGATTCGGTTTTGAAGCGGTAGGCTATCAGATCTTTAATAGAAATAATTTTCAAACTGAATCGATCAGCAATTTCAAAAAGCTGAGGCAAACGGGCCATAGATCCATCCTCATTCATTATTTCAATCAGGGCTCCTGCAGGATTTAATCCGGCCATTCTCGCCAAATCAACCGCAGCTTCGGTGTGTCCAGCACGGCGTAAAACACCTTTTGTACGCGCACGAAGCGGGAAAATATGTCCCGGACGTCCGAATGTTTCAGGTGTAGAGGATGGATCTGCCAAAGCTTGAAAAGTGGCAGCTCTATCAGCTGTGGAAACTCCTGTGGTACATCCTTCCAGCTTATCAACACTGATGGTGAACGGCGTGGAGTGGAACGAAGTATTTACATTGACCTGCATTTCCAGCTCCAGTTCATCGCAACGCTCCTCAGTAAGCGGTGCACAAAGCACACCCCTGCCATGTGAAAGCATGAAATTCACCATCTCCGGAGTAATTTTTTCAGCAGCACAAATAAAATCACCTTCGTTTTCGCGATCTTCATCATCTACCACAATTACAAAATTGCCTGCTTTTATCTCATCAATTGCTTCTTTTATTGAATCTAATTTTCTTTCCATAATTCCGCGGATTACTTCCGCTTTTGATTTCTATTTATAATTATATTTCCTGGGAAAATATTTTTTTCCTAATGAAAGTAAGAATCTCTTTGTGTTGTCAATTACCTTAACGTATGATTCCGAACGGAAGAAACTGGCATCGGTTACAGCTTTCCAGGTCAGGAAAAGTCCGAATGGGAACAACACAGCCGAACTTAGCCACATTCCCTGATATACCTGCCAAAATCCTTCACGCGCCATTTTGTAACCTGTGGTGTCGATAATATAGTAAATTACAAACAAAATCACCGAAATCACCACCGGGAAGCCCAAACCACCTTTTCGTACAATAGCTCCAAGCGGCGCTCCGATAAAGAAAAAAATCAGGCAGGCGAATGAAAGCGTAAACTTCCTTTGCCATTCTATCTGGTGACGGCGCAAGTAGTAAGTCGGTTCTTCAAGCATGATTTTATTATAATCAATCTTGTCCTTCATCATTTTGGCATTCTGGTAAGTAAGACTTACCGCCTCCTGCATCTGGCTCTGATTGAGGGAAAAAAATAAAGAATCTACGTGCAGTTTCTTTTCATCAACAGGATTGGCTGCCGCTTTTTTCGTTGTGTCGTTTTCTTCAAACTTCGCATTCCGCATTTCAAAATATTGCGTCTGAACCATCTCTTTCGCCTGGTCATTTCCTCTGATTTTTACTACTTTCTGCACCGAATCAATGGTTTGAGTAAGCTGTACCACGTTTTTACTTACGTGCTGATCTTTCAGGATTGACTCGTCGTAGCGGTTGAAATCTGTGTTGAAGTCAATTAAAATTTCCTTTGTCAAAAATTCTTCCCTTCGGTAAGGAATGCTGTTTGCATTGTTCCGATTACCTTGCTGGCGGATATTTTCAAAGCTTTCTCCCTGAAAGAGTGAAAGTTTCAGGTATTTATTATCAGCCGTGAATTCTACTTTTCCTGAGTCGGCAAGCATCACAGTGGCGTTGTCAAAACCATTCGAAAAGTCATAAATCATCAAATTTTTCAGCAATTTTCTGTTCGGATCTTTGTCTCTTACGTAAAGGTTGTATCCGTTTATCCCATTGTAAAACTGCCCTTCGGGAATATCAAATTCAGGTGATTTCTGCCTCAGAGAGAATATAAGCGTCCAAAGCTTTGTCTGAGCCATTGGAAGGACGTTATTCGAAAAGAAGAAAGCCGCTACTACGATTATGGCAATGAAAAAGATCAGACCGCGCATGATTCGGAACAGGGAAATTCCAGCCGATTTCATGGCTGTAAGCTCAAAATTTTCTCCCAAATTACCGAAATTCATCAGCGCAGCAAGCAATATTGCCAGTGGAAGCGCCATTGGAACGGTCTGCAGCGTAGCATACCAAAAAAATTCGCCAAGTACACCCCAGCCCACTCCTTTTCCAATCAAATCAGGCATTTGTTTCCAAAAAAACTGCATCAGCAGAATAAGGACACAAATGAAAAATGTCATGAAAAAGTAGGTCAAAAATGACTTGACAATGTATATGTCTAATTTCTTAATTTTCAGCATTTACGGTCGTTAGAAAATAGAGAACAAAATTACTCAAAATTTGAGACTTATTGATTTATTTCTGTGTGAAATTATAAATCCTTCACACGTTTCAAATAAATTATAAACTTTCAATGAATTGATTCTGCTTCTTAAATTTTTTGATAAAGAAAATCAAGGTCGAAGTTGTCACCACAACCGAAAGTGAGTCAGACAGAGGCATTGCGCTCCAAACTCCGTCTAATCCTAAAATCGGCGGCAAGATCATCAAGCTTGGAATCAGGAAAAGCACCTGGCGGGTAAGACTAAGCAGCATCGATATTTTGGCTTTTCCAATTGATTGAAAAAAGTTGGTAAACACTATCTGCGATCCGATAAGCGGAAAAACTGTAACTGAAATCCGCAATGCTTTTGCAGCCAACGTTCTTAACTCTACATCAGTTGTAAACATACCTGCCAGCGTATATGGGAAAAATGTTCCTAAAACAAATCCGATCGTAGAAACTACTGTTGCACCAATGGCTGTTTTTTTCAGTGCTTCAAACATCCGATCATAGTTGCGTGCACCGTAGTTGAATCCTAAAATCGGCTGAGAACCCTGGTTCAATCCAATTATCAACATGATAACAATGGTAGAAATCCCATTTTGAATCCCGAGTGCACCTACCGCTAAATCACCGCCGTAAGTAATCAGCGCACGGTTCATAATCATGATGGTAATGCTTGCCGCAATCATCATGCTGAAGGGCGACATACCAATATTGATAATCGAGCGAACTATCTGTTTATCTAACTTAAGATTTTTAATTTGGAGTTGTAAATTAGATTTTTTATTTATAAAATGAGACATTACCCACACCATTCCCACAAAAAAAGCGATATTTGTTGCGTGAGCCGCTCCGCCGATTCCCATGTCCAGTACGAAAATAAAAATCGGAGCCAGCGTAATATTCACAATGGCACTGATTATCATCGTTACCATGGCTTTTTTTGGATAGCCGGATGCACGCATGATGCTATTGAATCCAAAAAGAAGTGCAGACAAAACAGTACCAGGTATGATGATAACCATAAATTCCCGGGCATATTTCAACGTATTTTCGCTGCCTCCGAAAAGGACCAGAATTTTATCCAAAAAAAGCAGAGAAAACGTGATGATAACTGCTGAAACAAGAAGTGTCAGCGTGAAAGCGTTTCCGAGAATTTTCTCGGCTCTATCGCGGTCACCTTCACCCAGGCGGATAGAGATGCGGGCAGATGCTCCGGCTCCAATCAGCATGCTGAAAGCTGCCAGAAAGTTCATGAATGGAAAAGTCAGCGCCAAACCCGAGATTGCCATAGGTCCTACGCCTAATCCTATGTACATTCTATCGATAATGTTGTACAGTGAGGAGACCATGGTGCCGATAATCGCAGGCAGGGAGTAGGTCCAAAGCAGTTTCCCAACGCTTTCGGTTCCTAAATTTGTATCTATATTTTTTATATCAGCCATTAATCAGACATTTGGAGAAAAAAAGAAACAGGTAGGTTTTTGATCCGAATAAATATCTTTTTTCTCTACCTTTTTTACAAAAAAACGGCTCTACATCTGTAAAACCGCCTTTGTAATCATTAATTCATTGTTATTAAAATTCGTATTCAAAAGCCACGTGCCAGCCCCTGAGTCTTTCAGGACGGTCTTTGTTGGTGCCAATATTATTCAATCCCCAGTCGTATCCGCTTTTTAGACGGTAGTTTTTCCACTGAAGTCCGCCACCCGCGCCGAGCTGAAGTGCAAAACGCTTCATCTCAGAATTATACAAGTCGTATGTTCCTGATACAGGAAGGTCTAGAGGATTTGTCTGTCCGGTTTTTTTTGGTTCGAATTTCACATCAGAGGTTTGTGCAAGCCCGAGATTGAAGTTAGGCCCGGCATAAGCAAAGAGTTTTAATCCCCAAAAAATAGGAATTGTGTAGGTTACGCGCAGAGGAACATCGAGCAGGTGACCTGAATATTTGAAAAATGCCGTATCTCCATGATTGTATTGCTGTTCGCGGTTGCCGAAAGCAAATGAGTACTTCAATCCGGTCTCTACTCCAAAACCATTTTTCAGCGGGAATTCCACATTCCCACCTGCACGTATGATATTGTAAGGAGAGGTAACGATGTAGTCTCCGTAACGGTAAGTCTGACCGTATCCAAGCTCAGCTCTGTATTTAATAGAAGATTTTGCAACTGTATCTGTTGCAGCGTTTTGTGCGTTTACACCTGTGGCTGCCAACACAAAAAATGAAAGTACAAATATCTTAAACTTCATGTCTTATTTCTGTTTTCAGGAAAACTTTTTTGAAAAATCTTTGCAAAAATAGTGAAAATAGCTCCAATCTGATTATTTCAAAACTTTTATTAACATTGGAGAAAACTCACTGCTCAACGCTAAAAGGAGTATCCGAGCGAAACTTTAATGTCGTTTGATCTGAGAGTCGCATCATCCAGTATGGTGCGGTTCAAAATTCCCCAATCGTAGCTGGCTCGCAGTGAAAGTCCGTTGAATTTCACTCCCAAACCGGCACCCATCTGCAGATCCAACACACTGAAGTTGGTTGGCTCTTTGTAGATGTTTTCGCTTTTCACGTTGGTAGTCAGCTTGTTTGTTACGTATTGCTCTACAGAAGTAGTTTTGGTCAGTGCGTAATTCAGGTTAGGTCCGGCAAAAATAAATGCGCTTAACTCATCGGCCAATGATAAGTTGTAAACCAATCTTAGCGGCATATCAATGGCATCAAGAGAAGTTCTGGTCTGTTTCCAGGTTCCATCCAGCTTTTTCAAAGCCAACTGGCTTCTGTCGATGTATAATCCACCGAAGTGATTGTAGAGAACACCTGTTTGAAAACCTATCTGCTCACTGGCATTGAATTTTAACATTGGTCCTACGTGGAATCCATTCAGGTTATTTTCGTTTATAGCAGGGATTTTAACTGTTCTGCTGTCTTTGAGTTTTGGCATGGTGTGACCGTATCCGGCCATGATTCCGAACTCTATTTTTTTATCCTGCGCTTGCGCTGAGAAGCTGTAAACTATGGTAAAAACCGCCATCAGTAATAATCTTACAATCTTCATAAGTGATTTTGCTAAATTTGAGTGCAAAGATAAGCATTTCGTTGCGTTAAATGAAATCAAATTCAGCTATTTTAAGAACTTGGCACAAGTTTTTTGTTGATGACAAATAGTGAAAAAATTATCTGTAATATCAATGCCGGAAAGACTTCAGGTATTGAAGTCATATTTACTTCAATTTTGAGAAGAACACTGGTCAATGCCGCTTGAAGCGTCAGTTTACTATCTCGAAAAATGCCGAAACGAGTTCATTCTTTTATTCATTGATTTCAATTTTGAGTAAAGTCATAGATGCTTACCTTACATTTTATGTGATATATTGTATGAGTGATTTCTATAATTTTAATCAGAAAAAAGGAAAAAGGGCACCTTTGGGGGCGCCCTCTCATACTACTAATTTATTTTTTCTAACCGAAATCGTCGAAAAGAAGATTTTCTTTTGGAACACCCAGGCTCCACAGCATATCTTCTACTGCTTTAGCCATTGGTCCAGGTCCGCACATATAATATTCAATGTCTTCCGGTGAATCATGTTTGCTCAAATAGGTATCGTGCAATACTTGGTGTACAAAACCTGCGGTATATTTTACCCCTGCTTCATCAGCAACGGGATCCGGACGGTCAAGCGCAAGATGGAACGAGAAATTCGGGAATTGTTTCTCCAATTTCAAGAAATCTTCCATATAGAACACTTCGTTGAGAGCGCGGGCACCGTAGAAATACATGATTTTACGGTCGTTGATCTTTAATGTTTCCAACAAATGAAGCAAATGTGAGCGCAAAGGAGCCATACCTGCACCACCACCGATGTAAATCATCTCGTTTTTCGTATCCAGAATTGGGTGGAATTCACCAAACGGTCCTGAAACAAACACTTTATCACCAGGTTTCAAGTTGAAAATGTATGATGAAGCAATACCGGCAGGAACTTTTGCCCAATCGTTGGTTGCTTTATCAAATGGAGGTGTAGCAATACGAACGTTTAACATCACGATATCTCCTTCTGCCGGGTGATTGGCCATGGAGTATGCTCGCATGGTTTCTTCTTCATTGGATGCCGGGATGTCCCACATTTTCCATTTGTCCCATGCCGGACGGAAACGCTCATCGATATCGAACTCGCTGTATTTCAAGCTGTACTTTGGAATGTCAATCTGGATATAGCTCCCCGAAACAAAGTTCAAATGCTCGCCTTCCGGTAATTTAACCACAAATTCTTTGATGAAAGTTGCAACATTTTTATTGGAAACAACCTCACACTCCCATTTCTTGATATCAAGGATAGATGGATCGATTTTAATAGAAAGGTCATTCTTCACTTTAACCTGACATCCAAGGCGCCAGTTGTCTTTGATCTCTTTACGGGAGAAATGTACAGATTCGGTAGGAAGGATTTCACCACCACCAGATTCTACCTGACAACGACACTCAGCGCAAGTAGCTCCACCTCCACAAGCAGATGGGAGGAACACATTGTTAACGGCAAGTGTATTAAGCAATGTACTACCGGCTTCGGTAGCAATTACTTTGTCGTTGTTAATGGTAATTTTAACTTCGCCCGATTGTACCAAGTATTTTTTGGCAACAATCAGCATGATCACCAACAGAAGAATAACGATTAAGAAAACCGCCAAACTTGAAAGGATAGCTGTGAGTTCAATAGCTAATAACATATTTTTTTATACGAATTTATACGAAGTGAAAAAATCAGCACAGAGCCGTAATATTGGAAGCTCAAAGTGCACATGATGTTTTTTAAATATTTTTCGAAAGAGTTTTAATTTTAGCTCTTTGTTATTGTAACTTTTTATCCGATTTTCAAACCTGAGAAAGCTAAAAACGCAATACCCATGAGTGCTACGATGATAAATGCGATACCAAGTCCACGAAGCGGTTTAGGAACGTTGGAGTATTCCATTTTTTCACGAATGGCAGCCAAACCTACAATGGCCAGCAACCATCCCACACCGGAACCCAGCGCATAAGAAGTAGCTTCGCCGATATTGACAAATGCGCGTTGCTGCATGAAGAGCGATCCACCCATGATGGCACAGTTTACTGCAATAAGTGGCAAGAAAATTCCAAGCGAAGCATACAGCGATGGGCTGAATTTTTCAACTGCCATTTCTACCAGCTGTGTCATAGCTGCAATAACAGCAATGAAAAGGATAAATGCCAGGTAGCTCAAATCCAGCGATGCCAAACTTGGGCTCAGCCAAGCAAGAGCGCCTTCTTTTAGCACATAATTTTCAAGCAGGTAGTTCACTGGAAGTGTGATGCCGAGCACGAAAATGACTGCAAGACCCAGTCCCATAGAAGTTTTTACATTTTTGGAAACGGCAAGATAGGAGCACATTCCCAAAAAGTATGCGAAAATCATATTGTCAACAAAAATTGACTTTACAAATATGTTGGCTATATTTTCCATATTATATAATTGCCCCCTATCTCCCTAAAAAGGGAATATAAAGAACATTGATTAGAGTTTTTATAATTATTATGATTGATAGATTAAATTCAACTTCATGAATTGCTGAAAAAATAAATTTCAGTTTACAGATTCATTTGATAAAAACCACCACAAACTACCCTTTAGGGGCCGGGGCAGAATTTCTGCTTAATTATCTTCTTGCAGATCTTTCATTCTTGCACGCTGAATCCAAATAATAACAGCTACCAAAATCAAAGCCATCGGAGGCATAACCATCAGTCCGTTGTTTACATATCCTATGTCGTACAATGCTTGTGGAATAATACGGATTCCAAACAAAGTACCTGAGCCAAGCAGTTCTCTGAAAAAAGCTACAGCTACCAAGATCCAGGCGTAACCAATACCGTTGCCAATACCGTCCATGAACGATTCCCAAGGTCTGTTGCTCATAGCAAATGCTTCAAGGCGTCCCATCAAGATACAGTTAGTAATGATAAGTCCGATATAAACCGAAAGCTGAACGCTCACATCGTAAGCAAAAGCTTTCAGAAATTCGCTCACAACAGTTACGAGCGATGCAATCACCACCAGCTGCACGATGATCCGAATACGGTTGGGAATTGTATTTCTCAAAAGCGAGATGATCACATTGGACAACGCAACGATAATAGTTACGGAAATACCCATTACCAATGCTGGTTCGAGTTTAGCAGTTACTGCAAGCGCCGAACAGATACCCAGTACCTGAACTGTAATCGGGTTGTTTTTATTCAAAGGCCCTAAGAGAACCTCTTTTGATTTTGCTGAAAGTAGTTTACTCATTATTGTCCTCCTCCTTCTGCATTTTGTTTTAAATATGTTTCATATTGCCCAATGCTTTTCATCAGCATATCTTCTACACCCTTACTGGTGATAGTACCGCCTGAAATTCCATCGACATAATCTTTCTCGTTATTTTTCTGACCAGGTTTTACGATTGCGATCGACACGAATTTGTTATCGACATTCATGATTTTTTTACCTATAAATTCATCCTGGAAATGTTTGTAAGCTATCTCCGCACCAAGTCCCGGAGTTTCGCTGGCATGAGCAAAATAGGTTCCGAAAATTGAATTTTTATCTTCGTTGAAAGCAATATATCCCCAAATCGGTCCCCAGAGACCAGCTCCGCGTGCTGAAAGAATGTATTTGATCTGACCATCGACAGTAGCAATGTAAACTGGAAGTTCGCGGTTTTCAAGGGGTTTGCTAAGTTCTTTTGCAATATCGATTTTGAAAGCCTTTTCTTTGTCGTCATAAAGCACCTCGCCTTTGCTGTTAACAATGACTGCTTTTTGAATGTACTGATTGTAAACTGCTTCTGCGTCTTGTCCCTCCAAATCAACATTGAGCGAACTCAATATCTGTTTTTTCTTATCAAGTTCTACATTTGCATTTTGTTTGCTTTTCAAAGCTCCCGAAACAAATGCCAGCAACAAAGCAACAACTACAACCATTACTATGGCGTAAATTATTGTATAACTATTTTTATTTGTGTTCATTTCTTAAAATTAGAAATCAGAAGTTAGAAATTAGAAATTAAAAGGTCTATGGTCTGGTTATTTATTTACCTGTACCCTTTTCAACCTTTTCTTGATATTTGCATCTACCACATAAAAGTCAATAAGTGGTGCAAATATATTCATAAGCAGAATAGCAAGCATCATACCTTCGGCATAACCCGGATTCAGTACTCGGATAATGATAGCCAGTGCTCCGATGAGCAGACCGTAAATCCATTTCCCTGTTTCAGTGCGCGATGCAGTCACAGGGTCGGTAGCCATAAATACAGCTCCGAATGCGAAACCGCCAAGCGTAAGGTGATAATACCAAGGAAGATTTGCTGCTGCCGTATCAGGGCCGAACTGGTTAAACACCAAGCCCATCAAAGCGCCTCCAACAAACACAGAGAACATTACTTTCCAGCTTGCAACGCGGGTAATTAGCAGAAGTAAAGCTCCAATTGCGATAGCAATAACGGATGTTTCACCGATTGATCCGGGAATCAGACCAACAATTGTTTGAAGGAAGGAGTAAGATTGACCAAATGTATCCACTATTTGCATGTGAGCTTCTGTGGATGTAGCTACTTGTCCAAGAGGAGTTGCTCCTGAAAAACCGTCAACTACTGCTCCACCACCCAAACCGAAAGTATCTTTGGTACGAATCCAAACCTGATCACCAGACATGGACTGAGGATAGGCAAAGAATAAGAAAGCACGAGTTACGAGAGCTACATTGAAGATATTCATACCGGTTCCACCGAAAACTTCTTTGGCAAAAATCACTGAAAATGCAGTAGCCACAGCAATCATCCAAAGCGGAGTATCTATGGGAACGATTAGCGGAATAAGCATTCCGGTAACAAGAAAACCTTCCTGTACCTCTTCTTTGCGGATTTGACCGCCGGCAAACTCAATGCTCAAACCTACGACGTATGAAACCACAACGATTGGAAGCACAGCCAGCAATCCAAACCAGAACATAGGCCAAAAGCCTACACTGGCTTGACCAATAGCGCTGTAATGCTGAAAACCGACATTGTACATTCCGAAAAGCAGAGCCGGAATCAGAGCAAGAACCACAATGATCATCGTACGCTTGCTGTCTACGGCATCACGTATGTGTGCACCGCTTTTGGTGGTCGTATTGGGGACAAATAAAAATGTCTCAAACGCATCAAACGTTGAGTGCAATTTCTCAAATTTCCCGCCGGGCAGGAAGTTTGGTTTTACTTTGTCAACTAATTTTCTAAGATTATTCATTTTATAGACTGTTAGACATTAGACTATTTGAAAATAGACTTTTGAATATATAACGTTTTTTTTGAGGTAACTTTTCTTATTGAGCTTTCAGTATTTTACTCAACTTCTTTTTGCAACACGTCAAGCGCTTCTCTCACGATGGCCTGCAGCGGCAGTTTGGAAGTATCCACAAATTCACATAGTGCAAAGTCCTCAGGTGCAACTTCATAAGCTCCAAGATTTTCCATTCGATCAATATTTTGAGCCATCATGGTTTTGATGAGGTGCTCCGGAAGGATATCCATCGGGAATACTTTGTCCCACTCGCCAGACATAATGATAGAACGAGGTCCGCCAAGCAGGCGAGCGTCCCATTTGAATATTTTGCGAGGAAGAAGTTTAGTGAAGAACAGATTGCTTGCGCTGAATTTATCAAATCTCGGCATTGCCCATCCGAACAGTTCGTGGGTTTCGCTTCCTTCGTCAATCACAGTCACCTGCGACGCGTAGGGAGTTAAATAACCGTTTTCACTCACTTTGATGCCGGTAAGCACATTACCACTGATGTAGCGAAGCGGATATGAAACCGATTTCATATTGCCTTTTACGATGGCGCTGATGCTGTTGCCAGATACGGTTTCAAAATACTGAGGATTAGCAACTTCCGGACCTGTAAGAGCAATTATGCGTGTCAAATCCACAATTCCTTTGGTCATGAGACGGCCTATGATAGCAACGTCCTGCGGATTGATTGTCCAAACAACTTCTCCTTTGTTGACAGGATTTGTATTGTTAATCTGAACACCAACATTTCCTGCCGGGTGCGGTCCTTTGAAAACGGTAGTCTCAACACCTGATACTTTGGCGAAAATTGAACTTTCAGCATTCAGACCAAGGTAGATTTTTCCTGAGGTAAGTTTTGCCAATGCATCAATTCCTGCCTGAAAGTCGCCCATTTTATCTTTCATCACAAATTCGTAATCAGGAGCCAGTGGTGCTGAGTCAAATGCCGAAACGTAAATTGCCTTCGGTACTCTGTCCGGATTAGCTATCACATCATAAGGACGCTGTTTGATAAGTGTCCAAAGCCCGGAAGCCAACAGCAGTGCTTTGATTTCTTCAGGAGAATTTTTTACATCGAATTTCAGGTAATCAGCCTCTACATCAGCATCAATGAGGATGCTCATCACTTTCCGTCTTTCACCACGAACCACTTCGCGAACCGTACCACTCACTGGCGACACAAAGTTCATTCCTTCGTAATTTTTGCTGTAAAAGAGAGGAGAACCGGCTTTAACTGCGGTTCCGTCTTTCACAACCATTTTCGGGATAATGCCGTGATAATGATCCGGATTGATTTCAATGACGCTTGCAGGTTTTATTTTGGATACTTTCAGGACAGCTTTCCCGTCGATTTTGATATCCAAGCCTTTGCTTATTTTGATAGTTTTTGCCATTAAAATATTTGGTTGAATTAAAAATGCATAAAAAAAACGATGCAAAGATAATTTTTAAATATCAATTAATAAAGAATTATTTCGTCAATTTGAGTAATTAGATCAAAATTTATTTAGAATAGTTCTAAAATTTAGATTTTTTTCATTTGGTTTACACAAAGAATTTCTCGGTCCGATAATTTTTTTCCAAAATTAATATTTTATCCATCATTTCAATTCAAAAATACATGAATGACATAAAATCATCCATCTCATCTGAAAGTCTTACTTCGGTTTTTGAAAAATATTTAATTTCTGCACAAATATTTAACAACTTTTCTCTATATTTGCAGGTATAACCATCTAAAAATCAAATCATCATGACAGTCCTCATTATTTTAATTTTGTTTTTGGTGCTGGCGTTAATAGTAATGTCTGTGTACAACCGCCTGGTGCGCCTCCGCAATACACGTGAAAATGCTTTTGCCGACATTGACGTACAGCTCAAACAGCGCCACGATCTGATTCCGCAACTGGTAGAAACCGTAAAAGGCTACATGAAGCACGAAAGCGATACGTTGATCAAAGTGACCAATGCCCGTGCTGCAGCCATGTCGGCTCAAGGAATCGGTGAGAAAATCGCTGCTGAAAACCAGCTGTCATCTGCATTGAGCGGACTGAAAGTTTCCCTGGAAGCATATCCGGATCTGAAAGCGAGCGCAAATTTCCTGCAATTGCAGGAAGAAATGGCCGATGTTGAAAATAAACTGGCTTCAGTAAGACGCTATTTCAACACTACAACGAAGGAATACAACAATGCAGTTGAGACTTTCCCGGCCAATATGATTGCCGGCATTTTTAATTTCCGCCGTGAGACCATGTTTGATTTGGGAGATGAGAGAGCCAATCTTGTCAAAGCTCCGGAAGTAAATTTCTCATAGAAAAACTGTGAATTATATTGGAATACAAACACAGATACGGAGAAATACCCTCCGGTCTGTCTTGATGCTTATACTGTTCCCGTGTATCATTTTAGTGCTTACATGGGTGGCGATTTACGTGTTTAACCGAATTTCGGGATACGAAGAATTACCTGCTGATTCTTATGCCTATCTCGAAAACAGCACTGTTTCTTTTCTTCAAATCCTTCCGTGGGTGGTCGCTGTATGTGGAATTTGGTTTTTGATTGCCTATTTTTCTCATTCATTTATCATCAATAAAGCTACCGGTTCACGCTCGCTCGAACGGAGAGAAAACAAGCGTGTTTACAACCTGGTAGAGAACCTCTGCATGACCAGTGGAATGATGATGCCGATTGTCAATATAATTGACGATGATTCGTTGAATGCATTTGCCAGTGGGATAAACAAGAAAAATTTCACCGTAACACTTTCCCGCGGAATAATCGAAAAACTGAATGACGAGGAGCTTGAAGCGGTGATAGCCCACGAACTGACGCACATCCGCAATCACGATGTGAAAGTGATGATCATTTCGATAGTTTTTGTTGGTATTTTCTCCTTTCTTACGCAGTTTTTATCACGGATTTTAATTCATCGGCCGAGTGTTTCATCCAACAGAGATGGAAAAGGCGGTGGCGGAATGATAATTATGATTCTAATTATACTTTTGCTGGCTGCAATCGGTTATTCGATAACTGCTCTGATGAAACTGGCTATTTCCCGGAAAAGGGAATACATGGCCGATGCCGGAAGTGCTGAGATGACCAAAAATCCGGCTGGATTGGCTTCTGCCCTCAGAAAAATTTCACGGGATCCGCTGATTGAGGCCGTGGAGCAAAACGATGTGGCTCAGCTGTTTATTGAAAATCCGATGAAAAAAGGAGCTTCGTTCCTGAATGAATTGTTTGCTACGCATCCGCCGATTGAGAAGAGAATTGCGTTTTTGGAGCAGCTTTGAAAAGGTAGAAGGTAGAAGGTAGAAATTAGAAACCTGTCTGCCTGAGGCAGATTAGAAATATAAATAGCAAATACCCAATGTAATCATTTGAAAAATAGGACACAGAATTAACGGATTTGCGCAGATTTTACTAAATCATGTAAGTTCGATATAAAACACTATTATTAGAACTTGATTCAATATTTATACCTCCATCCCCTGTTGGGATTTCCCCGTCAGTTGACGGAAAGAACGGAGTTAGGAAATTGTGCGAAATTCTATTATTTGTACAGTCCAATAAGTCCCCCTTGGGGGATTTAGGGGGCATTAAAGATTGAATTATATACTTACTCCGCAGATAATCTGCATTTTATCTAGCAATAAAAAAAACTCTTATAGAGAACACACTTTTAATCAGATTTAATCCGTCTAATCAGCGTCATCCGTGTACTATTCTTAGCATTTTTCTTGAAAACTGGCTGTTACAATTTCAAAAAGTAATCTGTCAACTCACGAAAACTGTCAAATTTCAGGTCGAAATCATCCGTTTCACCGAATCCGTACGACACATAAACGAACGGAATACCTGCCATGCGAGTCTGTCGGCTGTCACCGGCAGTATCGCCAATGTAGACAGTAGATTGGAGGTTGTTGCGGTCGATTAATAGCTGTAAATTGAAACTTTTCGGACGAAAATTCTGGCCGTATTCCATGTAACCGGTGATTAAATGGGTGGTTGCCGTATATTTCATAAATTTCACCAAACCGCCTTCCTCACAATTGCTGAGCAGTAGAATTTTGTATTTTTTTGCGAGCTCTTCCAGTCCTTCCAGCACATCCGGATAAATTGTCGGGAAGATTTGACCTGTCTCAGCCAGCTCGTGATAGGCATCAAAAACATCGTACATAAGCTCGGTTTTCCGCTCTTCGGAAGTACCTGGGACAATAGCATCCATCATCTTGTTTATCTCCTTCCCCATCAATCCAAGCAAGTCGCCACGACTTACCTGTACATCAAATCCTGTCCTTTTCAAAGCTGTATTCCAAGCATTTACATAGGAATTCACGTTATCCCAAAGGGTACCGTCCATATCGAAAATAAGGCTGTCAAAGTGCATTTTTATCTTTTTTTTTGTGAGGCGCAAAGATACGGAAAAAGAGGGGAAGAGAAAAAATTGAAAGAAAACAGACAAAAATGCCTGTTCACCCGAAATGAATTTGCTATATTTTACTATAAACTATCCTGCTAATGCAATATTCCCATCATTTCTAAATGGCAGTGAAGAAGGTCGCCTGTTTTTTCATCCCGAAGATGAAGCCCATTACCCTGGCAGTATTTGTAGGATTTGCAGGTGGCACATTTGCTTGTTTTGGTCCAACTACGATCACGCATAATCTGGTAGCGAGTATTCCAAACGGTCCAAAAATCATCTTTGTAAATATTTCCCTGAATATAATCACCGCGCAGGCTTGGGCAGGCGCTGATATCTCCATTGGCAAGTACAGATCCGATGTGCACTCCGGCCTGGCAGAAATAGGGAGCATCTCGCACTTCCATTTCGTAGTCGGCCAAATAACCTTCACAACCGTAAGAAACATGGATTTTCCCTTCTTGCCGGGTAGTTTTTATAAATTCCATTAAATGTAGAAACTCATCGGAAGAAAGCTTCAGAAGCGGATTATCTTTAGCTCTTCCTTTAGGAAAAATGGTAAACAGGCGCCAGTGAGTCACACCCAACGAAAGGAGTAAATCCTTGATTTTATCGAGATTATATATAGTCTTTTTGTTGACGCACGTTACCACATCGTACACCAAATCCGGTGTTTTTGCTACATTCGAAATGGCATCAACAGCCCTCGAAAACGAGCCGTTTTTGCCGCGAAACCAATCGTGGATTTCAGCATTGTGTCCGTCAAGACTGACTGTTATCGATCGAAGTCCGGCATCTAAAAGGGAATTCAATCGTTCGGCCGTGAGTCCGTAACCGTTAGTAACCATTCCCCAGGGAAATTTCCGCTTGTAAATTTCTCTTCCGCATATTTCCAGGTCTTTGCGCACGGTCGGTTCTCCGCCGGTGAGCACTATCATCGTCTTTTTTGTATCCACGTGCGGTGCAATATTGTCAAGCACATTCAGAAAATCCTGCATGGCCATATCAGGAACTTCGGCCTCTTTGGTGCAGTCGCTACCGCAATGCAGGCATCCAAAATTACACCGCAA
>CAZIRA010000018.1:0-15069 GCA_964541615.1 uncultured Paludibacter sp.
GGAGAAATCTGATTCTGTTATTGCCTCGACAAATACCTGCTATATGTCTCAAGCACAAATGGCACATACCTCAGCGTTTCTGTTCCCCGAAAAGAACCATATTTGACAACAGAATCGTTATAAAACTCCGGTTCGTCTAGTTTCTCGAGGTAGAACTCCACGTTGTCAAACCAAATGTACTTGTCTTTACCGTATTTTTCAGCTAACGCCATCGCATCGATGATATGCGCTGGTCCAGAATTATAGCTTGCAAGAATAAATTTTGTCCGTTCTTCTGTATCTTCAATTTTCCGATAAATCATGTTTAAGCTTTTGATGTACTCAGCTCCTGCAAAGATACTTTTCTCCGGATTTACAATATCAAAAGCATCCACACCGAAACTGAGCGCCGTACCCGGCATCAGCTGCATCACTCCGCGCGCACCTGCCCACGAAACAACGGTGCTGTCGAATCCGGATTCAGCGTATGCAACGGCAGCAAGCAGTTTCCAGTCCCAATCGATTCTTCTCGCGGCTTCTTTGAACAAATCATCAAATGGCGAAATCGCACCTTTGGGAATATGAACTTTCTTGAAAGCAAAATAAGGATTTTTCTCCCAGTAAATGGGATTTAACCGTTTTTCAAGTTGTTTTGTGGTGGCGTCATTCAGCCATTTGTTCACACTGTCGAGTAGTGCAGTGTTGGTTTTACGAACCAGCCAACCGTTTTGTTGCGTGATTCCGATTGGGATCCTGCTGTCGAGATGGTAGAAAAATATTTTCTGAAGCAATGCATTCCGCCGGTACGCCACAGTGTATGAAATTTCTTTATGTGCAACCATCATCATCAATTCGTCCACTGTCAGCGAATCGGCTGCAATTTTAATTTGAATTTCGCCACCAATTTCATCATTCAGTGCTTTCAATCTTTTGTGCAGGGGACTTCCATCAATGACCCAAACTTCTTTTCCGGCCAATTCAGTCAGGTCAGAAATTGCATCTCTGTTGACCAGCTGCACAAGAACAGGATATGTTTCTTCCTGCTGAAATACAAAATTGAAATCCTGCTTCAATTCTTTGGTTTTGGCGGTGTTGTAAATAGCAATATCCGCTTCGCCGCTTCGAAGAATATCTGCAATCTCACGATCACTTTTGGCTATTTTCACCTGCAGCACCAGCCCGAAATATTTTGCCAGCGATTCTGCCAGCTCATAATCGTAACCCATCGGCGTATCCTGATAGATGAAATAGGACGTTGCACCGTATTGTGTCACTGCACGCAATGTATCTTTTGGAAAATAAGAGGAAATAAATGATGGAATCGTATCACTTTTTGTGTGAGGGAAATTTGTTGCTTCAAGGCTGCAAGAGGTTAAGAAGACCAACAAAGTAAGTGAAACTATCCATACAATTTTACCCATACACTGCTTCAGACATAGTTGACTTTATCGGAATTGATTAGCGGATGGCCGTTCATTTTGAGCCAAACCTGAGCAGTTGCCAGTACATCTTTCTGACAGTAAGTTATGATTCGAGGCAGATCGTCATTCTTGTAGTAAACTTCTGCCACCTGACTTCCATCAATGTCATCTTTAGGAGTTGGAATTCCCAATACAGCCGTCAGTAATTTCAGTGAAGTGTAGTTTTTGAAATCTCCAAACTTCCAAAAATCCAACGTGTCCATGATGTTCACTTCCCACGGCTTTTTTGCATTTATCTGAAGTGCTTTCGGGAGCTGAAGTCCGTTAATAATCATTCTTCTGCAAATGTAGGGTATATCAAATTCTTTGATATTATGACCGCAGAAATTATGTTCTGAAGAGGTAAAAAAACGTTCTACCAACGCTGAAAATTCATCAAGAAGCAGTTTTTCATCTTTCCCGGCAATCGATTTTATCCGAAATGAAGCTGATGTAGTTGATTCTGAAATGAAGCCAACAGAAATGCATATAATTTTCCCAAATTCAGCATAAATGCCGGCGCTTGACTCGAATCCTTGAGCCGGAGTCATTTCATCCGGATACTTTTCTGTCATTTTCCTTCGGAGAAGATCGTATTTTATCACCCAAAGTTTCTGCATCTCTTCCGGCAATTCTTCTAATTTACCCGTCTGAGGTACTGTTTCAATGTCAATAAAAAGTATTTTGTTAAGTTGGCTCATTGTATTAATTTTTTACGTTAAACACTAACATTCATCCAACACCAGACATCAAACATTCGATATCAAACCTTCAAATTATTCTCAATGTATTTCGTCAAAATGTCGATAGCGATGTGGTTATTTCCTCCTTGCGGGATAATTAAATCTGCAAAACGCTTGGTCGGTTCAATAAATTGCTCATGCATCGGCTTCAGAGTCAGCAAATAGCGTTCCATAACTTTATTCACAGACCTGCCGCGCTCTACGATGTCGCGGTTGATAACACGTATCAGCCTATCGTCAGAGTCAGCATCTACAAACACTTTCAAGTCCATCAATTTACGGAGCTTCGGATTTCCAAGAATCAAAATTCCTTCAATGATAATCACGTCGTGAGGCAGAATAGTTACAGTTTCTTCTGCTCTGGTGCACGTAATGTAGGAATAGATGGGTTGTTCTATCGGTTTTTTCTGCTTCAGGTCAAGAATATGCTTAATCAGCAGTTCCCACTCGATGGAATCGGGATGGTCAAAATTGATTTCAAGCCGCTCTTCCAGCGGAAGATGGCTGCTGTCCCAATAGTAAGCATCTTGAGGAATAATGGTAACTCCGCCCGAAGGCAGCTGTTCTAAAATTTTCCTCACTACGGTTGTCTTTCCTGATCCGGTTCCTCCGGCAATTCCAATTACGAGCATATTTCTTTAGTTACAAGTTGAATGATTCTATTGATTTCAGGGCACTAAAATAATATTTTTTTTCAGTAAAAAGAAAGAGAGTCGGTTTTTTAATGTAAAAAGTATGAGGTATGTACCTTTTCAAAGTTATTTGACACAATAAAAACATCGTTTTCAAAAAAGTCATGGCAAGTATTTTTAACGTAAATTCTTACTTTTTCTAACCTGTAATCAGATTATTTATGTTAATTTTGTAGTTTTATAGAATTTAACTAATGGATAGATTGCGTTTTAGAAGTTTGGCGAGTGGCAGCAGCGGTAATTGTTATTTTATTGGAAACGCGTCATACGGAATTCTGATTGATGCGGGTGTTGGAGTTAGAACCATTCGGAAATTTCTGAGAACAATGGGGCTTGATTTTCACCATATTTGGGGAGTTTTTGTCACTCACGATCATGTGGACCACATTAAAGCTGTTGGTGCGATCGGTGAGAAATTTCATGTACCGGTTTACACTACACGTGCGGTGCACGAAGGGATTAACAGAAGCTACTGCGTGACGCAGAAACTATCTTCATCGCAGCGGTTTATCGACGTAAATCAAAAAATTATAGTTGGGGAATTTGCCGTACAGGCGTTTCCTGTTTCGCACGATGCATCAGACAGTGTAGGATATTCGGTGGAATATCGGGGAAAAACTTTCACTTTCGCAACTGACCTCGGACATGTGAGCGAAGTGGTGGCAGGACATTTGGTAAATTCTGACTACTTGGTGCTTGAGTCAAATTATGATGAGCAGATGTTGACCAACGGACCATATCCCTATATGCTCCAACAAAGGATAAAATCTGACACCGGACACCTGTGCAACATGCAGACAGCGGAGTTTCTGGCCGATTATTATACCGAAAAATGGAAATACGTTTTTCTCTGCCATTTGAGTAAAGAAAACAACATACCGGAACTGGCTTATACAACTATCGTTGAGCATCTTCGAGGTCAAAAGATTGATTTTGAAAACAATATGGAAATTATTCCGCTTGAGAGGATATCACCGTCAGCTATGTACATTCTTGACTAATTAATACATTATCATCATATTAACAGTTTTTATTTTGAAAAATATGCCGTTAAAATTAGTTCTTATCCCGACCTACAACGAAAAAGAAAACATTGAAAACATCATTCGTACCGTATTCAATCTGGAAGGTGAATTTCACGTTTTGGTTATTGACGATGGTTCGCCGGATGGAACAGCTTTAATCGTTAAAAAATTGATGGCTGAATTCACTACCCGACTTTTTATCCACGAACGTAAAGGAAAATTGGGACTGGGAACTGCCTATATAGCCGGTTTCAAATGGGCTTTGGAACGTGAATACGAGTATATTTTCGAAATGGATGCTGATTTTTCACACAATCCGGATGACCTTCCCCGCCTGCTTCATGCGTGTACAGACGAAGGAGCAGACCTTGCAGTTGGATCTCGTTATGTTTCCGGAGTGAATGTAGTGAATTGGCCGATGGGACGAGTGTTGATGTCATATTTTGCATCCAAATATGTGAAACTAATCACCGGATTGAAGATTCATGACACCACAGCAGGCTTCAAATGTTATCGAAGAGAAGTCCTTGAAACAATTGAACTGGACAAAATCCGCTTCAAAGGCTATGCCTTCCAAATAGAGATGAAATTTACAGCTTATATGTGTGGATTTACAGTAAAAGAGGTTCCTATTATTTTTATTAACAGAAGATTAGGCACTTCTAAAATGAGCGGAGGAATCTTTGGAGAAGCGTTTATGGGCGTGATAAAATTGAAATTAGAGAGCCTGACCAGGAAATTTCCACAAAAGAAAAGCGTTTGATCTCAAAAAAAGAACTAATCTTCCTGCCGGATTGTTTTAGAAATATTAATCCAGATATTTTTTTGGAAAAATTTACGTAAACCAACTCCAAGTTATGAGAAAATTAATTAAAAACGCAGACATTGTCAATGAAGGACGGATTTTCAAAGGTTCTGTTCTCATACACAATGATTTGATTGAAAAAGTTTTTGAGGCAGGAGAAGATATTGTAATTGACAACTCAACTGAAATCATTGATGCAGAAGGGCTTTGGCTGATGCCGGGAGTAATCGACGATCAGGTTCATTTCCGGGAACCAGGACTGACGCACAAGGGCGACATCTATTCAGAGAGTAAAGCAGCTGTGGCAGGCGGCATCACTTCATACATGGAAATGCCAAATACCAATCCGCAAACCACGACTATTGAACTGCTGGAGGAAAAATTTTCGCTCGCTTCATCAAAATCTTTTGCCAATTTCTCATTCTACCTCGGCGCCACAAATACAAATATCAATGAATTGGTGAAAATTGATCCGGCAAATGTGTGCGGCGTGAAGGTTTTCATGGGATCTTCCACCGGAAATATGCTGGTCAACGACATCAACGCGCTTAGCAGGATTTTTGATGAAGTGCCGGCTTTGATTGCCGTTCATTGTGAAGACGAGCAGACTGTTCAATCCAATAAGATTCATTTTCATAACATTTACGGAGACAACTTAGGGATAGAATTCCATCCGATGATCCGCTCCGAAGAAGCATGCTTCAAATCTTCCTCACTTGCGGTTGAGTTAGCTCGAAGTCACAATACGAGGCTTCACATTCTCCATATCTCAACAGCAAAAGAGCTTTCGCTTTTTGACAATACTATTCCATTGAGGGAGAAAAAAATCACAGCTGAAGTCTGCGTGCACCACCTTTGGTTTTCAAAAGATGACTACGCCAAATACGGCAACAAGATTAAATGGAATCCTGCCATTAAAGACGAGAGCGACCGAAAAGCGCTGATTGATGCCGTAAACAGCAATCTGATTGATGTGGTGGCGACTGACCATGCTCCGCACACATTGGAAGAGAAAAATGGCAACTGTCTGGAAGCAGCTTCCGGCGGACCATTGGTACAGTTTTCTCTTGTATCGATGATTCAGCTGGCTAAAAAAGGAAATTTCACCATAGAAAAAGTGGTAGAAAAAATGTGTCATACTCCCGCCGATCTCTTCCGGGTAGAAAAAAGAGGATATATTCGTCAGGGCTATTTTGCGGATCTGGTGTTAGTAAACCCATCGAATCCCAAACAGGTAATAAAGAAAGATATCCACAATAAATGCGGCTGGTCCCCGTTTGAAGGCGAAATCTTTGATGCGAGAGTTGAAAAAACTTTTGTAAACGGAAAACTGGCTTACGACAACGGCAAATTCGACGAATCTGTCAGAGGAAGGAGATTGACTTTCGACGTGAACTAACTTCAAACACAAAATTTGCACAGGTAATCCTGCTCCACACATAAAATTAATATATGGAATTATTGATCATACTGCTTTTAATTCTAATCAATGGTTTTTTCTCGCTTTCTGAAATTGCCGTAATTTCGAGTAAGGAGACCCGCTTAAATCAGGCCAGACTGACAGGAAGTAAAGGTGCGGTTACAGCACTGAAACTTCGTGACGATTCTGAAAATTTCCTTTCTTCCGTACAAGTCGGGATTACCTTGGTAGGACTTATTACCGGTGCTTACAGTGGTATCAGTCTTGCTGGTTATGTCACTCCGTTTTTTGATAAAATTGATGCGCTCCGCCCCTATTCTCACGGTATTTCCATTTCATTGATAATGTTTTTGACCACCTATGTCACCATCGTAATCGGCGAGCTGGTACCGAAAACAATTGCCCTCAACAATCCTGAAAAAGTAGCCGTGAAAGTGGCTCCTTTGATCAATATTTTCAGCAAGATTTTCTTCCCTTTTGTAAAACTTCTTGCAGTTTCTACCACATTTATCACCAATCTGCTGGGAATCAAAAAAACAGCCGATTCCATGACCGAAACTGAGCTTCGCCAGATGATAAAAACGGCGTCGTTAGACGGTGTGATTGAAAAAGATCAAACAAATATCCACGAAAAGGTTTTTAATTTTTCGGATAAAAGAGCCATCCATCTGATGACGCACCGCATTGAGGTTGAGTGGATTGACCTTGAAGAAACGGAAGAGGAAATCAGGAAAGAGATCGAAGGATATCAGCACAATAAAATCATCTGCTGTAACGGATCCTTGGATAATTTGGTGGGTGTACTTTTAGTGAAAGACTATTACAAAGCGTTAATTTCAGGAAATGATTTTCTCGTAAAAAGTCTTGTTGTTCAGCCTGTTGTGATTCATGAAAACACATCGGCTCCCAAAGTCCTCGAGCAGATGAAACACCACCGTACTCACATCTGCGTGGTAGTGGACGAATACGGCGATTTTGAAGGAATCATTACTTTCCATGACATAATGGAAAATCTGGTTGGGCTACTGCCTGACGAAGGTGAAGTGGTAGAGCCTGATTATTTTGTCCGTGATGATAAATCGGTTTTGATCAATGGTGATGCACCTATTGAGGTGATGTCAAGTATCATAGACGATTTCGACATTGATTTTGAGTTGATTGATTACTCTACGGTAGCCGGATTTGTAATTGACCAGATAAATGAGATTCCAAAAGTAGGTGACAAAATCAACTATCTGGATTATATCATCGAAATTGTGGACATGGACGGCAACCGGATTGATAAAGTCCTGATTTGGAAAACCAACACAGGTGAGATGAACGGATAATTTTGAGTTTTGAGTTTTTAAAAAAATATTTCAATTCATTTTTATGCAAAAAAGGCATTTTTCAATCATCTTTCTACCAATTTTAGTATTGCTTTTTACACAATGCGGCAAGAAAAATGAAGAGTATTCGTTTAATCGGGGCCAAATTTTCGGAACCTACTACTC
Organism: uncultured Paludibacter sp.; assembly: GCA_964541615.1. Classification (GTDB taxonomy): domain Bacteria; phylum Bacteroidota; class Bacteroidia; order Bacteroidales; family Paludibacteraceae; genus UPXZ01. Next base: position 7,618 of record CAZIRA010000018.1, read on the forward strand.
CATCACCTATTTGAATCCGAAAAAAATTGACCTTCATCCTCAAATTGAAGCGAAATTTCAGGAATTTGATAACTCCTTATCCACTTATAATCCGAATTCCATCATCAGCCGGATAAATACCAACGATTCGGCGGTTGTAACCGATGAATTTTTCAATACCATGTACCTAATGGCTTATCAGGTTTCCGAAAAATCTGAAGGAGCATTCGACATTACTGTGGCACCTTTGGTGAATGCCTGGGGATTTGGTTTTGGTAATCACGATCACTCTACCAGTCCCAATATCGATTCAATCATGCCTTTGATCGGCTACAATAAAATCAGACTTGAAAACAACCGATTAATTAAAAACGACCCACGCATCATGCTTGATGCCAGTGCTATAGCAAAAGGTCAAGCCAGTGACGTGATAGCAAAACTGCTGGAACAGAACGGTTGTGAAAACTATATGGTGGAGATTGGCGGTGAGATTGCCTGCAAAGGACTAAATCCAAAAGGTGAAAAATGGCATATCGGAATTGATAAGCCTGTTGATGATCCTGCTAATGAAGATGCTGAACTGCAGACTATTCTCGCAATCACTGACGTTGGACTGGCTACCTCAGGCAATTACAGGCAGTTTTACATAAAAGACGGCAAGAAATATGCTCACACTATCAATCCTAAAACAGGATTTCCAGTTGAGCACAACCTGCTCAGCGTCACAGTGATAGCTTCTAACTGCATGCAGGCAGATGCTTACGCCACGGCATTTATGGTTCTCGGAGTAGAAAAAAGCCTTGAAATATGCAATCAATTCGATGATATGGAGTGTTTTTTGATCTATTCGGATGAAAACGGCAACAACAAAACAGCCCACTCCAACGGATTTGAGAGGTATCTCGCAGAAAACAACGGAGAGTGATGCTGACAGAAGACAAGCGTGAAACTTGAAAACTCATTGTTGTCAAACTTTTATTCATAAAAAAAATAAATATTTTTTGAAATCGGCTTAAAATGCCTAACTTTGCAGGCTAAAAATAAAAATGAAAAAGTACCTGGTACATACATTGATTATATTATTCGCTTTGACATCGTGCAGCGAATACCAAAATCTACTGAAATCGACTGATCCTGAGTTGAAATATGATAAGGCGGTGGAATATTTCAGCATTAAAAAATACGATAGAGCCATCACGCTTTTCAACGATATTTCGACTTATTATCGCAATACAGATCGATCAGAGCTGATTATCAATTACCTGGCAAAAGCTCATATCGAAAAGAAAGATTATTTTTCGGCCAGCGAATATTACAAAACGTACGTAAAATCATTTCCGCGAGGACGATTCATTCAGGAAGCGAAATTCATGATCGCCTATTGTTACTATAAAGATTCGCCCGATGTAAGGCTTGATCAGACAAATACGCATCAGGCAATAGCTGGTTTTCAGGATTTTATCAATCTTTATCCAGACACTGATCGGGCAAAAGAAGCATCCAAATTGTTGGATGAAATGAACGATAAACTTGCTGAAAAAGAATTGATCAACTCAGATTTATATTACAATCTGGGAATCTACATGGGAAATAATTATCAATCTGCCGTGGTGACTGCAGAAAATGCGCTGAAAAAATTTCCTTCAACAAAACACCGCGAAGACTTGATGATTTTGATTTTGAAATCGAAATACCAGCAGGCGCTTTACAGCGAAGAGTCGTTGAAAATTGAGCGTTATCAATCCACTGTGGATGAATACTATACTTATTTGAACGAATTTCCGCAAGGAAAATTTGTGAAGGAAGCCGAGCAGATTTTCAAAGATTCTTCAAAATTTTTACCTAAAACTGACTAACAACTTTTATTAGATATGGATTACAAAAAATTAAATGCACCGACCACTACCATTACCCGCGACCTGAACGTAATGAGTGAAAATGTGAACAACGTGTATGAAACTGTTTCAATTATCGGAAAACGTGCCAACCAGATTGATGCGGAGCTGAAATATGAACTGGACAAAAAACTCCAGGATTTCGCATCGTATTCTGACGGAATTGAAGAAGTTTTCGAAAACCGCGAGCAGATTGAAATCTCCCGTTTTTACGAAAAAATGCCAAAAGCAACCCTGATAGCGACTCAGGAATTTATCGAAGATAAAATTTTCTACCGTAATCCGGTAAAAGACAAACTGAAAAAATAACTCATTCAATCGATGAGGTTTAAGTATTTCTTGTTTCTGCTTCCATGCGGAGACAAGAAACTTTATTTTAAAAAAGGGCAAAGTATTCAACGAATTTAGTAATTTTGTATTCAATGTTTTGATACGAAACAGCCGAATTGTCCGTTTTATAAAGAAATAGTTTTCATGGATTAAAAATATGAAATTCAAACTTTTCCTTATAGCAGTAAGTTTTTTATTCAGCTGGGCAAACGCTCAGGAGCTGAACTGCAACGTGCAAATCAATTCGGACAAAATTCAGGGATCAAACAAATCAGTTTTTGCTACTTTGCAAAAATCGGCGTCAGAATTTCTCAACAACAGACGCTGGACCGATCAGAATTACGAAGAAAACGAGCGGATTGAATGCAACATCAACATTATCATCAACTCAGTAGATGGCGACTCATACAATGCTGAAATGGTGGTTCAGAGCAGGCGTCCGGTTTTCAATTCGTCCTACACCACCACTTTACTCAACTACCGCGATTTACAGCTGAAATTTGACTACAGAGAATTCGAACCGCTTGAATTTAACAGCAGTAATCTAAATTCCAATTTGACTGCTGTACTGGCATTTTATGCCTATGTGATAATTGGGTATGACATGGATTCTTTCTCCAGGCTTGGAGGATCGCCCTATTTCCAGGCAGCTGAAAATATTGTTTCGCAAGCTCAAAGTTCAGATTGGTCGGGTTGGAAAGCCTTCGACAAAGAAAAAAACCGCTACGACCTCATCAGCAATATCATGGACGAGGCATTCAAGAAATACCGGAATTTTTTTTACGAATACCACAGACTCGGACTTGACGAAATGTCCATCAACAGCACTAACGGAAGAGCTAAAATAGCATCCGGTATTCCCGTTTTGCGTGATGTGTACCGCGCACGCCCTGCAACCGTTATTATCAGTTCGTTTTTAGATGCCAAAACGGATGAATTGGTCAACGTGTTCAAAAAAGGGACTGAAGATGAGAAAAAAATGGTTTTGGATGTGCTTACAACAGTAAATCCTGCTCAAACAACCCGATACGAACAGATAATGAGGAAATAGTTTTCAAAAAAAAGACTGACTAAAAGCCAATAACTCAGATCCACATAACCCGCACATGCTTAAATCTTTACACATTTCCAATTACGCACTTATCACCGAACTTTCCATTGATTTCAAGGAAGGAATGACTGTACTTACAGGCGAAACCGGTGCAGGGAAATCAATCATTATAGGTGCACTTTCGCTGGTAATGGGACAGCGTGCCGATGGACGCATTATCAAAGAAGGCGAATTGAAAACAGTGGTGGAAATTGGGTTTGATGTGAAAAATCACAATTTACACTCCTTTTTCGAGGAAAATGAGCTGGACTACAGCGACACTACATTTATCCGCCGGGAAGTGCTGAGTAATGGTAAATCACGCGCTTTCATCAACGACACTCCGGCTCAGCTGACGCTATTAAAAGAGCTAAGCGGTAAACTAATCGATATTCATTCCCAGCACGAAAATCTGCTCCTTGCTACAGAAGATTACCAACTACGATTGGTAGATACAATCGCAGGAAATTCACAGGAGACAGCAATGTATCAGGAGGCTTATGAAGCCTGGAATTCTGCCAAATCGCAGCTACAGAAATTGAAAAAAGAGGCCGAGAAGCAAAGCGCCGACCTTGATTATATGCAGTTTCAACTGAATCAGCTGGATGAAGCGAAACTCATTGAAAATGAGCAGACTGAATTGGAAACTGAACTGGAGACATTGAGCCATGTGGAGGAGATAAAAACCGAACTTCAACTGGCAGATTCAAAACTGGAATCGGACGAAAACAACGTGCTTTCTGCCTTGCGTGAGTCCAGAAATGCACTTAGAAGAATAAAAAATTACCTGCCTGAAAGCGAAGATTGGGAATTGCGGCTTGATGAAGCCCTCATCGAACTGAAAGATATTTCAGACTCCATTTCTTCCACACAGCAACGAATCGATTTTGATCCGGAAAGACTGGAATACGTTGACAACCGTCTGAGTACAATCATTGCCCTTCAAAAGCGATTCAAAGTTGATTCGGTGGAAGAATTGATGGAATTGAGAGAAAGTTTCCGTAATCAAATAAACCGAATCACAAACATAGACGACGAACTTGAGGAGGCTGAAAAAGCAGTGAAGACATGTGCTGACCTGCTTAGAAAAGAAGCTGAGAAACTCACCAATTCCCGGAAAAAGTCTACGCCATTTATCGAAAAACAATTGATAGAAAAACTGCTCCACCTCGGTATGCAGGATATCCAATTCAAAGTAAATATTTCAGATTCAGGCGAATTTACACCAACCGGACGTGACCTGGTGAGGTTTCTTTTCTCAGCCAACAAAAACCGTTCTGTACAACCTGTGGCTGAAATAGCTTCCGGAGGTGAAATTTCGCGTTTAATGCTGGCTATCAAGTCTATGCTTGTAGCCAAATCCGATCTTCCAACGATTATTTTCGATGAAATTGACACCGGAGTTTCAGGCGACATTGCCGGCAGAATGGGCGAAATAATGAAAGGAATGAGCGCAAATTCACAGGTAATCGCCATCACTCACCTTCCACAAATCGCTGCAAAAGGAACCGATCATTTCAAAGTCTTCAAAGACAGTTCATCTGCAGAAACACAAACGTTCATCAAGCGATTGGACGCTGACGAACGTGTCATGGAAATTGCACAAATGCTCAGCAGCAAGGAAGTTACCGAGGCGGCGCTGATGAATGCGAGAGAACTGATGAAGTAGGTTTTATTGGGAGATTGCTTATTATTTCATATATTTGGCAGAGAATTTGATTAAATCACCTTAAAAAAAAGATATGAAACGTACACTATTATTATCCGCATTGTTTTTTTTCTGTTTTGCGATGGGAAAATCTGAAAAATCAACAATCGTTTATAACATTTTAAGCAATCATGTCATCCGGAAGGTAGAAAAGATGCAGGAATTGATAAAATTTACTGATGCGCAGGCAACTCAATTGAAAGATCTTGAACTCGATTATTTATTAAAAGTTCAAAAAGCAGAAAACTGCAGATGCTGCAATGCCGGGAAAAAAGTTGAAAAACTAAGTATCAAACGAGATAAAAACTTGCAAAACATACTCACCCGGGATCAATTCATCAAATATGATGCTATTGAAAGGGATAAAATAAAAGAGTATCCGCTGTGGCTGAAATAAAATAAAAAAGAGGCTTACGCCTCTTTTTTATTACATCTTTTCTTTCAGCAATTTTATTTCTTCAAAATCTTTTGGAGTAAGTTTTAAGTCGTCAATTATTAATGTTTGATTGCTTACATCTATCAGACTTCTATTCATGTACTGATCAATTTTCTCATCAACTTTTATTTTCCCCATTGGTAAAACATTCTGTGCCTTTGGTTTGTAAGTTTCATCACCGGTAATCAGATAAATAGCTTGCCCTAAAAATGTATCAGTCAAATCACCAATTGGCTTCCAGTTATTGACATAACCACCACCCTCTTTTAATTCATAATTCGGCTGCAAATAACCAGGATTGGAAAAATTTTCACCTTTATGGTTCGCATACATGCCTACAATCGGCTGCATTGCCCAGTTTTTGAGCTTTTTTATATCGGTCGAGGAGAGTTTTTTTTCTTCATATATATTCACTACTCCTCCACCATAATCATTATAGGGATGCAATGTCCATGAAGCTGTATATTTCCCGCTGGTTTTTCCACCGATATGCACTACATCTGTATAAGGCTTCAGGCAAAATGTGATTAATTCGGAAGCTGACGCAGAACTGCCGGTAGCAATGATGTAAACCTTACTCAAATCAAGATTTGCATTCAATGGGTTACTCTCACTTGTTATCGAAAAATTTCCGAGATAATAAGTGCGGTTTCCTCCGTTTGTATCAAAATATTCGTTTATAAATTTGTTGTAAGTCATTACAACAAATGGAGATTTACTTTCCACGACACTTTTCGGTGCAAGCAGCGAGCCCAGATAAGATGCAGCACCCAAAGAGCCGCCTCGATTGTATCTTATGTCCAGCACCACGTCTGTTGCGCCGGCCAGTTTAAACTCCTCGAAAGCGGCGAAAAGACTGTTGTTGTATTCACTGATAAATCCGGTATAGAAAAGATATGCGATTTTCTTTCCATTTATTTCATAAACATTCTTATATAGAACGGGATTAGTTTTATTTACTGTGGGAGTCATCGTAACTTCCCGGTCAGCCACAAGACCGCTGTCGGTAATTTTGTACATAGAGAAAGTGGCGGTCTGATTTCCATAAAGCGTCATGTAATTGCTACTTGTAATAACTTGTCCGTTAATCTTACCAATAACATCAAGTCTTTTCAGCCCTGCATTAGATGCGGGAGTTTCCGGAAAAACATATTGTATGATTGCAAAGTACTCCGTTCCTGCTTCATTGGCAGCAGCAAAAGTGACAGAAAAGCCAAAGTCCTTAGGTTCGCCTGAAAAATCAGACAACAGGCTTTCAACATCATCAGTTATAAACGACCAGCCGTGATCTTTGTCCAATTTATTAATCAAACTACTGAAATAAACCTCTGGATCTTTGTCTTCTTTTGTTGGTTTTTTGGCAGTTACTTCATCAGCCCAAAAATAATAAGTAGACATTCCGTCATAAATAAACTGTGAAACCGGATCGATTCCGGATTTTTCAACTATTGGGAGATCTTCCTGTTTTTTCTCACAAGAAACTGCCAATAATGAAATTAAAAGAATCAAGTTGATATAAAAAAATATTTTTTTCATAAAATCTAAAAGTTAGGATTGAAAACTAATATTCTAATAAACGATAAAAGCACGTAATTATTCTATTTTGCACAAGCAAAATGGGTTGATTTCAGTATATTATCTCATCCAAATTAAACACCTCGCCCACTCTATATCTTCCGTTCACTTTCGTCACCGTGCAGCATTCATTGTACGCATCGTGTTCGAAAAAAAGTATCTGTTTTTTCTCCGCTGCTTCGCTCAGCATCCGCTCTTTGTCTTCCATGGAAGTTATGGGGAATGTATCGTATGCAGATACCCAGGCAATGGGCATCGAAGCCATAAAGGGAATCACATCTCCGGCAAAAACTAATGTTCTTTCGCCCAGATTAGCGTAAACAGCAAGCTGTCCCACGGTATGACCATTGAAAATTTTCACTTCTACTTCCGGACAAATAAATTGATCACACTCAACCAGCCTCAGCTGACCGGCTTCATGCACCGGCACCAGATTTTC
>CAZIRA010000018.1:15169-33006 GCA_964541615.1 uncultured Paludibacter sp.
GATCACACTCAACCAGCCTCAGCTGACCGGCTTCATGCACCGGCACCAGATTTTCAGGGAAATATGAATCGCCTTCACGCACGTTGGGATTCAGGAAATTTTCCCACTGAGCTTTTCCTACCCAATATTCAGCATTTGGAAATGTAGGAACAATTGCTGACTTATCCTCATTGAATTTGGTGCTCGACCCGCAATGGTCAAAGTGCAGATGCGTGAGAATCACATCGGTTACTTCCTCAGCAGAATAGCCCAGTTTCACCAATTCATCTTCAAAATCAACTATTCCCTCCATTTGATAGTACTTCAATTTTTCGGTCTGCTTACGGCCGGTTCCGGTATCTACCAAAATCAGTCTGTCATTGGTTTTCATCACTAAACACCTCATATATAGGGTGCAAAAATTATCTTCGTCACAAGGATATCGCTTCTGCCACACTTTTTTTGGAACCACACCAAACATCGCTCCGCCATCAGCAATAAAGGATCCAGCCTCAATTTTATGTAATTTCACTCTTTCAGATTGCATTATTTAATTAAATTCTTCTTACATTTGCATAATGTATCAATTGCAAAGATAGATATTTTTTAAATAAAAAGTGCCTGTTTCAAAATTAGTGAAATGCTAATAATCATGAAAAGGCCTCTTAAATTCACGCCATGTACAAAGTCCATTTTATTGCTATTGGAGGTGCTGCCATGCACAACCTGGCCATTGCGCTGCACAAAAAAACCACTTACGAAGTAACCGGTTCTGATGATGAAATTTTCGAACCTTCGTACAGCAGGCTGAAAGAAAACGGACTGCTTCCAGCTGAATTTGGATGGTTCCCGGAGAAAATAAACCATCATCTGGATGCCGTGATACTTGGAATGCATGCCCGTGCGGATAATCCGGAGCTGATTCGGGCAAAGGAATTAGGCATAAAAATTTATTCTTTTCCCGAATACTTATTCGAACAGACCCGAAGCAAAACGAGGATTGTAGTGGGTGGAAGCCACGGGAAAACGACTACAACTGCCATGATTCTTTACGTGATGAAGAAAGTGAATTTTAAGGCAGACTACATGGTGGGAGCTCAGATAGAAGGTTTTGAAAACATGGTAAGCCTGAGTGATGATGCACGGGTAGCCGTTTTTGAGGGAGACGAATACCTCACGTCTTCACTTGATCCACGTCCTAAATTTCATGTTTATAAGGCACATATAGCTATTTTGACCGGCATTGCCTGGGATCACATCAATGTATTCCCAACTTTCGACAATTACGTGGAGCAGTTCAGTTTATTTGTTGAATCGATGGAACTTCAGGGACGTTTGATCTACTTTGAAGGAGATAAAAACCTGAAAAATATTGCCCAGCACACTTCCCGGATTGACGTTGTTGCATTTCCTTACAAAACTCCGAAATACGAAATCCGTGATGGAAAAACTTTTGTGAAAACCCGAAAAGGAATGGTCGAATTAAAGATTTTCGGTGAACATAACTTACAGAATATGGAAGCAGCGCGTCTTGCGTGCAAACAGGTTGGAATCATGGAAGATCGTTTTTACGAAGCCATAGCTGATTTCCCGGGTGCTTCCAACCGAATGCAGAAAATTGTGGAAATGCCTGACAGAGTGGCTTTCAAAGATTTTGCTCATTCACCTTCAAAACTAAAAGCTACCGTGAAAGCGGCGCGTAATCAATATCCAAACCGAAAATTAATTGCCTGCATGGAGCTTCATACTTTCAGCAGCCTGACAGAAGAATTTCTTCCACAATACGCCGGTTCAATGACTGATGCAGATATTGCTTTCGTTTATTATAATCCGGAGGTTATTCACCACAAACGTCTGAAAGAACTCGATCCTGTAGAAGTAAAAGAAGCTTTTGGAGGCGAAAACGTGACCGTATTCACCGATTCGGAAAAACTCCAGGCCAAACTGCGGGAATTTGACTACAAAGATTCGGTGCTTTTATTGATGACTTCTGGTAATTTTTCAGGAGTGAATCTGGTGGAATTTGCCGGTGAACTACTGCACTAACAGGGAGCGGCGGGTAACAACAAATAAACCAATTAACTAATCAACCATTCAACCAATAAGGTGAACAACAAACAACTTCTCCTCGACAAACGTTACATGCGCATGGCCCGCATCTGGGCTGAAAATTCATACTGCCAACGCCGTAAAGTAGGCGCTCTGCTGGTAAAAAACAAGATGATTATCTCCGACGGATACAACGGCACACCTTCCGGATTTGAGAACAATTGCGAAGACGAAAACAACGTATCGAAACCTTACGTGCTTCACGCCGAAGCGAATGCTATAACCAAAATCGCCCGTTCGCACAACAGCAGTGACGGCGCAACGCTTTACGTAACTGCTTCGCCATGTATGGAATGCTCCAAACTGATTATCCAGGCTGGTATCAAACGTGTGGTTTACGGCGAAACTTACCGCATCATGGACGGTGTGGAATTACTTGAAAGAGCAGGGATTCAAGTGGATTTTTTAGAAAATTTAGAATAAATATATTTATAGAATCATAAATACATAGACGATTTTTTGATTTACTAATGAAATTTGGAATTTGTTTATTGAAAAATCAATACAGAAAAGAAAAAAATGACAAAAAAGAATATTTGGATAATTGTAATTATCGTTGCATCCGCCATAGCTGGATTATTATTGGGAAATTTACTTGCAAAAAAAGCAAATCAAGGTCAGAGAATCAGAGATTTGTCCGGACTGTTTTCATTGCGGGGTTCTTCAGGGAAAGTAGGTGAATTGCTTTCATTGATTGATGGGCAGTATGTTGACGAAGTACCGATTGACAGCCTTACGGATGAAGTGATGGCAGAAATCGTAGCAAAACTAGACCCCCACTCTGTTTATATTCCGGCAAAAGATCTCGAAGCTGTCAACAGTGAACTGGAAGGCAGTTTCAGCGGTATCGGTGTACAGTTTAATATTCAAAATGACACTGTTATGATCGTTTCAGTAATCAGCGGAGGTCCTTCAGAAAAAGTTGGTTTAATGGCTGGCGATCGTTTGGTTGAAGTGAATGATACGGCTTTTGTAGGACAAGGTGTCATAAGCAATGAAAAAGTAATGCGCAAACTTCGTGGTCCAAAAGGCACCGAAGTAAAGCTTGGGATAAAACGTCAGGGAACCAAAGAAATGCTTTCATACATTGTGGCTCGTGGTGAAATTCCTATCAATTCAGTTACTGTGGCTTACATCATTGAACCCGGCATCGGATTTATTGGATTAAATAATAATTTTGGACAAAATACCTACAACGAATTCCTTCACGCTATAGCAGAACTTCGTGCAAAAGGGGCCCGAAAATACATCATAGACCTGCGTGAAAACAGCGGCGGACTGATGGATGTTGCCATTCAGATGATCAATGAATTTTTGCCGAAAGGCCAAATGATTGTTTACTCCGAAGGTAAAGCTTATCCGCGTGCAGAAGCCAAAGCAAATGGTTCAGGCACCAGCATCAACAATCCACTTGTGGTACTGATTGACGAATTCAGTGCATCTGCCAGCGAGATTTTTGCCGGAGCTATTCAGGATAACGACCGCGGAATGATCATCGGACGTCGTTCGTTTGGAAAGGGATTGGTGCAAACACAGATTCCATTCTCTGACGGCTCAGCCGTCAGACTTACTGTGGCGCGCTACTACACACCGTCCGGTCGCAGTATTCAGAAACCATATGAAATTGGAAAAGGACAAGATTACGAAATGGATCTGATCAGACGGATTGAGCATGGCGAATTCGACAGCAAAGACAGCATTCACATGACCGATACACTGACCTTCAAAACTGCCAAAGGCCGAATTGTACACGGAGGAGGCGGAATTATGCCCGATATTTTTGTTCCGCGCGACACATCTCAGTATTCACCGTATCTTACCAAAGTCGTAAATTACGGCTACACGTATCAATATGCTTTCCAATACACCGACCGCAACCGCAACAAGCTGAAACAGTACAAAACCTGGCAGGAAATGGACAAATACCTGAGTTCGCAGAATCTCTTGAACGAATTTATTGCTTTTGCCTCTGAAAAGGGTGTACCAGCTAATCAACGAGAAATCAACATTTCTAAAAATCTGATTCAAAACCAGATAAAATCGTATGTTGTCCGTAACATTCTGGGTGAAAACAATTTCTTCCCTCTTCTAAATACAACCGACGAAACAGTAAAAAGAGCGTTGGAGGAATTGAGGAAAGAGAAGTAGATTGAAGAATTCGTAAAATAAGCAGCCCTATTTATCGGCTATACCCTGCTTTCAACAAATGCTTTCTTATCCAAAGTTAAACCATCATAGGTTCGAAATAAATAATAATCTATACGTTATCTTATAAAAGACCATACTATAAAGGCGGAATATTTCAGCAGACCCTAAATAGTATTGTATTGAAAAAAGTCTGCAGGATAGGTATTATAAAATACGAATATCCTGCAGAAATAATAAAAGTACAAATCTTTTTTTATTTTTTTAGTTCAGTCTTAAATTCCTTGTATAGCAATAAAAGATGAGCAGCACTCCAGCTAAAATGTGGTGCTTTTAATCTAACACCTGTATGGGGGTCATAATTTTCGTGAATCGGAGCTCCATTTTGTAATCCTTCGATTCGTTCGAAGACTTGTTTTGTATAAGTATCAGCTAATTCATTTTCTCCATATTTTCTTAGTCCACTTATTGCAAAGTAAGTTTGATCAATCCAAATAGGACCTCTCCAGTAACCTCTTGCTGAGAATTTTTCCTCATCAGCGCTTGCTGTTGGAAAAGGAATATATGTAGAAAACATATTTTCATTTATTAAAGTAGGTAATATTGCATCAAACTGTTCTTTACTTGCTAATCCAGTCCAAAGGGGGGTATATACTTCACTCCCTCTTACCTTTATAAAAGATTGATCATCTATTCTTTTATCATAAAAGAATTTATCTCCTTTATCATAAAAATGTTCGGCAATATCTATAGATCTGTTTTTAAACTCAAACGTTTTACCAAGAATTTGTGCGATTTTTTTAAGTATAATTTCTTCGTAAGCCAGATAAAAGTTAAGATCAACACTTTCTTGATTTAGGCTCCAAGCATCTTTCCCGTTTTGAACCATTGCTGCATTATCAAAACGAATAGCATTATCCATACCACTTTCCCATGCAGCAGCTTCAACAGTTCCATCTACAGAGCCAAATTCACAGATTCCATTATTATCATGATCCCTTTTAGCATACCACCATTCAAAATATCTTAATAACTTAGGATAAAGTTCTTCCAAGAAATCTTTATCTCCGGTCTGTTCATATATTTCATTTACAGCCCAGGCTGCAAGAGGCGGCTTACTATCTCTGTAGTTGTTTTCAGATGCATCTGCATAAATACAGTCTATTACCATACCGTCTTCCATTTGATAATCGAACATAGATCTAACAGTATTCTTTGCAAGTTCAGGTTCAAAATGAGCAAGTGCAACCGCTATTTTCCAACTATCCCATGCCCAATAACCAACAAAGTAGCCTACTGCATGACTTGGAACTACACCATCATGAAACAGATCACCTCTTGCACTTCTCCAATTACTTAAAAGAGTGACTATTGACTTAACTGCTATACGGTTGTAGTTGTAGTCTAAATCATCTCTGAGAACTTGAGATATATAACCTTTCCACCTTTGTTTGTTTTCCTGAAAATAGTTTGCGGCGTTATCCAAAATAGAATGTGCAGTATTAATTAAAGCATCTTCTTTAGCACCATCTTGATCTTTAAATAGTTGAATAATTGCAACATATTCATCTATGCCAGATTTACTTTTGAGCACAGCTTCGTAATTACCTTTAACTACAGCTATATGGGTGTCTTTAGGGAAAATTAGTAAATAATTTTCATTTTCAGATGACACGAATCTCACCACTTGTTGGTTTTCAAAATATACAAGAGAATCAGAACCAGCAAAATTTCCTTTTAAAACTATATCCTGATTACTTTTGCTGTGAATGTTTAACAACGCAATAGAAGAAGTAGCAAAGATGAGTTCTTGTTCAATTTTCCCTGTTTCAGTAGAAGCAGCTATGAATACACCTCCGGGATAGTAATTTATGGAATCAGGAACAAACACCTCATTTGGATTATCTTTAAATGATGCTTCTGCTATTGAAATTGACTTCCATCCATATTCATAGAAACTAAAAGGACCAATAAATCCATTTACCCATTTATCTTGTTGAGGTATTGAAAATCCCATCCAAGAACCTAAATCAGTAAAATTACCAGGCGTATATCGTTGGAGTGTATCGGGTGTATATGAAATATCAAGTATATTCTCGTATTCTAATCCAACTTGTTTATTATTACAAGATGCTAAAACAAGAATAGAAATGGATATTGAAATGCAAAATTTTAATATAAATTTATTCATTTATTGTTTATTTATTTCGGACTTATTGTAAATGAGTATGTCATCGGGTTAGGCGTTATAGTATATTCAGGATGGACTTGAGCTCCCCAAGTATTATCTCCTCCAACGCCCATTTGATTATGGTCAATATTCAGCCAGATTATTTCTCTTTCTTCAATACTGCCTCCATGTTTACGTTTTATATCATAAGGCACATAATCAATGTCGTCTTGTGTAAAATGCCAAGCACTCACATTCAACGCTTTTTCTCCTTTAATTGAAATTCCCTTATCGGCCTTGTTTACAAATGATGCCCAGCGTACATCCGTTTTATTACCTGTTTCTTGCGGTCTTATATATGGATGATATTGTTCTGATACTGTTGATTTGTATATTCCTAAAGCTGCAGAATTTTTTCTATCTGCGTAGTTTTCGTGCGGTCCTCTTCCAAACCAAGTGAAATTTTCAAAATCATCTCTTACTATTACATACATTCCAAAACGTGGCATCTCTGGAAGTGCCATATCGCCGGGGATAAATGACATTGTAACTTTAATTTCACCATTAGGGTATACAGCATAATTCATTTCCAGAGAAGAGCTTTGTTTTTGAAGTGAATATTGTGTTGTGAGATGCACAACTTTACTGCTATTTTCAGTTAACGAAAAGTTGGTCAACTGCATATCTTCCTCAATATTTTTCCAAATTGCACAACGCTTCAGAGTACCATTTGCAACATCATTATCTGTCAACGGTCTCCAGAAGTTTGGAGTAAATCCTTTTATAATAAACTCCTCATTATTATACTTTAAGCTGTTTAACTTTCCTGTAGATTTTGAGAAAGTCACACCAAATCCGGGTGATGAGATTAACAGATTATTACCATCTTCTTCTACTGATAAATTGCCCTTATAATCTTGTGAATGAGCCACTATTTGTTTATCAGGTTTATAGTAACTGAATTGCTCCATTGCTACAATATGATCAGCCGGTACAGCTAAAGTCGCATTTTTTGAAATTGCTTCAATTTTTAGAAAATACTCTCTACTGTCCTTAACAATTGGATTAATTGCAAGCTCAATTTCTGAGGTTTCTCCAGCTTTAATATTTGGAAAATTACCATCTCCACTCTGAACTAATTTACCATCAGCCTCAAGTACCCAGCGATAATAGTAGTTATCTAAAGATGAAAAGTAGAATCTGTTAGCAACCTCTATCCTGTTTGATTTGAATGGTACAGTTTCGAATAAAATATTTTGATAAACTTTTTTTACTTCCCATATATGAGGACGAAGCGATCTATCGGCAAGCACCAAACCGTTTGCACAGAAATTTGAATCGTTTGGTACACCTACAAAGCCTAAATCTCCTCCATATGCCCATATGTCTTTCCCTTTTTCATCCTTGCTTAAGAAAGTCTGATCGACCCAATCCCAAATAAATCCCCCCTGCAGTTGATCATATTTGTAAATCAAATCCCAATAATCTTGTAAATTTCCAACACTATTACCCATTGCGTGTGCGTACTCGCACAAAATCATCGGCAACGGACGTCTTTCATTTACAAATTCTCTTAAAGCCCAAATGCGAGCATACATAGGAGCATAAATATCAGAAACACCTTCTTTTCGAGATCCTTCATATTGAACAGGTCTGGTATTGTCATACTTTTTTGTCCAATCGTAAATGGTCTGAAAATGTTTACCATAGCCAGACTCGTTACCAAGCGACCAAGTAACTATAGATGTGAAATTTCTATCTCTTATTACCATTCTTGACATCCGCTCAATAAAAGGCAACTCCCAATCTGGATTGTTGGCAAGTGTACGATCTGCATGAAAAGACATTCCATGACTTTCAATATTAGCTTCATCTATGACGTATAAACCATAAATATCGCAGAGACTATACCACTCGGGTCTATTAGGATAATGACTGCATCTAACAGAATTAATATTGAATTGCTTCATTAATTCAATATCCTTAATCATACTCTCAATAGAGATGGTTCTGCCATTCTTTGGGTCGTGTTCGTGCCGATTAACTCCCTTAAATTTAATTGATTGATTATTTAATAAAAATAATCCGTTCCGCATTTCTATTGATCTGAATCCAAAAAGATGACCGAATGATTCAATTTCTCTCCCTTTGGAATCTTTATAAGTTACAATCAACCGATAAAGATTTGGATCTTCAGCATTCCAAGGATTTACATCTTTTAAAATTGCAGATAGATTTATCAGGGAATCATTGGTTGATTTTAATTTATTTTTAAAGCTTGCAACTTGTACATTATTATCAAGAACAGTCACATCAACAGAGTAACCCTTTTGGGGATTACGAATCATTAAATCTAAATCGAATTTTCCATCTTTATATTTATTGGTAAGCGAGGACTTCAATTTGAAATCCTTAACTCTACTTTTTGGACGGGCATAAACATATACATCTCGTTCTATGCCGCTATATCTCCAGTAATCCTGACCCTCTAAATAAGAGGCATCACTATATCTAAAAACCTTTACCATGAGACTATTTTTTCCAGACTTTAGGTATTTAGAAATATTAAAGTGGGCTGGTAAACGACTGTCTTCACTATACCCAACAAAAACTCCATTAAGCCAAAAATAAAATGCAGACTCTACTCCCTCAAAATTGATATAGATATCCATATCTTCCCACTTCTCAGGAGTTGCAAAAAACCGTTGATACACTCCTACCGGATTATAATCAGCCGGAACGAAGGGTGGATTAGCCGGAAACGGATATTCTTCATCGGTGTATATAGGTGCATCGAATCCCTGCAATTCCCAGCTGCCGGGAACATTTATCTTTTTCCAATCTGAGAAACCATTCCCGGATGATAAAAAGTAGTTATCAGCACATTCAGAAGGGTTTTTGTGAAATTTGAAATACCATTCTCCTTGAAGAGAAAAACGCCTTTCACCTTGTTCATTGAGCCTGAAAATTTCTGAAATAGGCTTATTTAATTGATTAATAACTGATTTTTCAGATTTGAATGGTATAAAATGAGCTGTAATTGGCTCCCTGTTAATCGCATTTACAAGGGGAGTTTGCCAGGGCTCTCGCTCTTTGTTAACGTCATTAGCATATATTGCTATAGTAATGAACATAAAAAACAGAATAAGAGGATTGTTTTTTTTTAATTGTTTCATTTTTTAATGATTTGAAAGTTTAACGCAAACAACTTACTGATATTAAAATGAGCATAAAAAGGTAACAAGAAACGGCACACTTAGATCGAGAATAAAACCATGGAATATGGAGACAACTAATAACTCCTTACCTGAGAATTTTAGTATTATTGGAAGAGTAGTATCCATAGTTGTAGCCCCTCCAACAGAAATAGGTGCGAGTTTGCCAAAATATCTGACAAAAAAAGGAGCAAAAAGTAGTGCTATAATTTCACGAATTATATTTGACAGCAGAGCGATTGTGCCAAGTTCAGCGCCTTTATACTCAGTTATAAAAATACTTGACAATGAATAATATCCAAAACCACTTCCAACAGCCATACTTTCGGCGATAGTTCTATCAGGAAGTACAAAAGCGATTAAAGCACAACCGACTAATGTTCCTACCATAGTAGCAAATGGCAATAAATAAAACTTAGTGTTTAAGTTTTTGAAACTTTTTAAAGTTTTTGTGTCATTACCAATACTAAGTCCCACAGAAAACATCAAGCCACATAGCACATAAAAACTTAAATCATTTTCGATAAGGTATACAGGAATAAAACCTAAATAGCCTAATAGTGCTCCAAGAATGAAAAAAGAAACAATTGTAATACTTCCTTTCATGTGTTTATTTCTAATTTTTTACATTAAGGTCATATGGAACACGCCATTAAACATTGCCTTGTGTGTCAAAGTTATTTTACATGGCTGTTTCATCTGTTTATATTTTATTTTTTTTCATTAAGGACACATAGCTTTTCCCGAACTTGATTCGGGAGAACACGCCATATTATCATTTCCTTGTTTGTCAAAAGTGTTTTGTAATGGCTGTTTCATAAAACTACTTTTTACTATTATTGATATATTTCCATAGCAATAAAGTCATTGTTGCACTTCCAAGCACTGCAGCAATTGTAATAATTAATGCTTCAACACCAATTGAACCTAATCCCGCTATTATCTCGGGGTTAGTACCTACTTCTATTCCAAGTAAAAACAGAAGCGCCCAAATAATAACAGTAATAATTTTGGAAACACGCTCCAGTTTCTTTTTCCTGAAAATATAACCGACAACTGTTCCGAAAATCATAAAAGCTATAACTATGAACATAGTATAAATCTGGGCATCTTTGCATTAAAACACAAAAACGCCCATTATTATTTATTAATTACTCTATTTTAATTTGTCGTTAGAGTTGATTTCAGTTAATGGAATGGGATAAAAAGAATTATTCGTAGTGAAGTTAGTTCTTCCTGCATTTTGCATTGCTTCTTGCAGTTTATTCCATCTTCTTAAATCATACCATCTAAAATTTTCTAATGGAAATTCAATCATTCTTTCATGCTCAATCTGCTTTCGAACATCAATTTGAGATGTACCTATCATAGGCGGCATCTTGCCATGAACGGCCCTTACTTCATTAATTAAGGGGATTGCTTGGGCAGTCAGCCCCATTTCATTTAAAACCTCTGCTTTCATCAATAAAACATTCGCATAACGCATCAACGGGGCATTAATAGCCGAGTTATTCTGATTTAATTCAGTAGCGGTTGAAGGTAGATATTTACGGAACACAGGGCGGTTATATGGAACTCCATCTACTTGAAATAGTTTATCATAATCATACCCAAATACTTTTCCTGTTCCATCATTAAAAAAATCGTCACGGAAGAAAACTGTTTGATAAAGTCTGTTGTCGTATAAATTTCCTTGTGCAATTTTCCCCTCTTTCATAAAAGCACTCATCAAAACCGGGCTTGGTAATATCTCATCCCATCCACCTAATTCGGAAGCCGCCATCCATTTATGGAATTGTGTGCGATAATTTGCACCACTTGCAGTAGTCATGGAAAACTGAAGTTCAAAGATAGATTCCTTACAGTTTTTATTGTTACCTGAAAACATGCTTGAAAAGTTCGGTTCTAAACTATATCCACTTACCTGGTTTAGAGCTTCATTAGCAAGCTTTAAATAATCATTTTTCTTTGCAGGCTCCTCATATGCACGTGTTAAATATGCAAATCCTAAATACGAATATGCAGCCCCCTTGGTTGCTCTTCCAATGTTGTCAGCTGTATGGCTTTGAGGCAGATTAGTTGCTTTTTTAAGATCATCAATAATTAAATCCCAAGCATCAGTTCTTGAAGAAACATTTTTACTTAAATCTTGCTGATTAGTAATATATTTATCCCGAACAATAATCTCATTCCAATTAAGAATCAGCTTAAAGTGATAATACGCTCTAAGGAAATGCGCTTCATTTACAATTTGTTCTCTTTGTTGAGCATTAATCTTGTCATCAGGGATTTCAGCCACTTTTTCTATTACCTGATTGCTAAAACTAAGTCCTTTATAATTATTCCACCAGTATGCGCTAACCTGAGAATTTCCATTTGTATAGGTGAAGTTAAAGAGTTCAACCCAATTTGGATAGTTCATAGCATCACTACCCATAAGCACAACATCTTCTCTGTAAGCTTCAACAGGCCATTTTACTTCAGCATACTCCCACGTGTCGATTGAGTATTCAAGTTGCGAGTAGGCTGCAGAAAGACCTGCTTCTGCATCTGACAAATTTCTCCAAAAGTTACCAGAAGTGAGCATATCAGGAGAAGTTACCTCTAAGTAATCATCACATGCCGGCATTACCATCAAAGATAAAATCGAAAGTATATATATTATTTTTTTCATGAATTTATTGAATTAAAATGTTAATTGAACTCCAACAGTATATGAAAGTGTAAATGGATAAATATGTCTGTCCACCCCTGCATTTAGCACACTTGCACGCGAAAATTCGGGATCTATACCGCTGTAAGAAGTTACTGTAAAAAGATTCTCTCCGCTTACGTAAAAACGTAATTTGTCAACGTCCAGTTTTTGAGTAAAACTGTTGGATATAGAATAGCCAATCTGCAATTGACGTAGTCTTACAAAATCTCCTTTCTCAAGGAATCTATCAGATTCTATTAAGTTGCCATTTGGATCTTGATATACAGCGCGAGGAACTGTAGTTTTGGTATTTTGGGGAGTCCAAGAGTCTAAAGTTGATTTGAGGAAATTAGAGCCTGAGTTCATCCCTTCGTAAAAATACTTATTTCCATTGTAAAGTTTATGACCAAAAGCACTGCTCAGCAGAACTGACAAATCGAAACCTTTATAATCTGCTGATAGTGATAAGTTGGCTTCAACTTTTGGAATACCCGAACCACTATATTCTTTATCATTTTCATCAATTACTCCATCTCCATTAATATCACGGAAACGAATATCACCGGGATATGCATTTGGTTGAAGTAATTCTCCATTTGAATTAACATGACTTGCCACTTCTGCTTCACTCTGGAATAGTCCATCTGTTTTATAAAGATAAAATGCTCCAATTGGCATACCAACTCTTGTTTGTGTAGGGAAATGCTCCGTTCCATACTTTAATCCTTCACCATATAAAACCTGATTATCATCAGCAAGTGCAATCACTTTATTCTTAATAGTACTCATATTAAACCCTATACCGTAATTAAAATCTTCAATTTTGTCATTCCAGTTGATTTCAATTTCTACACCATTATTTCTCATCTTACCAACATTCAGAATTGGATTATCTAAGCCGGCTGAGGGTGGTAACGCTTTTGTTATTAGCAGGTCAATTGTTTCATTATGATAATAGTTTAAAGCACCTGTTAGTTTATTACCCAACATTCCGAAGTCTATTCCAATATTTCTATTATCGGTAGTTTCCCATTTGAGTGATTTGTTTTCCATAGAACGAGCAATACTTCCCGGCCATGGATTCTCTCCATTACCTTTTACATAACCTTGATACTTTGTATTACTAGTTGTAATAAGTGCCTGGAAATCATACATCCCTAATGAAATTTCATTACCTAATCTACCCCAGCTGGCACGAAGTTTCAAATCATCAATAAAAGTGTCTTCTGGGAAAAACTCTTCTTGTGTTATTCTCCATCCCAATGCAACCGAAGGAAAAGTACCCCATCTGCTGTCGGCGCCAAACTTGGAAGATCCATCTCTACGAACTGTAAGCTGGAAAAGATACTTATCTGAATAATTATAATTTAACCGACCGAAAAACGATGCTCTTTTATAGTTCCAGTTTGTACCATCTCCGCTATATGTACCACCGGTACCGGCACCGATTGTGGAAAAATTTGGATCTAAAAAGCCTGCAGCGGTTTCTTCAGTCACCAATTTGCCATCTTGAACCCTATACAAAAGTTTTTTACCTTCAACTGCTACAGAATTCCAATTCATAGTTTCATTTGTAACTGAGTTACCTATCATTGCATTTAATGAGTGCTTGTCAAATTTTTTATTAAAAGACAACACATTGTCAAAGATTTGTTCTTCCCAATAACCAGAATACTCTTCATGATATGGAAACTCTCTTTTTGAACGTATATCGGCAGTATAAATGGGTTCATGCCACATAGTACGCTCATGTTCACCCCTGTAAGAATAGCCGGTTCTAAAGTTCAACCATTCAGTAAAATTAACGGTAATTCCAACGTTCGCAGTTGTATTATATTTTTTATTTGAATAGTCCCTAAATTCATGATCAGCCATTACGTTTCTATTATTAGGAATTCCATCAAAGTTAGTAAGCCCATAGCCTGATGGTTGGTTTTCATCATAAATAGGCACAAGAGGAGATAGCATATACATCTCTTTCAAACTATATCTGGGTTGATCATTATTAGAATATTTGAATCCAATGTTTGCATCTACATTAAAAATCCCTTTTGTCAGATTAAGTCTTGCACGTGCATTATCATGAACGAAATCATTGCCTAAAAATATACCTTTCTCGTCTAACCTGTTATAAGAAATAGAATAGTTTGAGTTTTCTACACCTCCTCTAATTGCAATCATGTAATTTTGTGCCAAACCGTTTCTAAGCATTGCGTCTTGCCAATCAGTATCTACGTTAGAATTATTAGTAACATAAGGAGGTAGTGTTACTTTATTTTTTTCACTTGCATAGTTGTTCCAGTTGTCATACATTAACTTGTGAACTTTTTGATACTCCTTACCGTTAAGCAGTTCTAAACTTTTCGACACTTCTGTACGGCTAAGATATGAGCTGAATTCAACTACGGGTGTTCCTTTTTTACCTCTTTTGGTAGTAATCAGAACAACACCATTGGCAGCTATTGAACCATATATGGCTGCTGCAGCACCATCTTTTAGTATCTCCATTGACTCAATGTCTTGGGGATTAACGTTATTTATATCTCCCGGAAATCCATCAATAATATAAAGAGGGTTATTATCCCCAAAAGTTTTTACTCCTCTAATTTTAATCTGCACACCTGATCCTGCATTTCCCCCGGATTTTTGAACATTCACTCCCGACACTTTTCCTTGAAGCGCTTCTGCAGGATTTGTTGTAGTTCTTTTTCCAAGCTCACCCATATCCACCGAAGAAATAGCACCAGTGAGGTCACTCTTTTTTAAAGTTCCATACCCAATCACCACCAATTCATCCAGCAATTCTGTATCAGACTCCATCACGATGTTTATGGAAGTACGGCCATTGAGTGCTATCTCTTGCCTTCTCATCCCTACATAACTAATCAGTAAAACTGAATTTGCAGATAAACCAGATAGTGAAAAATTACCATCAAAGTCTGTAATGGTGCCATGAGAAGGATTTCCTGCTTCAACTACTGCAGCACCAATAATAGGTTGATTATCTGCATCTTTGATATTACCTGTTACAGTTACGCTCTGCTTTTGCGCAGGCTGTATCATAGTTGAGGTTACAGCGGCATTGTTATCGGATTTTTTTGCAAGTACGATGTATTTGTTTTTAAACTCATACCTTACATCGGTACCTGAAAGGGCTTCGTCGAGATAGTTTGATACCTTATTAGATGTACTCTGAATTTTAACCTTTTGGTTTGTGTTTACCTCTCTATTGCTGTAAACTACCAAGTAATCGGTTTGTTTTTCTATCTCATTAATTAGTTGTCCAATGGTTATGCTATTTGTTTTAAACTCAATAACTGCATTTTGCGCACTTGAGTTAATAGCTGCCATTTGGAATGAAAAAACGAATAATAATATTAAGCTGATTTTCATGATTTTGAATAAATCTTTTAGTTTACTCTTTTTTACTAAAAAGTGGTTTGATGAAATGTTTATTTTCATATGTTAGTTTTGATTTAAGGTGAATTATTAAATTGCTGGCTATCATTTACTTTATTTTTTTACGATAATTGTAGGCACTATTATCGCTTTTCATTGTGAATAACTTCTCATAGGCATTATTTTTAAGGATTAGTATATTTTGACAATGTTATTATATTATTTTCTCTATCTTTTTCAATTTGGAAAGGTTGAATTATTTGTAGTATGCGCAAGATTTCATCAATTCCGTCTCTTTGTCTGAATTTACCGGTATATTTAACATCAAAAATTTCACGGTCTTCTACTACAATTTTAATATCGTAATATAGTTCCAGCTTTTGAATTAAATCTATTAATTTCTCATTGTCAAAAGAGTAAATACCTTCTCTCCATAAAAGATTATCGGTATTTGAAATGGAAGAAACGGATAATATACCATTTTCATAAGAGACTTGTTCGTTTGGTTTTAGAACAACTGAGTTATTTTCATTGAGATTATCTGTCACTTTAAGCGAACCTTCCACAAGCGTCATTTTTGAATAGTTTAACTCACTATAGCTGTGAATATTAAATTGAGTACCCAACACCTCAAGGTTTACATGATGCGCATTAACTATAAAAGGTCTGTTGTTTTTTTGAGCTACATCAAAGAATGCTTCACCTTCAATCTCCACTATCCTCTTTTTCTTTGAAAACTTGGAAGGGTATTTTAGTTTTGACTGAGCATTTAACCACACAACGGTACCATCTTCTAATGTTATTTGAGCTCTCTGACCGGCAGGAACGTATAAAGTGTTATATAATTGATCTTCAAATGAATCACTAAGATATAGAGTAGTCATAATAGTAGATGAAATAACCGCAACAATAATAGCTGCATATTTCATAAAGCCCCTCATGGTATTTATCCGATTAGTTCTGTTCAATGATAAAATAAACTTTTGGAAACTTTTTTTCCCTTCGGATTTATCTTCAAAGCGAGATGATAAAAGAGAAACTGAATAGATGTTTTGATAATGAATAAATTCTTGCTTTAAAGATTCATCATTATCAACATCCTGTAAAAACTTAGACTTCTCACTTGGTGAGAGGTCTCCAGTAAAATATTTTAAAAGATTGCTGTCCATTTATTTTCTATTATAACATTAAGACGAACGAATTCACAATAACCGCTAAAGGAAAATCACCTTTAACATTATATAACAATTGCGGACTGAAAAAAAATGGAATGGGTTGGAAAGGATATCAAATGAAGAACAAAAAAACAGGAAAATACTCTTTGAGTTCTTCTTGGAGCTTTTTATAAGCAATAGACATTTGACTCTCGACAGTGTGAATGGAAATATTCAGTTCGTTTGCAATAACACTTTGTTTTTTGCCATCGAATTTATTCATAACAAAAATCTGCCTGCATTTCTCAGGAAGATTATTAATTGCTTGTTCAATTAAAGTATCAATATTTGGATCAGCCAACAGTTTATCATCAAGTGCTTCCAGCGAGTCAAACTTCAGCTTCAGATTAATTTCATTCTCCATCTGAATTTTAGAAATTGCCTGAGTTTCGGTTTTTTTTCGCCTAATATAATCGATACATTTATTTTTTAATATCAAAAGCAAATAGCCACTAACATTAGATATAGCAGAAATATCAATTTTTTTCTCCCAGATATCTTTAAAAATATCCTGAACAATATTTTCTGCATCTTCTTCATAATTAACATAGGATTGGGCAAATCTAATCATACGTGAATAAAATCCCACATACATATCTTCAAAGTGTCTTTTATAATCTTTAACAACTTTCATTCAGGAAAATCTATTAGTGTATTCAGAATAGCAAAATTATAAAAAATGTCATCGTTTCGGAATTTTCCGAGGCACAAATCACTTTTACCCCTAACCTCTGGGGAACATGAAAGCGGTCTGCAAAAGCACAAATCACTTATAAAAAAAAATTACTGGCAATCAACACTCAATACTCAGAACTACAAAAACTCCTCCACCACCCTCACAAATTCGCCCATCCGCTCCGTTTCACTTTCAAACACATTTCCTACTACCACCAAATCGGCACCGGCCTCCA
>CAZIRA010000019.1:0-1745 GCA_964541615.1 uncultured Paludibacter sp.
TGAAAGGACTTTGTGCACGCTCGGTGGTAGCGCTCGACGAAAACGGAGTGGTAACCTACACCGAACTCGTACCGGAAATTACCATCGAACCCGATTACAACGTACCGGTATAGCAAAAAAAAGTGTGTTTAAAGTAGAATAAAAGACTTGCTTCTGAAAGCAGGTCTTTTTTTGTTTTAAAAACATTTCCGGTATATTTTTTTGCAGATAAATATCCCCGGTTATTCGCTGAAAATCAGAAATACCCTGTCGGTGTCAGACAAGGTATTTCTTTCAGGTTCAGGTTTTCTATACGGTTTCGGTCGGGTAGTTAACTATCCGGTCAGTACCGTCGGATTTTTTACATTTTATTAATTTTGAATTCTTTCCTGGTTTTATTTCCATCGGATATTTTTATCACATAAGTTGCCGGCGGCAGTCTGCGCATGGATATCCGGGTAACATTTCCTTCGAGTTTACGGCTTTCAAGCAGCTTACCGCTGAGGTCAAAGAGGCTGTAAGACATCATTTCACCCGTAAGTGAAGATGTAGCATCGATTTTGAGAATCAGATAATCCTTCACCGGATTGGGGTAAACTGTTAGTTGCTCATCAATAGTTTCGGGTATTCCGCTTGAAACAGGGTGATAATAAAAGCGGCTACTATCGCCTGAAAGAATGGTTTCTCCGTCCATATCAAATCCACGGTTTACGTAGGTGAGGTTGTAGTTATTCATATCATAAGTTTCCTGCGTGAGTCCGGTTCTGTACCATGCGTTGCCGAGCCAGGTTTGAGTGGTTTCGCTGGTGCTGTTTCCACGTGTATCATAAGTGCTTGTTGATAGCACTACATTTAACCATGCATTTTCCCTGTATTCCTGTACCAGTTCGGTTAGCTGTAAGTCGGAGTTGTTGTACGTGTAAGCGTATTTTTGGTAGTTCACCCAGGCACCGTTCTCCCAGCTCTGTTGTATCTGGGTCGTGAGGTTTTGGCGAGTGTCGTATGTGGAGATATGCTGTGCGATGTTTTCCCAGTTGTCTGATTTCCACATCTGACTAAGCCAAAGTGTTTCATCGTCGTTCGAATTGTATGTGAAAGTTTGCTTATTGAAATTAAGCCAAGATCCCGATTCCCAGGTTTGATTCGTGTAAGTCAGAATGTAATTTTTGGCATTGTAGGTATTTGTGATTTTTGACTGGTTTTCCCAGTCGTCAACGTTCCACACCTGATGTATGGAAGTCAGCACGTTGTTTTTTGTGTCGTAGGTGAAAATTTCTTTTGTTTCATTTTTCAACGGTCCGAAAAGCCCTGCCTGATTGATTTCGGTCAGCACATTGTGGTTGTTGTCATAGGTAAATTCGGTGTAAGATAATGCAATCCACTCATCCATCCACAGTTCAATTTTTGAGTTAATCAGGTTGTTGTTTCTATCGTAGTTCATGGTTGACTTCATTGTATTTATCCATTCTCCTTCATCCCAGCCTTCCATCAGAAGCTGTGTTACATCGCCGTTATTGTTGTATGTATAGGTTGATTTGCCGGAGTTTACCCATTCTTGCGTATCCAAATCCCAATCCTGCACTATCAGGCTTATGAGTCGGTTTTTGTTGTCGTAAGTCATTTTGATGGTTTTGTCGCTGTTTTTCCATTCTCCGTTTGTTACGTCCAAGTTCCAGTTTATGATGCTGTCCATCAGCTGGTACTCTGCAGCCATTGTTTGCTGTGCGTTGATCAGTTCGTTGATTTTTTGTGCGGTGATTGTGCCC
>CAZIRA010000019.1:1845-31187 GCA_964541615.1 uncultured Paludibacter sp.
CATTGCAAGTAGTAGATTTTTCTTCATAACGGGGTGTTTTTTTGAATGATTATGTTTTTTGTTAATTGTGTATGCTTCATTCACGATTTTTTCTTGTTCTTATCAATCAAAGAGATGAAAGAAATGAATTACAACCGGAATCTTTCCTTTTTTATCTCATACAAAAATAGTGTTCTGTTTTTTTGATAGCTATCCCCAAAAGGGGGTTTTTAAAAAAATAGCTTAATAAAGCTTGTCCGATTCTTTGAAACATATTTTATTTGCTTTCCTTTTTGTATTGGATTATCTTTTTCAGATTATTCAGTTGTTCGGATCTTGATATGTCCAGAATCAGCGGTATCAGTTTGCCGATGTGAGCAGCATTTCCGGTCTGTTCTTTTATAGAAGGATGAATGTCCAGGTTCATTATACCGGGCAGTGTTTTTTCGGAGAAATAGAAACTCGTTTTGATGCAATCCTTCCACAGCGAAAGCCACAAAATCGTTTTTTTTCGGTAAACGACTTTACACAGCCATGCTTTGCCGTCGTTGTAGTAACGCCATTGCGGCTCCAGATCCAATTCAGAGGTGAATGAAGTTATCAGCCCGGAATACACTCCGAAAAGTTCTTCGCCGAGCACTTTTTTTATTACCTCATTGGTGGGGAGCACCGTTTCGTCCCGAAGGAGCATTGTTGGGTTCACAGTTGACATCTTTTTTTTGAAATTTTTATACATGCCAAATAATTGACGGAATAGTTGAAACACTTTTTCTTAATCACTTTCAACTATTTCAGCAACCGGTTGTAAAATTAGATGTTATTTTATAAAAAATTAAAACTTTTTGATATTTTTTTTTACATCAGCTTTCAGTCTCATTCATTCTTCGCAGAAAAGATTTGAATCTATGTCTGAAAAAAAACTGTAACTTTGCATTTCAATTTTTACAGAAAATGAAACTTTCTCAAATAGCTCAACTGCTGGGTGTTTCGGTATCCGGTGATGCAGATGCCGAAATAAGCTGGCTGCTTACCGATAGCCGATCGCTGTCATTCCCGTCGGGAACGCTTTTTTTTGCCCTAAAAACAAGCCGGAACAACGGTCATAAATACATACCCGAATTATACCGCCAGAATCTGCGCTTTTTCGTTGTCAGCAAAATACTTCCCGAATTTGAAAATCTCACCGATGCTGTTTTCATTCAGGTAAATGATACGTTGCAGGCTTTGCAGACTGTAGCAGCCGCTCACCGGGCTGAGTTCGGCAATCCGGTAGTGGGTATTACCGGCAGCAACGGTAAAACGGTGGTGAAAGAATGGCTCTATCAGTTGCTGCACTCCGATTTCAGGATTGTACGTTCACCGCGAAGCTACAACTCGCAGATCGGAGTACCACTGTCGGTCTGGCCATTGAGCGAAAGTACCGAAATGGGCATTTTTGAAGCGGGCATTTCACAAGTGGGCGAAATGGAAAAACTGCAACCCATCATTTGCCCGACGATAGGGATTTTTACCAATCTCGGCGATGCACATCAGGAAGGTTTCAGCGGACTGAAGCAGAAAGCCGACGAAAAACTCAAACTTTTCAAAGAGGCGGAAGTCCTCATTTACAATTCGGACGACAAGTTGCTCGAAATCGCCATCCTACAGGCAAAGCTGAAAGCCGGACTTTTCGCCTGGGGGAAAAAACCGGAAGCCCGACTCAGGGTGCTGCAGGTGGTGAAAAATGGCAATACGACCATTTCGCTGAAATATGAAAAACAACATTTCGATGTTGAAATCCCTTTTACCGACGATGCCTCGGTGGAAAATGCCCTGCAGTGTGTCTGTGTGATGCTATATCTGAATTACACTCCTGAACAGATTGCACAGCGACTGCTTCGTCTGGAGCCGGTAGCCATGCGCCTCGAAGTGAAAGAGGGCGTAAACGGCTGCCTGATAATCAATGATACGTACAATTCCGACCTGAATTCGCTCAATATTGCGCTCAATTTCCTGAATCTCCAAGCTACACGCAAGAATCTTTCGCGCACACTCGTGCTCTCGGATATTCTGCAGAGCGGACATACATCGGCCGAACTCTACTCAATGGTAGCCGAACTGGTTAAAAATAAGCAGATAAACCGCATGATTGGCGTGGGACCGGAAATTTCTGCCAACACCAGTCTGTTCGAAACTCCCGAAAAATATTTCTTTCGTGATACCGCTGATTTGCTGACTTCGCCGCTGATGCGCGAAATGAGAAATGAAATCATCCTGCTGAAAGGATCACGGAGTTTTCATTTCGAAGATTTGCTGGCACGGCTCGAGCAGACCGTTCACGAAACCACGTTGGATGTCAATCTGAATGCACTGGTGAGCAATCTGAACTATTTCCGTTCCAAACTCAGGCCAGAAACCCGTGTGATGTGCATGGTAAAAGCATTTGCTTACGGAAGCGGATCGGTGGAAATAGCCCGCACGCTCCAAAATAACCGTTGCGAATACCTGGCTGTGGCTGTGGCCGATGAAGGAGCCGAATTGCGCCGTGAAGGCATTCGTGTGCCAATCGTGGTCATGAATCCTGAAAAATCGGCCTTTAATACCATTTTTGACAACAAACTCGAACCGGAAATTTACAGTTTCCGGCTGCTGAAACTGTTTATTGAAGCTGCCGAAAAGCTGGCGCTGACTGATTACCCGATCCATATCAAAATAGATACGGGCATGAAACGGCTCGGTTTTGAAGAAAAAGACATGCCTGAACTGCTCAATCTGCTGAAAAATCAAAATCAGGTGAAAGTACGGTCGGTATTTTCGCACCTCGTGGGCTCCGACAATCCTGCGTTCGATGATTTCACGCGCGGTCAGATTGAACTCTATTCCCGCTGTGCCGACGTGATTTCAACATCGTTCAGTCACCGGATTCTAAGACACATACTCAATTCGGGAGGCATTGAGCGTTTCACCGAATATCAGTTTGACATGGTACGGCTCGGAATCGGCCTCTACGATGTAAGTGCTTTGCCGGGAGTAAAACTCGAAACAGTGTGTACGCTGAAAACCATTATTCTCCAGATAAGGGATGTAAAAGCAGGCGAAACCGTGGGCTACAGCCGGGTAGGAAAACTTACGCGCGACAGCCGAATTGGAGTCATTCCAATAGGCTATGCCGACGGATTTGACCGCCACCTGAGCAACGGAGCGGGCGAGGTGTGGATCAACGGCCATCGGGCTAGGGTGGTCGGCAATATCAGCATGGACATTACGATGATTGACCTGACCGGTATTCCTGCCGAAGAAGGCGATGTGGTGGAAATCTTCGGACAAAACATTACTATTCAGGAAGTGGCCGATAAGCTGGAAACCATACCTTACGAAATTCTCACCAGCGTATCCAGACGGGTGAAAAGGGTTTATTTTGTGGATTAAGAAAAGTCTGAACTGTGATTTTTATGATTTTATTGATTAAGAAAATATGCTAAAATGGATGCTACTCTATTAAAAATAAATCAGATTATTCTTAGAACAGAGGATGTTTTAATTATTACTGAAAAGGTTTTTTAATCAAAAAAACTAAATCTTATAAATCACAAAATCATTCTAAAATCATAGTTTAGACAGATGCTTCTTATTTTACTTCACAATATTTCCACCGCTTCCAGTCTTCTGAAAAGCGGATATCAGTTAGCCCGAAATCTGAAAAAAGAAGTCGGGGTACTTGCTTTTGTGGAAAGAGCGGAGGAAGTGAATGCGAAGAAAGAAAATTTGGCAAAATACTTTTCGGAGAATGGATTTGATGATTTTCAGGTTTTTGTGAGGCCAAAATCGGTGAAGCATCTGGCGGAGGAATGTGAGGCTGTAGAAGCTTCATTTCTGATGATGCAATGGAGTCATTCGCAGAAAAAACAGCTAAAAAACCGGTTGAAATCTTGCCGGGATTTACGTATTCCGTATGTATTTTTCAGGGAAGAATTCCCGCAAATAAATTTCGAGAAAGTGATGGTTCCGGTGGGTTTCCTGGTGGAGGAGTACGAGAAAGCACAGTTTGCATCGGCTTTCGGGAGGTTTTGCGGGTCGGAAATTACCATTCTGCTTGCCAATGATTATGGTACAAAAGCTGCTGTTACTGCCGAAAAAATGAAAGAGCTTTTCGGGAAATTTAATCTGAATTTCAATCAGGAAAAAGCCCAATCCGACAGTTTCAAGCTCGATAAGGAAGCCGTGAAAGTTGCCCGCGAAAAAAATTATGGAATTGTAATAATTTCGGCTTCAAGAGATTACGGTTTGGATGACCTCCTGTTCGGCCCGAAGGAATATCACCTCATCCACCGCTCTGATGTTCCGCTGCTTCTTGTCAATCCGCGGGGCGATTTATATACCCTGTGTGATTAGGAAGAAACCATATCAAAGTTCAAAACTTTGACATAGTTAAGACTGCTACTTTCCCTAAAATAAACTATCTTTGCACCTTAATTGACAAACAATGATTTTTCTTCAAAAGATACTGCCAATTATTCGGAAAGTGATTTTTAATAAATATTTTCTGACTGTTGCTGTTTTTTTTATGCTTATCATTTTCTTTGGAGAGCACAGCCTCAGAAACAGGTGGGAGACTGGTAAGAACATTAAGAGTCTGAACAAAGAAATTGAGTTTTATAAGCAAGAAATTGAATCCAACAAACAAAAAATGAACGATATGCAAGCCGGTGACGAGAGTCTTGAAAGGTATGCGCGTGAGAAATATTATTTAAAAAAAGACAGCGAAGATATTTTTATAATTAAGGAAGATGAATAGCGGATTTCTCAAAATAGCACACGGATTGGGTGGCATACTTGTGTTGGCAGGTGCGCTTTTTCAATTTTTTGAATTTGATTTTGCCAAGTATGTTTTCGGTACAGGATCGCTGATGTTAATCATCGTACAGGCAATTTATCTCTCAGAAGTGCGAAACGAAGATGTTCGTAATCAGCGTATTGTCCGCTTAATGAGTTTTATCACGCTTTTACTTGGATTGGGAACTTACCTGATGTTTACAAGAGACGACCGTTGGGTGATTTTAGTGTTGATTTATGCCGTTGTATCAGTGTTTCTGGCGTGGAGGTCGAGTGGAATTAAACCTGGAACAAAAAAATAATTTTTTCTCCATTGTATGCTCGGGTTTGTAACCTATAATAAAAAGAAATAATAAAAACGGGCTTGCAGTTTTTCTGTAAGCCCATTTTTTATTAACAAAGTTTTCAATTTCCTACATCCATCTTACATAGCAGAAGTCTTGACGGTGTGGAAGCATGTCATTTTTCGGAAACATTCTAAAACCATATTTGTAAGCTCCGGCGTTGTCAAGCTGGTAGTTGATATTGAAGAAAAGTTTTGTTCCTTCGGTTTTTACCAGCGTAAGTTCATCGATATCGGCAATAAATTGCTGATTGTTCGTGTCGGTTTTGATGGCCAAAAGTTCAATTCCAATTCCTTTTTCAACCGCTTGTTTCATATCTATAACCACATTGATGTTGTAATCTTCACCAACCTGAGGATTGTGGATTAATTTTTCGGGAAGATCCATCGAAACTACTTCGATAGCGTCCCAGGATTGAGCCATTTTTTCTTTCCAGGCAGATATTTCTTTGGCTTTTTCATATCCATTGGCTTTCAGTAAAGCTGAACGTTTTGCCTGTTTGTTGTAGAATTTTTCGAAATAATCATCCATCATACGTTTTGTGGTGTAGTGTGGAGTAATTTGTGCAATCGAATTTTTAATCGTTTGAACCCATTCAGGCGAGAATCCTTTGGTGTTTTTGGCAAAATACAACGGAATAATCTCGTTTTCGAGCGTATTGTAAATTGTCACAGCATCCAGTTTGTCCTGATATTCCTGGTTTTCGTAAGTTCTCTTGTCGGTCAATGCCCATCCTGCACCTTTCCGATAGCCTTCGTACCACCATCCGTCAAGTACAGAAAAATTCAGAACGCCGTTCATCGAAGCTTTTTCTCCGGATGTACCAGAAGCTTCCTGCGGACGGGTAGGCGTGTTAAGCCAAATGTCCACACCTGAAATAAGGCGTTTCGCCAAGCGCATATCGTAGTTTTCAAGGAAAATAACTTTTCCAAGGAACTGTGGCATTCTTGAAATTTCAACGATTCTTTTGATCAATCCTTGTCCTGCGCCATCAGCCGGATGGGCTTTTCCTGTGTAAAGGAATTGAACGGGCTGAACCGGATTGTTTACGATTTTTTCCAATCTGTCCAAGTCGCTGAAAAGCAGGTGCGCACGTTTGTATGTAGCAAAACGGCGACCAAATCCAATGATCAATGCATTCGGATCGATGGATTCCAAAATAGAAACGATTCTTGAAGGATCTCCTTGGTTTTTCAACCAATTATCTTGAAACTGCATGCGGATATACTCTACCAGCTTGTTTTTCAGCGATGTGCGGATGTTCCAGATTTCCTGATCCGGCACCTGATGGATTTTTTCCCAGATCGTTGCATTGGACTGATCCTGGTAGAAACTCTTGGTGAAATATTTCTCGTAAAGCGTTTTCCATTCCGATGAAGTCCAGGATGGCATGTGAACTCCGTTTGTTACAAATCCTACGTGAGATTCTTCCGGGAAATAACCTTGCCAGATTGGTGAAAACATTTTTTTCGAAACTTCACCGTGAAGCCAGCTCACACCATTTATTTCCTGAGAAGTGTTGCAGGCGAATGTACTCATGTTGAATTTTTCATCAGAACCGGGATTTGTTCTGCCCAAATCGATGAAATTTCCCCAAGTAATACCCATTTTTGATGGATATTCGCTCATGTATTTACTGAATAAAGATTCGTCGAAACTATCATGACCAGCAGGAACCGGAGTGTGAACCGTATAAAGCGAGCTTGCGCGCACCACTTCTAAAGCCTGGTTGAAAGTAAGGTGTTCACCGCTGATTAAATCCACTAAACGCTGTACGTTGATCAGCGCAGCATGACCTTCGTTGCAATGGTAGATTTCAGATTTGATTCCTAATTTTTTCAACGCCAAAATACCACCAATACCAAGCATGATTTCTTGTTTCAAACGGTTTTCCCAGTCACCGCCATAAAGCTGGTGAGTGATCGAACGGTCGTATTCGCTGTTCATATCATTATCTGTGTCAAGCAGATAAAGTGAAATTCTACCCACTGATACTTTCCAGAGATGAGCATAAACAATTCGTCCAGGATAGGGAACTTCAACTGTAACAGGGTGGTTGTTTGCATCAAAAACTTGTTTGATCGGAAGCATATTGAAGTTTTGTGGTTCGTAAACCGAAATTTGCTGTCCGTCAACAGAAAGTGATTGTTTGAAATAACCGTAGCGATACAAAAATCCTATGGCAGTCATGTCCACGTTGCTGTCGCTGGCTTCTTTCAGGTAGTCACCGGCCAAAACTCCGAGACCACCGGAGTAAATCTTTAAAACCTCCGTCAATCCATATTCCATGCTAAAATAGGAGATAGAAGGGCGGGTTTTATCGATAGGCTCGTTCATGTAAGCTTTGAATTCATCATAAACCTGGTCAACTTTTTTAGTAAATTCTTCATCTTTTCCCAGAGCTACCAGCTTCTCGTAGCTGAGAAGATTCAGCAATTGCACGGGATTTGATTCGGCCTCTTTCCATGCCGGTCTGTATATTTCGCGGAAAAGTTTTTTAGCATCACTGTTCCAGCTCCACCAAATGTTTTGTGCCAGTTCATCCAGTTTACTCAAGCTTTCAGGCAGATTGGATTTTACTACAATGTCTCTCCAAATAGGCTCGTTCACATTGTTTACTTTGATTTTCATAAATGATAAATATTATTGTTTTAGATATTCTAAGTGCTGATTTTATGTGAAAAATATGTTTTATAGCATATTATTTGCAAAAATACAAACTTTTTACTTATAAAATAGGTTTAAAATGTTAAAATTGAGTTTTGCCATCTCAAACGTGTGCAGAAGTTTTCAAAATATCAAAAACACTTTCCTTATGTTGAATCATTTCTACAGCCAAATTACTATTCACAAGTTGCAGGTACTAAAAGCCTCTCCCTTGAGGGGAGAGGTTTTGAGAGGTTTTTTTCAATTCCTTTTATCCCGATTTTTGAGCGCAATTGTATAAGCATCGTAGTAATATTTAATAAATTCATCCCACAATGCCTTTTTAGAAATGTCAAGCGCGGTTTGGCGGGCGGTTTTCACTTCCGTTGGTTTTTTAGAAAAATATTCGTTCAAAAGCGTTGCAATGGAACTGACAACATCCGAAAAGTTATAATCAGAACGATGTACAACCTCAACGCCGAGCTTAGCATCGATGCTTTTTATCCATTGTCCAAATCCGGATAAATCCGTGGTAATTGTCGGTACAGAGAAGGCAATGCTCTCAAGTGGAGTGTATCCCCACGGCTCATAGTAGGATGGGAACACGCTCAAATCCATTCCGATCAGCAGATCCCAGTAGCTCATATTGAAAATTCCGTCATTGCCATTCAGGTAAGAAGGCACGAAAATGACTTTTATTTTCTCATGAGGCATATTCTGGAAATGGAACCACTGCAAAGCAGATATCACGTTGTCATTCAGATAATTGTGTAGTTCGTGTGTGGTGTATTTGTTCCAGTAATCCATTTTTGCATCCGGATTTTGAAGCTTGGAGGTAAGGTCAGCTCTTGGTCCTGAAATATGTGCCGGAACCATGATAAATGCCACAACTTCTTTCTTTGAATAGGTGTGCAATGTCAGGTTTTTAAGCGATTCGATAAAAACATCGAGTCCTTTGTTTTTGTATTCATATCTACCGGCCGTAGCAATGAAAATCGTGTCTTCCTTCAGTTCGTATCCAAAAAGAGTTTCAGCCACAAGTTTTAATTTTTCACGGGCAGTCTTTCTTTTAGTGTCAAATTCTTTTCCAGTAGGGACAAAATCGTCTTCAAATCCATTTGGAGTGATGATATCCGGCTTTTTATCCAATAGCTGAGTGCATTCCATCCCCGTGATAGAGCTTACGGTAGTGAAACAGTCCACGATGTGGGCGCAGGTTTTTTCGGTGGAGTGTTTTGACTGCATATTCAGCTCAAAAGCCATCTGATCTCCGTTGTATTCTTTGAGGTAGTCGTAGAGCGGTTTGTGATTTCCGGCTATGGAGCGCCCGATGGAAGTGGCGTGCGTGGTGAACATGGTAGCAATTTCGGGCACTGCTCCCTGGATGTAAAATGCTCCGAAAGTAGTCATCCATTCATTAAAATGGGCTATTACGTTGTTCTTTTTAGTGAGGTTGTGGTAGCGGAAATAGCTTTCCATCACAATGCCGGTAGCGTATCCAAACATGGAAGATTCGTCGTAGTCTCCGTATGCATGCAATGAATCAACGCCGTATTTCTCCCAAACATAGCTGTAAATAGTGTTTTTTTTGTAAAAAAGAGGTTGGAAATCAACCAAAACCGTCACCGGATTTCCGTGGATTTTCCATCTGCCAACGCGGATTTTCAGACCGGATGTTTCATTGAAATGTTTGCGCCAGTCGGCAAGAAGTTCGTTAGATTCTTCGAAGTGTGGAGATTCTTTTTCCTCCCAAACGTCTGGCCCAATGAAAATTAATTTGTCTCCAAGTTTGTTTTGCAGGGTTCTTGCCCTTGTAGATAGCACGGTGTAGATGCCTCCAATCATATTGCACACTTCCCAGCTGGTTTCGAAAACATAGCCGGGAGTCAGTTGTTTTTTCATCTGTTATTTTCTGTTTTTATATTAAGGACACAAAGCTTGTCCCGATTTATCGGAAGAACACGCCATTCCCGATAGCTATCGGGACATTCCCTGGTTTGTCAAGAGTAGCTTTACATGGCTGTTTCATCAAATTTATTTTTAAAAAATTCAAGCTGCAAAGATAGTGATTTTTTGAGCGAAAAATTTCATTTCCAGACTCTTTTATGTTAAAAATATCACCTTCCAGAAAGGTGAAATTAAAGCCAAAAGTTTGATCTGTTGATTATTGTTGATGTTTTTTACGAAAGAAAAAATATTTTGAAAAACTACTAAAAAAAAAGAGTTGACAGAAGAGAAATGTCTAAAGAATTAAAAAATGCTCTTTTGAGTGCTTTTTTTGCCGAATTATGAACAATTTTGAGAAATTTGCATTATCTTTGTAGATTAGAAAGCAAAGTATGCAATAATCAATATGTGCCTATGAAGAAAATTACTTTTATACTCGCATTTGTACTTTGTGGATTGATAGGCGCTCAAGCCCAGAATGCGCTAAATTTCTTTTACAATTCAGGAACTGAAATTTTTGTTGATGCACAAAGACAAAACGTTGCGGACGATGAAGAAAGCCCGAAATTTACTGTAATTGGTAAAGTTCTGACGGCCAAAAATCTTGTATCCGGCACTCAGGTAGATATTTACAGTGTTTTAGGTGCGAAAGTTTATTCATTTACTTATACGGGAAATCCTGTTTTAATCAATCTGAATAAAGGTATCTACATTATCCGAGCTGAAAAATATACACAAAAAATAATGTTGTAAATGTTGTTTTTTGGAGAATAATGGAGCGAACCGACATCTTTGACGTCGGTTCGTTTTTTTATCAGAAATTTCATCATTTTCATACAGAAACTAAATAAACACGCCGTTTTTGAGTTACTAATACATAATTAACCAAAAAAAATTAAATTTTTAAGATCCACTATCCGTTTTTTTGTAATTTAGAAAAATATTAGCATAAAGGGAATTTATTATTCACTATGAAAGGCAAAAAGAACTTTGTACTGGACACGAATGTGATTCTGCATGACTACAAATGTCTGCATAATTTTGAAGAAAATGATATTTATGTACCCATTGTGGTGTTGGAGGAGCTGGATCATTTCAAAAAAGGAAACGAGCAAATCAACTTCAACGCACGGGAATTTTCGCGGGAACTGGATTTGATTGCCGACGATACGCTGTTTAAAAACGGTGCATCTATCGGTGAGGGGAAAGGACGTCTCTTTATTATTGCCGGAAATGAGTATCCGGAAGCTATTTCCAACGTTTTTTCGGATCGCACGCCGGATCATCGGATTTTGGCAGATACGTATGTAATCGGCAAGAAATTCAAAACCGTTAAAACGATTCTTGTCAGCAAAGATATCAATCTTAGAATGAAAGCATTGTCGCTTGGAATTCTGGCAGAAGATTATATCAATGACAAGGTGACTAATATTAATATCTTTGAAAAAAACTACGAAATTTTCGAGGACGTCCCGCCCGAAATGATCGACCAAATGTATGCCAATGGTGGCATTTCGCTTGACGAATTTGATTTCAAATCGGACGTGGAGCCACAGGAATGCTTTATCATGAAGAGTTCGAGGTCGAGTATTCTTGCACGCTACATTCCGCAAAGTGGAAAAGTGGTTCGCGTAGAAAAAACCCGCAGTTTCGGAATTGAGCCCAGAAATGCCGAGCAGGCTTTTGCTATGAGCGTATTACTGGACGAAGATGTGAAACTGGTTGCTTTGACAGGGAAATCAGGTACAGGGAAAACGCTGATGGCTCTTGCTGCCGCTCTTCAGCAGCACGATGCTTACAAGCAAATTCTTTTGGCCAGGCCGATTGTGGCACTATCCAACAGGGATTTAGGATACCTTCCCGGCGATGAACAACATAAGATTGCACCATACATGCAACCCCTTTTTGACAATCTGAATGTGATAAAAAATAATTTTTCCTACCAGGGCAAAGAGGTGAAACTGCTCGAAGAAATGCAGAGAAACGAACAGCTTGTAATTGAGGCACTTGCGTATATCCGTGGACGTAGTCTGAGTGAAACTTTTTTCATTGTAGATGAAGCTCAAAACCTGACTCCTCACGAAGTGAAAACCATTATTACCCGTGCAGGTGAAGGGACAAAAGTGGTGTTTACGGGTGATATCCAGCAGATTGACTCACCGTATCTGGACATGCATTCCAACGGTCTCGTATATATGATTGACCGGATGCGCGGGCAGGATCTTTTTGCACATATCAATTTATTGAAAGGAGAAAGAAGCTATCTTTCCGAACTTGCAAGCAATCTTTTATAAGATAATCATGAGAAAAATCATTGCAATAATATTAATTGTTCTCGGATTACTGTCAGTAGTTTTGAGCATCAGGGAGTATCGTGGCAAAAACAGAGACTTCAACGTGTTTGGTTACGAACTTAAACTAAGAAACAAAAATGCGAAGAAAATATTCTACAAAAATACATCCATCGGCGCTTTGTTGATTATTGGCGGGGTAGGGCTGATAGCTTTTAAAAAGAGAAAAAATTAGCAATCAGCTTGTTTATATTCTACCTTAGATTTGAAAATTTTGTTAAAAGTATGTTTATCGTTAAAATAATCCTGTCGTATTGAGGTATCTTTGCCGACTATTAATTGTGTATGATATTTGATACGTTTA
The DNA here is from genome assembly GCA_964541615.1 of uncultured Paludibacter sp. Taxonomy (GTDB): domain Bacteria; phylum Bacteroidota; class Bacteroidia; order Bacteroidales; family Paludibacteraceae; genus UPXZ01. The sequence continues at coordinate 14,229 of CAZIRA010000019.1, forward strand.
TAAAGGGAATTATTATTGGTTTAAGTATATCTGTTCCTTTGGGTCCGATTGGGATGCTCTGCATACAGCGCACCCTCAACCGCGGGCAGAAATATGGCATCTCAACAGGAATTGGAGCTACTTTTTCGGATTTGATCTACTCGGTAGTAACGATGTTTTTCCTTAATTTCGTATTGGATTTTATCGAAGAAAGACAAGTCATCATCCAAATTATCGGAAGCGTGATAATTTTCTTTTTCGGACTTTGGATTTACCGAAGTCATCCATCTACACAGCCTGTTCTTCCCAATGAAAAACCGACAGAACACTCGTTGTTTACCGATTTTATTACTTCCACGGCACTTACGCTTTCCAATCCGCTGATCTTGTTTGTGTTGATAGCGCTTTTTTCACAATTTGATTATGTGACCACAGAAATGACGATTTTTGCTTACGGATTCGCCTTATTCTCCATTTTTACAGGAGCACTGCTCTGGTGGGTAACGCTGACTAGTCTGGTGAGTAAATTCAGAAATCGATTCAACCTTCGAGGACTAAAAATCATCAACCGAATCACCGGTGGAATTATTATAGCTTTAGGTTTATTCGGTGCTTTATTTGCTTTTATAAGATAGAAATCAATTTTCCAGGCACTTCAATCCAATCCACGCTAATCCGCTGACTCCCGTTAGTAGCGCTTTTTCATCAATGCAAAAATTGGAACTGTGTGAGTTGCCCGTTGGTTGTTCGCCTCTGATTCCAAAACGATAAAAACAGCTTGGATAAAGCTGTGAGTAAAAACTGAAATCTTCAGATGTCATCCGCTGGTCAAATTCCAGAATATTTTCTTCTCCGATTAATTCAGTAGCAAAAGAGCGTACTCTGCGTGTCAGTTTTTCGTTGTTTTCCAAATAAGGATAGCCTTCAGGCATATCAATATCAACCGTACATCCGTGTGCCTGGCAGGTTTGTTTGATGATGCGTCGGATGTGCTTTTTGGCAGTTTTTCTCCATTCTTCGTCGAATGTTCTGAACGTTCCGGAAAGATATACTTCACTGGGAATCACATTGGTAGCTCCATTTGCAATCAATTTCCCAAAAGTTAAAACCATGGGAGTGAATGGTGGGCATAACCTGCTTCGAACTTGCTGAAGCGCCACGATAGTTTGACTGGCAGCAATAACTGTATCGTTACATAAATGAGGTTTTGCACCGTGCCCGCCTTTTCCACGGATTGTCAGGTGGATTTCATCAGCTGAAGCCATTACTTTTCCTTCTCGAAATGCCAGTGATCCGGTCGGATAATCTTCCGAAACGTGTTGACCAATAACTAATTCCGGCGTAAAATCTCTGAAAAGAGCATCTTGAAGCATCAGATTTGCACCGCCGGGAGCTCTTTCTTCTCCAGGTTGAAAAATCAACAGAATTCTACCCTCAAACTCGTTTTTCATCTCATTCAAAACCTTAGCAGTGCCCAGCAGGCAGGCTGTATGAGCATCGTGTCCGCAAGCATGCATCACGTTCTCATTCACCGATTTCCAGTGTAAATTGCTTTCTTCCTGAATTGGAAGTGCATCCATGTCAGCCCGTAGAGCAATCGTTCTTTTGGCAGGATTTTTGCCTTCTATCCAACCTAGAATGCCGGTTTGAGCAATACCTGATCGGTATGGAATCTGCATGGAATCTAATTCTTGCTGCACGAAAGCAGACGTCTCAAATTCCTGGAAAGAAAGCTCCGGATGTTTGTGAAAGTGTCTGTAACATGCTACAACGTATGGATAAGCCGATTCTGAAAGTGATTTGATTTTATTTAACATCGGAGTGGTTTTGTGTGAAGATGATCTGTTGTTTTATCGATTTTATTTAATTTCGATGAATAGGGTATAGCAGAAAAACAGTTAATAAACAGGTATAATATTAAACGAACTGCAAAGATATTGAATTCAAGAATGATTTAACCTAATTTTAACAGATAAAATATTTTTACATTGAAACTTAATCACATTTTTTGTATTTTTGCAGATTAAAATGAATTTTTTATAACAAACAAACCTATTGATATATAGTTATGACACGTAAAATTGGATTAGTTGCTGCAGCATTGTTTTTTATGATTGCAGCCAGTGTTTCAGCTCAAAAAGCTGTGATCACATTTGAAAATAAAACGTTCGATTTCGGACAAATCAATGAAGACGGAGGCAATGCTTCTACCGTTTTTGAGTTTACCAATACAGGGAATGCGACATTGGTAATTCAACGTGTAAACGCATCCTGCGGCTGTACAACTCCAGAATGGACTCAAACTCCCGTAGAACCGGGGAAAAAAGGAAAAATCACCGCAATCTACAATCCGATTGGTCGTCCCGGTGCATTCAACAAGGAAATTTATGTTTATTCCAATGCAAGCAACGAAATGGAGCGCCTTTCCATCACTGGAAATGTAACACCTAAAACAACCTCAGGATCTGCCAGCAGCGGTAATACTTTCCCGGTATCAATCGGTGCTTTGGGATTGACTTCTAAAACGCTGCAACTAGGAAATATCAACAAAGGAATTTTGCAAACACGCAATCTTACCATTAGAAATAATTCCGGATCACCGCTTACAGTTACGTTGGCTGATGTTCCTTCTCACATTGAAGCAAAAGTTACTCCGGCAACACTTCAACCAAACCAGGAAGGTATAATCGGAATCAGCCTGAATTCAAAAAAAGTAACAGAATGGGGACCAATTCAGGAAGATATTTATATAGTATTGAACGGAAAAAAAGATATTTCAGATAATTTCAAAATAATAATTCTTGGGAATTTAGTTGAGGATTTTTCAAAATTAAGTGCTGCTGAAAAACGTCAAGCACCGATTATGGAGATAAAATCTTCGAATCTTCATTTTGGAAATATCAAAAAAGGCAATAAAGTTCGTGGAAAATTTGCAATTAAAAACGTTGGAAGCAATCCACTTGAAATCCGTCGGGTAACCAATAACAACAGCGATATCACCGTTTCTCCAATGAGAATGACTATACGTGGAGGAAAGACTGAAAACCTTCATTTGGACATTGATACAAAATACCTTCCAAAAGGAGAATACAAAAAAACTTTCTCAGTGCAGACCAATGATCCTAATAGAGTGGTTGTGGTTTACGTTGTTGATTTTAATGTAATTTAGTTGTGTCAAAACATCCGATTGGAACGATATAGAAAGTTGTAATGCATTATCACCACGATCATCCTGAAAACGATCCGAATTACAAAGGACTTGCTGTGAATAAAGGTGTTTCGGATGTCCCTACGATTAATCCTTATGTAAAGCCTCGCAGAAAAAAGAAATCTTTATCTGCGCAGGACTTTGTTCAGGGTATATTGAATCAGGAAGTTTCTATCCTCGGACAAGCTGTCACGCTTGTTGAAAGTTCGCTCCCCGAGCATCAGGAAATTGCCCAGGAAGTGATTGAAAAATGCCTTCACTATGCAGGAAATTCTATCCGGTTAGGCATTACAGGAGTTCCGGGTGCGGGAAAGAGTACGTTCATTGAAGCACTGGGAATGCATTTGGTCAACGACGGTAAAAAACTGGCTGTTCTTGCCATCGATCCAAGCAGCGAACGAACGAAAGGGAGCATTCTCGGTGATAAAACCCGAATGGAAGAACTTTCTGTGGCAAAAAATGCATTTATTCGACCTTCTCCATCGGCAGGATCGCTTGGTGGTGTGGCTCGTAAAACCCGTGAAAGCATTATTCTGTGCGAAGCAGCCGGTTTTGATACCATTTTTGTAGAAACTGTAGGTGTAGGGCAGAGCGAAACAGCTGTCCACTCCATGGTCGATTTCTTTCTGCTGATTCAACTCGCAGGAACAGGCGATGAACTTCAGGGCATCAAGCGCGGAATTATGGAAATGGCCGACGGAATAGCGGTAAACAAATGCGATGGCAATAACATTGAAAAATCGCAACTGGCACGCAGGCAGTTCAAAAACGCTCTTCATCTTTTCCCAATGGGAGAATCCGGTTGGAGTCCTGAAGTAGTAACTTGCTCCGCCATCGAGAAAAACGGCATTTCTGAAGTATGGGAAATGGTAACGAAGTATGTTGATTTTGTGAAAGAAAGCAGGTATTTTGAACACAAGCGCAACGATCAGTCCAAATACTGGATGTACGAAAGCATCAACGAACAGCTGAAAAGTGATTTTTATAACAACGAAAAAATAAGCACATTGCTCAAACAGCTTGAAAGGCAAGTCTTGAGCAACGATGTAAGTTCTTTTGTTGCGGCTAAAAAAGCATTGGAAACCTATTTTTCGCTGAAATAGTTATTCAAAATTGAACGTCAGCGAAATCATTCGGGTGGTAAGTTTATTGATGGATTCAGTGTGTTTTATGGTCTGAGGATTGAGCAACGAACCGGCATCGCGTTCGTCAAGCGGAGTGACCATATTATTAAATCCAAAAGAAAATTTGAGTTCAGGAGCCAGCTTAAAAAACGGGAAATAAATATCACACCCAAAACCAGCTTCTACAAGTGCATCAAACGGTTTGAGAAGAACCGTTTTTTCTTTGTTCCTTCCCCAGTCAACCCACACCCCGCCACCACCGATAAGATAAGGACGAAAATTGGTGATTCTCTCTGAGCTGTACTTTAGGTAAACCGGCAGATAAAGTGGCACAGACAGCAGACTGGCCGTCGATTCGTCAAAATATGTAAGGTTTCGCTGATTGAGCATCAGGGTAGGTGAAAAGCGCAAATTCAGATACCTGTTGAGTCTCAAATCGCTTATCGCACCAACAGTGAACCCGGGAATAATGGAAGTTGTGCTAACATTTTCATCTATTGAAGTGGGTATCACAGCAAAATCCATAAAATTCAAACCCAATGAAAATCCGAAATGAATCGTTTTGTCATCGGCAAATGGGAGATTGCCCTGCGCCTTTATTCCTGGAAATAAAAGAAAGGTGAAGCATATGAAAACAATTCCGATACGTTTTACAAGCATTTTCAACTAATTAGAATTCCCTACAAAAACGATGAAAACGGCGCTTTATTGTTCACAGACTTTTCTTTGTTTAAGGATAATTTGATTGAAAAAATCCATCAAATTCAATCTGAAATCGTTTGGATAACTATTTTTTACAAAAAAGAATAGATATCCAATAAAAGCAAACACTTGCATATCCGAGCTAATTTATTTACTTTTGCTTAAGAATAATATTGATCAATACTTCGAATGATAAAGTTTAATCGCATTTTGCTGAAATTGAGCGGCGAATCGCTGGCTGGAGCTACTAAACAAGGAATTGACATTGTACGTCTTGAGGAATATGCAGAGCAGATCTCTGAAATTGTCTCTTTGGGAGTTCAGGTCGGGATTGTGATTGGCGGCGGCAATATTTTCAGAGGATTAAGTGGTTCCAAAAAAGGCTTTGACCGTGTGCAGGGAGACCAAATGGGTATGCTTGCCACTATTATCAATAGTCTTGCACTGAATTCTGCTTTGCAGGCAAGCGGTACCAAATCACGGGTTCTTACTTCCATCCGTATGGAGCCGGTTGGCGAATATTACAGCAAAAGATACGCTTTGGAGTGCTTTGAAAGGGGAGAAGTGGTGATTATTGCCGGAGGAACCAGCAATCCATATTTCACAACAGATACGGCATCATCCTTGCGTGCAATAGAGATTGAAGCCGATGTAATGTTGAAAGGCACTAGAGTAGACGGAGTTTACACTGCTGATCCCGAGAAAGATAAAACGGCTGTGAAATTTGATGAAATTACTTACGATGAAATTTATAACCTCAACCTCAAAGTGATGGACCTTACGGCAACAACCATGTGCAAAGAAAACAACATGCCGATCTATGTTTTCGATATGGACACGGTAGGAAATTTGAAAAAGGTAATTTTAGGCGAAAAAATAGGTACGCTGGTGAAAAATTAGTTTTTTTCAGTTTTGAAAATTATTAAAGAATAATAACAACGCGAAAAACGAAATATTATGCTAGACACACGTGAACAACTGCTTGAAGCAGAAGAATTTATGAAAGCGGCAATCGAATATCTGGATGAAACGCTGGCTCGAATCCGTGCAGGTAAAGCCAATGTGCACATCCTGGATGGAATCCGGATTGACTATTACGGTTCGATGGTGCCGTTAAGCAATGTAGCTACGATTACTACGCCTGATGCAAAAACTATTGCGATTCAGCCCTGGGAAAAAGCGCTGATTCCTGTACTCGAAAAAGCCATTCAGAACTCAGACGTTGGAATTACGCCTGCCAATAACGGTGAAATAATCCGTCTCGGCATTCCGCCGTTAACTGAGGACCGTCGCAGGCAACTGGCAAAACAGGCTCGTGGCGAAGGTGAAGAGGCCAAAATCAGTATCCGAAATGCACGTCGTGAGGTGATTGAGGCATTAAAAAAAATGGTGAAGGATGGTCTTTCCGAAGACGTTCAAAAAGATGCTGAAGCTGAAGCACAAAAACTCCACGACAAATATGTGAAAAAAGTGGACGAACTGCTGGCTGAAAAGGAAAAAGAAATTATGACTGTGTAACGAATGCACTCTACGCGAAAGAATTGAAAAAGCGGTTGTTTCTCAATAATCGCTTTTTCTTTATTTTTTTCAGAAATAAATGGAAGGACTCGTAGTTAGAAATACCGGAAGTTGGTACACCGTGAAGAATTCGGAGGGCGGACTGGTTGATTGTAAAATCAAGGGCAATTTCCGCATCAAGGATATCCGGAGCACCAATCCCATTTCCGTTGGCGATAAAGTGGAATATACGCTTGCCGACGATGGTTCTGCTTGGATATTTGCTATTTCTGACCGAAAAAACTACATCATCCGCCGCTCTTCAAATCTTTCTAAATATTCTCAGATTCTGGCTGCTAATCTTGACCTGGTTGCATTAGTGGTGACCATCAATTATCCGGAAACTTCTACGGTTTTCATCGACCGTTTTTTGGCTACTGCCGAAGCTTATCAAGTACCTGCATGCCTCATAATCAACAAGACTGACAGGTACGATGAAAATGAAATGGATTACGCTCAAAGCTTGAAATTTCTGTACGAAACCATCGGTTATCCTGTTTATCTGGTTTCTGCTTTGGCAAAAGAATCTCTTGATGAATTGAAAGATTTTTTGAAGGACAAGATTACGTTGATTTCGGGAAATTCGGGCGTTGGAAAATCAACCATCATCAATCAGCTCATTCCGCATACTGAAATCCGCGTGGGAGAAATTTCCGAATACCATAACAAAGGCATGCACACCACCACTTTCTCGGAAATGTTTGACCTGCCCCATGGCGGAGCGATAATCGATACTCCGGGCATTAAAGGATTCGGCACTATAGACATGGATACATACGAAGTCGGACATTTTTTCAAGGAGATATTCGAGTTTTCGAAAAAATGCCGGTTCAACAACTGCACTCACATTCACGAACCGGAATGTGCCGTTTTAGAGGCACTAAAAAACAGTTACATCAGCGAATCGCGCTATAAAAGCTATCTGAGCATCTTAGAAGATAGTTTGGGAGAAAAATACAGATAAAAATACAATTTTTTAGATTTTCTTATTATAATTTTTGAATTTTATTAGGATAATAAAAATAATTTGAATAATTTTGTGTCTAATAAATGACAATTTCTAACTTTGAAAAATATATCTTAAAAAATGGCACATCATCAGATAGACAGATTAGACAAAAAAATTCTTCAGCTCATCTCTCAGGATGCACGAATTCCTTTTTTGGAGGTAGCGCGCGAGTGTAATGTTTCAGGAGCTGCAATCCACCAGCGTATACAAAAACTTCGTAACCTTGGAATTATCAAAGGATCTGAGTTTATTGTTGATACTTATAAGATTGGTTATCAGACTTGTGCATACATAGGAATTGTGCTTTCCGATATTAAAAAATTTGGAGCCGTAGTGGCCGAATTGAAGAGAATTCCCGAAATTGTAGAATGCCATTACGCTACCGGGAAATACTCGATGTTCATCAAAATATACGCAAAAGACAACCGTCACTTGCTTCAGATAATTCTTGAACACCTGACGCTGATTGACGGAGTGCAGCATACAGAAACTTTCCAACTATCGCTCGATGAAATTTTCAAACGCCAGCTTACTGTGTTTGAAATAGAAGAGGTGGATGATGATGACGATGATGAAAAGGAAGATTAGAAACAAAAAAAATCCGATAGCATGCTATCGGATTTTTTTATCAATTTTTTGACTGAGACGAGCTGAAATTCTGATACTGTCGTTTACAACCGTCGTATTGTCAGGTTCAATAAACATAGAATCGTTTCGGATTACCATTTTTTCAAGACTTTCAGCGTCTTGAATTTCTACCCTCGCCACCAGTTCTTCTTCTGTGGGCAGCTGCTCAAGCGAATCCATTCTCATGAATTCTACAGTTGAAACCCCGTGGTTTACCAAATCTAACTTTTTTGCGGCAGCCATCGACAAGTCAATCGTTCTACCCTTCACAAAAGGTCCTCTGTCTGTGACCTTTACGTAAACTTCTCTATCATTTCTTGGATTTCTTACTTTAAGAATAGTGCCAAATGGTAAAGTTTTGTGAGCACACGTCAAACTGTCTTTGTGGTAAAGTTTTCCACTTGCAGTCTTTCTTCCATGAAATTTATTGGCATAATAAGAAGCTTTTACTTTTTGCTGTCCATAGCTGTAACTCCCAAAAAATGAAAAAGTTACTGCAAACAGCAATAAAATTATTTTCTTCATAAATGTTTTTTTTCTATGCAGCTTTCTGCATAATTTGCTTGGTGATTTTAGCAATAACCGTGCCGGAATAAGGAATTTGTTAAAATTAAGGTTTTTGAATCACCGTATTAACAAACAAGGAAACTTTTCATCGGCTGCAAAATTAATCAAAATATTTGGAACTTGTTCATTTACTGCAATTTTAACAAAAAAAGATAAAAACCTGTTTTGATAATTGAAAAAAATGCCTTATATTTGCAGGCTCAAAAAAGTAAGGATATTTCAATCGTCAAACAAATCAAATAGGAGGAAACAAACAATAGCTAAACAACAGTTTATCAGACCGCGACAAGGCAGAGTAAAAGAAGCGCCTCATCGAATTAACGATAAAATCAGAGGTGTAAAAGAAGTTCGCCTGGTAGGCGAGAACGTAGAACAAGGTGTAGTCTCCTTTCAGGAAGCTATGCGCCTGGCCGATGAGCTTGAGTTGGATTTAGTTGAAATTTCAGCGACAGCTGTTCCGCCAGTTTGTAGAATTATCGATTATCAGAAGTTTCTTTATCAGCAGAAAAAACGCGAAAAAGAGAATAAAGCCAAATCGAGCCGCATTGAGGTGAAAGAGATACGTTTCGGACCTCAAACAGACGATCATGACTATAACTTCAAACTGAAACATGCTCAGAAGTTTCTTCAGGATGGAGACAAGGTGAAAGCTTATGTGTTCTTCAAAGGACGCTCAATCCTCTTCAAGGAGCAGGGCGAGGAAATTCTGCTCAGATTTGCAAACGATTTGGAAGACTTAGCCAAGGTAGACCAGCTGCCGGTACTTGAGGGGAAAAGGATGATTGTCATGCTTTCTCCAAAGAAAACGAAATAAACAGGAATTTCAGTAAATATATATAAAAGAAAAAAAATGCCAAAAATGAAAACTAACTCCGGTGCAAAAAAAAGATTCGCTCTTACCGGAACAGGGAAAATTAAAAGAAAACATGCTTTTAAAAGTCACATTCTGACCAAAAAGACAACAAAACAAAAACGCAATTTGACTCAAACTGGTTTGGTTCACAAATCTGACGAGAAAAATGTTAAAGCAATGCTTTGTGTTTAATCAGTCAACCAAAAACTTTTAAGAACAAAATTTCTAAATTTATTTAATCGAGTGATCAGCAGTAAGACCGTAAAAAAGTTCGGCGCTGACAATCAAAATTCATTACATTATGCCAAGATCAGTAAATCACGTTGCTTCACGTAAAAGAAGAAAAAGAATTTTAAGCCTTACCAGAGGTTATGTTGGCGGACGCCGCAATGTTTGGACAGTAGCCAAAAATACATGGGAAAAAGGTTTGCAGTATGCTTACCGCGATCGCAAAAATAAAAAGCGTAATTTCCGTGCATTGTGGATTCAGCGTATCAATGCTGCCGCACGTCTGGAAGGTATGTCTTATTCAAAATTGATGGGTGCTTTGAAAAAAACAGGTATCGAAATGAACCGTAAAGTATTGGCCGATTTGGCTATGAACCACCCGGAGGCTTTTGCTGCTATCGTAAATAAAGCAAAAAACCACGCATAGAAACTATGCTGGATTAATAAAATAAAGAAACCGCATCTCAATCAATGAAGTGCGGTTTTTTGTTGTTCATTAGTCTCAGAATTTCTAAAAACTCAAACTCAGCGTAAGTCCTAACGGCTGGTCTTTGATGGGAGAAAATCTATTTGGAGTTCCTACGAAAGGTTTCAGCTCAAGGCTATAATAATTTTCTCTCATATCCTGAAAGTACATGTTGTTCACTTTAGCAACCTGCACGGCGTCAACAATGGAGTAAATATGCAAGGACATACCACCAAGGATTCCGATAATTCCCAGAATCGCACCGCTTGTGGCACGTGAGTCGGAGTATTGCTGACCGCTATAGTAGTCGTAATAATCCAATGTTCCTGCCATAGCCATCCCTACGCCTGCCAGGATGTAGCATCCATACGTACCTCCCAGAAATGCAAATCCACGCGCTGTCTCTCCACTGATCATCTGTCCGAGTCCCGGCAAGAAATAGGATGATACACCGGCCAAAACAGGATTGAACGGATCGTCATATTCCCGTCTGTATTGCCGCGGGTCGTAGAACAATTTGTTATCAGAATATCTTTGGGCTATTTTAGGTTTGTAACCGTCAGTTCTGGTCGGTTCTTGATTTTGCTGCGACCATCCGTATTCTCTTTTTACTGGCCTGTTGGCGTCATTTCTGATAGGTACATCGTTGATGTACTCAACGCCTTCCTCAGTAGCCTCGTTGAATTTTTGAATCTTGCCGTTTTGAAAAATGATAGATAAAATTTCTTCTTTTTCAAGCACGTAATCAGGACCCTCCAGGTTCGTAAAATCTTTGTATTTTACATATTTTGAGCTAATTTCCAATACTTTAGAAAGTACTTTATTTCTATTTATCAAGACGATTGTGTCTTGTGCTTTGGTTAAAGCATTGCAACAGAAAATCAACCCGGCGATAAGAACAGCAATTTTTTTCATATTCAATCAGATAAAGGGTAAATAAACACAATTCAAATCATTCAGATTTTGGCACTATAGTCTTTTATCTAATGATGGGAATAGTCCCTCAATCGCAACTAGATATCTTTAAATTTAACTTTATTTAACGCATAGTGCTAAAATGCACCTTTGAATTCTTCCAAAAAGCGTACATCGTTTTCCGAGAATAACCGGAGATCTTTTACCTGATATTTGAGGTTAGTTATACGTTCTACACCCATACCAAATGCATATCCTGAGTAAACTTTGCTGTCGATTCCACAGTTTTCAAGTACATTCGGATCTACCATGCCGCATCCAAGAATTTCAACCCAACCTGTGTATTTGCAGAATGGGCAACCCTTACCACCGCACAGATTACAGGAGATATCCATTTCGGCGCTCGGCTCAGTAAACGGGAAATACGAAGGACGCAAACGAATCTGAGTAGCAGTCCCGAACATCTCTTTTGCAAAATAGAGCAGAGCCTGTTTCAAATCGGCAAAAGAAACATTCTTGTCGATATAAAGACCTTCTACCTGATGAAAAAAGCAGTGTGCACGGTAAGAAATGGCCTCGTTGCGGTAAACTCTGCCAGGAAAAATCATGCGGATAGGTGGCTGCTGATTTTTCATGATGCGGATTTGTACTGACGAAGTATGGGTGCGAAGCAGTATGTCGGGATTTTTTTCAATGAAAAATGTATCCTGCATATCACGAGCAGGGTGTTCGGGTGGAAAATTCAATGCACCAAACACGTGCCAGTCATCTTCAATTTCAGGTCCTTCGGCAATAGTAAAACCTATTCTACTGAAGATATCAGCAATCTCTTGTTTAACCAGTGTGAGCGGATGGCGGGTGCCAAGCTTTATCGGCTCAGCAGTGCGAGTAAGGTCAGTGTGCTGTTCAGATTTTCCAGCTGTAGAAAGAGTCTCTTTTAAACCGTTTATAACATCCTGAGCGGTATTTTTCAGTGTGTTGAGCAATTGTCCGATTTCACGTTTTTCTTCATTTGGAACATTTCTGAAATCATCGAAAAGTGCAGAAACCGCACCTTTTTTACTCAAATATTTTATTCTTAAACCTTCCAACTCTTCCAGTGAGGCAGCATTAAGCGATTTTACTTCATCCAGCAGCTGATTAATTTTTGTTTTCATTTATTTTGCGATTACTCAAATTTTTCTTCTATTCTTATATATTGCAAAATTACTCATTTTTTCAGAAACATTTTCCCAATGGGGATAAAAAACAAACACGAAGAGTGCTTTATTGTAAAATTTAGTTATTTTTGTAGAACAAAATATATCACCAGCTATGAAAAACATCATTTCATTTTTAAAGAATTTAAAAGCAAATAACAACCGTGAGTGGTTCGGTGAGCATAAGAGTGAATATGAAATAGCGAAAAATGAATTTGAAAAACTGGGAAACGAGCTGATTTTGAAGATTGCTGAGCTTGATTCCGAAATTGGAAAAGTAAACATAAAAGATTGTGTGTTCAGAATTTTTCGCGATATCCGTTTTTCACATGACAAGACTCCATACAAAACCCATTTTGGGGTTTACATAGCATATCCTGACGGAAGAAAAAGCGAACGTGGAGGATATTATCTTCACATTGACCCGAATGAAAACTGTTTTTTTGCTGCCGGAATCTGGTCACCTCTACCACCAATGCTTAAAGCCCTGAGACGCAGTGTTTTTGAAAATTACGACGAGCTCGAGGAGATAATTAGAGAACCTGATTTTTACAAATATTTTGGTAATTCATTTTACCAGGAAGATAAACTAAAAAAGCTTCCTGCAGGCTTTCCTGCAGATTTCAAAGATCCTGAAATTTTGAAACTGAAGCATTATCTTGTTTCTTCGGATTTGAGCATTGAGCAGGTGCTTCGTGATGATTTTATTGATTATGCATCTCAACTAGCTAAAACTGCTTATCCTTTTGTGCAGTTTCTAAATTACACGGTTGATGAAATTAATCATTAAAAACGGTTATCTTTGCAGCTTGATTTAATTGTCATTGTCGTTGGTTACATCAATCTTTTTTATGAAAAAACTATAAAAATTAAATGTATGAAAAATTCAAATGTACTTCCTTTAGTGATGTCTGATCCCTGGTTGGAGCCTTACGCTGATGCAATTCAAGGTCGGTACGATTATTCAGTGATGGTAGAGAAAAAACTTACCGGCAACGAGCAGTCGTTGTCAGAGTTTGCGACAGGATATCTTTATTTCGGACTTCATCATCTGGAGAATGGATGGGTTTTTCGTGAATGGGCACCCAATGCGACAGCTATTTATATGGTTGGCGATTTCAATGAATGGAAGAAAATTCCGGAATATCAATTGACCAAAATGGATAACGGAGTTTGGGAAATTAGTCTGCCAGAAGAAGCGCTGAAACATCAGCAGTTATATAAACTTTGGGTAGAATGGGAGGGTGGTTCAGGCGAACGGATACCGGCCTGGTCTCGCAGAGTGGTTCAGGACGATGAGACGAAAATTTTCAGCGCACAGGTTTGGAATCCGGAAATGCAGTACACTTTTCAGGTGGAAAAATTTGTCCCTGTTACAAAACCGCTTCTTATTTATGAATGCCACATCGGGATGTCAAGTTCTGAAGAGAAAGTTTCCACTTACGATGAATTCCGCAGAACAGTATTGCCAAGAATCGTTCATTTAGGCTATAACTGCATTCAGATAATGGCCATCCAGGAGCACCCTTACTACGGCTCTTTCGGCTATCACGTGTCCAGCTTTTTTGCTGCTTCTTCACGTTTTGGTACACCAGAAGAATTGAAACGCCTCATTGACCAGGCACACGAAATGGGTGTGGCTGTGATTATGGATATTGTGCATTCACATGCGGTGAAAAATGAGATAGAAGGACTTGGAAGATTTGATGGAACGCCCTATCAGTATTTTCATGGAGGAAGCAGGAGAGAGCATCCGGCCTGGGACTCGCTGCTGTTTGATTATTCGAAGCCTGAAGTGCTGCATTTCCTGCTTTCCAACTGCAAATTCTGGATGGATGAATACAAATTTGACGGATTCCGTTTCGATGGCGTAACTTCGATGCTTTACCGCAGTCATGGATTGGGAGAGGATTTCAGCGGTTATGATTCTTATTACAATTTGAATCAGGACGGCGATGCTATTTGTTACTTGACGCTTGCCAATAAAATGATCCATCAGGTGAATCCGAATGCAATTACGATAGCCGAAGAGATGAGCGGCATGCCGGGATTGGCTGCAAAAGTGGAAGACGGCGGCATTGGATTCGATTTCCGCATGGCAATGGGAATTCCTGATTTTTGGATAAAATATATTAAAGAAGTGCGGCTCGAAGACTGGAAGGTGGGACACATTTATTGGGAACTCACCAATCGAAGAATTGACGAGAAGACGGTGAGCTATGCAGAAAGTCATGATCAAGCCCTTGTAGGTGATAAAACTATTATTTTCAGATTGATAGATGCCGATATGTATTGGCACATGCGACGAGGTGATGAAAATTTGGTGGTGACTAAGGGTGTGGCGTTGCATAAAATGATTCGTCTTATTACAGCAACTACAATCAACGGTGCCTATCTCAATTTTATGGGAAATGAGTTTGGACATCCGGAATGGGTTGATTTTCCACGCGAAGGAAACGGATGGTCATATAAATATGCCCGCCGTCAGTGGGAATTGGTTGATAATCCGGCTTATCTCTATCACGGACTGGGAAAATTTGACAAAGCAATGATGGATTTGATTCACTCTGTTCCTGATTTCAGCGAAACTTCCAACAATAAAATCTGGGACAATGAAGGCGATCAGGTACTTGCATACCAGCGTGATAATCTGATTTTTGTTTTCAATTTTAATATCTCAAAATCGTTTGCCGATTACGGAATATTAGCTGACAGCGGAAGCTATAAAGTGATTTTGAATACGGACAATCCTGCTTTTGAAGGACAAGGATTGGTTGACGAAGACGTAATCCACTTCAGCCAGCCGGCTAAAGACGGTACGTTGGGCAAAGAATGGCTGAAGCTTTACATTCCTGCCTGCTCGGCATTTGTACTGCAAAAACAATAATTTTCAAAAAATAATTTTTACAAAATGAATTTTTTTACTACTCTGCCAAAGTTCCACCCTTTGGCAGATTTGGTAAATCCTATATACGAAACGCTAAGCAATGGAACATCAACTAAACGAAGCAAAGAAGGACTACCACGAGCCCATGCATACCACCGAACACATACTCAACCAGACGATGGTGCGGATGTTTGGATGCGGACGTTCGATGAATGCTCATATAGAAAGACGGAAAAGCAAATGCGACTATACGCTTGAGTCAGCCCCAACTGATGAGCAGATTGCCGAAATCACAAGGATTGTGAATGAAACTATTCGGATGAATTTGCCGGTGAAAGAAGAATTTATGACCCGTGAGCAGGCTGCAGAAATTGTTGATTTATCTAAACTGCCTGAAGATGCTTCGCCAACACTTAGAATTATCAAAGTAGGTGATTATGACGCTTGCGCCTGCATTGGTCAGCATGTGGAAAACACTTCGGAGATAGGTCGGTTTGAAATTCTGACCCATGATTTTGAAAACGGAAGATGGCGTGTAAGGTGGAGAGTAAAGGAGTAAGGAGTAAAGTTTGATGAAAAAAAGGAAAACGAACAACCAGATAAGTAGAAAAAACACATTTTGGGCGAGATTAAAGCGTTTCACCCTGAAATTCATTATGTGGTTTTTCATTGTGAGTATCAGCTGGGTAATTTTAGTCCGGTTTATACCTGTATTAATTACTCCGTTGATGGTTATCCGTTCAGTAGAATCTGTTTTTGAGGGTGAAGCGCCTAAGATTCGGAAAGACTGGGTTTCAATTGATAAAATATCACCCAATATGATTCAAGCTGTTGTGGCTTCAGAGGATAATCTGTTTATGCAGCACAACGGATTTTCGTTCAAAGACATCGAAAAAGCCTATGAACACAATAAAAAAGGTAAAAGAATAAGAGGTGGAAGTACCATCTCACAGCAGACCGCCAAAAATGTGTTTCTTTGGCCCCGACGTTCCTGGGTTCGAAAAGGATTAGAAGTTTATTTTACCGTTTTGATTGAATTTTTATGGTCAAAGGAGAGAATTATGGAAGTCTATCTGAATGTAATCGAAACAGGTGATGGAATATACGGCGTGCAGGCTGCGTCCGAAATATATTTCGATAAATCTGCTTCCAAACTTTCCAAATCACAAGCCGCATTAATAGCCGTATGTCTGCCCAATCCACGTCGGTTTAATCCCGGCAAACCATCCAACTATATACAGCGACGCAAAAATCACATTGTAAATCTGATGGGAAAAATTGAAAAAGTTGATTTCTAATTTTTTCTAAGAATTTGGATACTTTATTCTACGATTTTACATCTTGATGAAAATCGTTTTGTGACATTATTTGCTGTTTAAGGTGTTTTTACTTTATAATAATCTTGTGTTTCTTTTGTTTTCTGTCTTTTTGGTAATTTGTTTCTTCCTGAAATTAAATATCCTTAATTTTATTAAAAAAATAAAAATATAGATGCAAAATAACGTATCTTTCGTTTTTTATGTTTCTATCGCTTTGATTTATTTCAGATTAGCGGATGATTCTGATAATTTATTACCAAAAAACAAATTACTAACTTTAAAAATTAATATTTATGAGAAAAATTACTTTGTTATTTGC
>CAZIRA010000020.1:0-31120 GCA_964541615.1 uncultured Paludibacter sp.
AGTGGTACCACCAGGAATCGAACCGGGGACACAAGGATTTTCAGTCCTTTGCTCTACCAACTGAGCTATGGTACCTTCTTTGCTTTTGCGAGTGCAAATGTACAGCTTTTTTCTTAATTACCAAAAATATTTTTAAGAATATCTTAGAATAAAATGATTTTAATTAGTGAATTAATAGTTTTTATTGATAGTTGACAAAATAAATTCAAAAATATTATAAGATTTTTGGATTAAAAACTTAACTTTGCAAGAAAATCAGATAAAATTATGACATTAACTGTTGAACTTTTTTTATTAATAGTATCTGTTCTCCTTTTTGTAAGTCTGCTTGTAGGTAAGATGGGAAGCCGGTTTGGAGTACCTACATTGTTACTCTTTCTGCTGATCGGGGTGCTTTTCGGAAGCGATGGACTCGGGATTGAATTTAATTCTCCCAAAGTGGCGCAGGCAATCGGCGTAGTGGCTTTGAATATCATCCTTTTCTCGGGTGGCATGGATACCCGGATGAATGAAATAAAGCCAATTGCCGCGCAGGGTTTGGTGCTGGCTACAGTTGGGGTGTTACTGACGGCACTTTTGACAGGGATTTTTATATATTGGCTGACAAATAATTTCTTTAATGCAGTCACATTTACACTGCTGGAATCGTTTTTACTGGCAAGCGTTATGTCCTCAACTGATTCTGCGTCGGTTTTCTCTATACTTCGTTCAAAGAATGTATCGCTGAAAGAAAACTTGCGTCCGATGCTCGAGTTTGAGAGTGGAAGTAACGACCCGATGGCCTACATGCTCACTATTGTGTTGATTCAGCTGATCCAATCGCCTGAAATTGATGCCTGGGCAGCCGTATGGATGTTTGTAAAGCAACTTGCATTTGGTGGATTGGCAGGATATTTCCTCGGAAAACTGTTTGTTAGAATCATCAATAAAATTAATCTGGACAACGATGCTCTTTATTCCGTTTTACTCGTTACACTGATGTTTTTTCTCTTCGGGATCACTACATTTATTGGTGGAAACGGATATTTGGCAGTTTATGTAGGCGGTTTATTCATCGGCAACAGCCGTTTTGTACACAAGCGCAGTTCGCTTAAATTCTTTGATGGAATGACCTGGCTCGTACAGATTATCATGTTCCTGA
Organism: uncultured Paludibacter sp.; assembly: GCA_964541615.1. GTDB lineage: Bacteria > Bacteroidota > Bacteroidia > Bacteroidales > Paludibacteraceae > UPXZ01. Next base: position 1,142 of record CAZIRA010000020.1, read on the forward strand.
CGCTTGGTCTTTTAGTAAATCCTTCAGAATTACTCCCGATTGCCGGAGTTGGAATTGTAGTTGGGCTTTTCATGATTTTTGTTTCACGTCCTATTACAATCCATGCCTGCCTGTTACCTTTCCGCAAACTTTCATTGAAAGCCAGAAACTATGTTTCGTGGGTAGGACTCCGGGGTGCTGTGCCGATTATTTTTGCCACTTATCCCTGGATTTCAGATATTTCTCACGCAAAGACGATTTTTAATATCGTATTTTTCATCACCATCATTTCGCTTCTCGTGCAGGGAACTACTGTAAGTTCTATGGCAAAATGGCTGAAACTTTCTGAAATTGCTCCCCGAAAACGCAAATTAAAGAGTTTTGATGTGGAAATTGCAGATGAGATAAAATCTTTCATGAGTGAAATTTCTATTAAAAATGAATATCTGGCCAACGGATCGCGACTGATGGACCTGAATGTCCCCGATAATACGCTGATTGCGATGGTAAAGCGCGGTGATCAATACTTTATTCCACGAGGAAATACAGAGCTAAACGTGGGTGATAAAATCCTGGTAATCACAGACGATGAAGCTTCGCTTGAAACAACCTATCAGTTTATGAAAGGTGAATTGAAATAGTATAAAACAGGAATAAAAAAAGGCATTGCAGATCTGCAATGCCTTTTTTTACTTAATACACGATGGAATTAATATCCTCCAAGTTCAGCTACTTTATCCCAGTTTACTACATTCCAAAATGCTTTCACATAAGCTGCACGTTTGGATTGATATTTCAGGTAGTAAGCATGTTCCCAAACATCAAGAGCTAAAATTGGTTTACCTTTCAGCGTGTTGAACGGCATCAGCATATTGTCCTGATTAGCAGTTGATTCAATGTAAAGCGTGCCGTCTGATTTTTTCAGCAGCCAGGCCCATCCTGAGCCAAATCTTCCGGTAGCAGCTTTTTCAAAAACTTCCTTGAATTTATCTACACTGCCAAAGTATTTTACAATCGCATTTTCAAGTGACGGTTTCATGCCGGTGCCTGCCGGAGCCATTATCTGCCAGAAGAAAGTGTGGTTGTAGTGACCTCCACCATTGTTACGGACGGCTGTCTGCACATCTTTTGGAAGTGAATTTAGTTTCAACAACAAATCGCGAACTGACCAGCTTTGGTATTGTGGATATTTCTCCAGCGCTTTGTTGAGGTTGTTTACATAAGCCGCGTGGTGACCAGAATGGTGGATGCGCATTGTTGTACTGTCGATATGCGGTTCCAAAGCACCGTAGCTGTATGATAGTTCGGGTAATTTGTGTTGTCCGAAAGCAAAAACAGCTGTTACAACAATCAGTGATAATAATAAATTTAATCTTTTCATTTTCATTTTTATAATTTTTATCTATTTGTAAAATTAATAACAAGCAGAAAAAGATTTTGTTTGATTTAAACTTTAAGTCTGTACATACGTCAAATTACTGACTCGAAATAAAAACAAAAATTAATTCACGTTGTTTCTGGAGAAACAATGACCCAAGACTTTATTATAATGAAAAAAAATCTTCTACTCCCAATATTTTTACTGCTCACGTTTTCAATTCAAGCTCAACACGCTATCCATTCAAAAATAGTTGACAAAAACTCCAAAAAAACATTGGAATTTGCTGCGGTAAGGCTTTTGAATGCTAAAGATTCCTCCTTTGTCAATGGCCTGACAACCGATTCTACCGGAGTTGTAAACTTTCGGCAAGTCAGAAACGGGTCTTATATTCTGCATGCAAGCATGATAGGTTATGTAAATATTTATATGCCTTTAGTAATGGCAGGCGCAGACCTTCGACTGCCGGACATGGAAATGGAAGAAGATTCGAAAGTGCTGAAAGATCTTGAAGTAACCGGCACTCAGGTGCAGGTGACGACCAGAGGTGACACGATTGAATACAATGCAGGCGCTTTTAAGACTTCCGAAAATGCCGTGGTAGAAGACCTTTTGAAAAAAATGCCTGGTGTAGAAATCACTGCTGATGGAAAAATCATGGTCAATGGGCAGGAAGTAAAAAAAGTGCGCGTCGATGGAAAGAAATTTTTTGGTGACGATGTTGAAATGTCAACCAAAAATATCCCGGCAGATATGATTGACCGCGTACAGGTGGTGGATCAAAAATCAGAAATGTCACAGCTTACGGGCTTTGATGATGGCGAAACCGAACGTATCATCAACCTCACCATCAAGCGCGACCGTCGGCAGGGAGTATTCGGCAATGTACAGGCGGGAGCCGGTACGGATATCAATCCGGAATTTCGCTACGATGCCAATGCATTTCTGAACATCATGAACGGCGATACCCGGTCGTCCGTCACAGCCGGGGCCAACAATACCAACTCTTCCCGAAGCCGTCGTGGCCGGGGTGGTTTTGGAGGTGGAAGAAGCGGAATCACCGAAACTCAAAACATTGGATATAATGTCAATACGCCTTTGAGCGATAAACTCATTGTGGGCGGCGATGTTACATTCAACCATTCGGATAATATTGTTATCTCTGAAAATGAACGTGAGAACTACCTGCAAGGATTGACTTATCAGAATAACTCCAACAGTACCAACCAACGCGAAAATTACGAAGGCAGCCTCCGTTTTGAAATGGAATGGAAGCCCGACACCATGAATTCGTACATCATTCAGCCAAATATTGGGTTTAATCGCTCTTTCAATAATAACTCTTCCAACTATCTTTATCTACAGGAAAACGATACTACAAGTTGGGGAAATACGAACAATTTTGGCGATGGACTTGATATTAACGGCGGGCTTACATTTATTTATAATAGAAAAATGGATAAGCCAGGCCGTACTTTGACCACGAGGCTGAATACAAATCTTTCTCAGGGTGAAAGCGACGGGATGAACTATTCTGAAAAAAACACGCCAACGTCTGAAACTATCATTAATCAAAAAAATGAGAACCGCTCAAACAGCTTCAATTTCGGTATGCGTGTGTCATTCGTTGAACCGCTGGGGCAATCTCGAAAGCATTTCCTGGAAACAGCACTTTCGTTTAACGGAAATTTGCGAAACTCTATCCGAAATCTCTTTGATAAGGACTCAAACGGCGATTATACAGTGAAAAATGAAGAGTACAGCAACGAATTTCAAAATAATTTCTTCAGAGAAACGCTGGATGTGAATTACCGGTTGGTGCAGAAGGATTACAACTTGACACTGGGTGTTAGTGCCGAACCATCGCAGACATACAGCACACGTACGTATGCTGATAACAGTGTAGTTCCGCTCAAAAATGAAGTAATTAACCTGGCGCCGGCACTACGTTTCCAGTATAATTTCGGAACTAGAAAATTCGCGCGCCTGGAATATCGGGGACGCACCGAACAACCCTCTATCAGCCAGATGCAACCTGTGAAAAACAACACAGATCTGATGAATGAGACTGTGGGAAATCCTACGCTGAATCCGGCTTTCAATCACAATTTGAGATTGATGTATTCGAATTACAATACTGAAACGTTCAGCTCATACAGTTTTGGACTTTTTGGGAATGCCACTAAAGACAATTTGACTAATAACAGTATTTACACCGTGGATGGAAAAAGATATATTCAGACTGTGAATTCACATGAAATACCGTTTAATGTCAATGCCTTTTTTATGTACAACCAGCCGTTTTTGAAGAAATTCAATTTCAGCAACAATACCTCTTTCGGCACAAACAAACAGTACGGTTACACTTCCCGTAAAGTAAATGCCGATGAAATAGATGTGGATAGATTAATTTTGGGTGACTTGAGCAGCACTATCAGATACAATGCTTCTGAAAATCTTTCTCTCAGCTATACACAGGAAAAATTTGATGTTGCAGTAAGAGGTGGCGTTCGTTATTCATTCACTGAAAACAATTTCAACGAAAATGCTTCTGAAACTTACGATTGGACCAGCTCCATGAATCTTGGTTTCAGACCGATAAAGCTTCTTAATTTTACCACTGATGTTAATTATACCAAACAATCCGGTTATGCCAATTTTAATCCTTCTCAATGGATTTGGAATGCGACAGTGGATGTAAATGCATTCAAAAACAAGGGTGTAATTTCACTGAGAGTCTATGATATTCTCCGTCAGCGTCAAAACATCAATCAGAATGTGGGAGAAAACTTTATAGAGTTCAGCCGTTCAAATTCGCTTCCATCGTATTTTTTACTTAGCTTCACCTACAGAATCAACAAATTCTCCGGAGCCTCTGCAAAAGACCGTGAAAATTTAGAAAACATGAATCGAGGTCACGGACCTGGTCCTGGTCAGGGTTATGGAAGAGGCCAATGGGGTGGTGGCGGCAGAGGAATGTAAAAAGTATTAAACAATTTCCTGAAATTTTTGTTTTGTTTGCAAAGATTTATTCTATGGAAAAAATTAAAATTGCAATTCTCGGTCTTGGAGGTGTAGGTGGTTTTTATGGCGGTAAATTAGCCAGACGTTTTGGAAATTCCTCCAATGTCGGCGTTTATTTCATTACACGCGGAGAGCATCTCGAAGCTATACAGAAAAATGGAATTCGAGTGATTTCTGATCGGGATGATTTCACGGCAAAACCAGATTTGGCGACTGACAATCCTTCGGAAATCGGCATAATGGACTATGTTATCCTGACTACAAAAAGCTATGATCTGGCCGATTCCATCGAATTTATCAAACCATGTATTGGCAAAAAAACCGTTCTTTTACCGCTGTTGAATGGCGGTGATATTACCGAGCGAATTCGTCAGATTCTATCCAATCATATCGTTTGGAGCGGATGTTCTTACATTGTGAGCAGAAAAACTGATCCTGGAATCATTAAAAGTTCGGGAAGCTACGCAAAGTTTGTTTTTGGATATGATAATGGTGATAATGAGCAACTTAAATCATTTGAAAATCTTCTCAAAGAAGCCGATATCGACGTCGTCCTCTCTAAAAATATCCGTGAAAGTATCTGGAAAAAATTCTTTTTCATCTCAGTTTCAGCTTCGTTGACATCCTATTTCGATGTAGGTTTCAATGAACTGGTGGACACAGACGAACGACTGAATATGACGGTAGGAATGGCTGAAGAATTCCTGAAAGTAGCTAAAGCCGAAGGAATAAATATGGGAGAAAATGCAGTGGAAGAGGTCGTAAATCGTTCTGAAATTCTACCTAAAGGCACAACCACATCCATGCACAGCGATTTTAAAGCCGGCAACCGCACTGAAGTTGAAACACTCACCGGATTAATCGTTAATCTGGCTCAGAAACATAGAATTTACACGCCACTCTACGAAACTGTGTATAATTCCCTGAAAAACAGGTAAATAGTTTATAGCTCTGAGTCCTGAGTTTTTATGTTTTTTTCGTATTCTAATTTCTAATCTGCCTCAGGCAGACAGGTTTCTAACTTCTAATTTTTTTTTTTTTTTTTCAAACCTCAAACGTCTACGCTTCTCCGCCAAAACCCATCGGCATAGGAGGCATCATGTTTGTATCCGGAGTTTTTATTTTTCCAAATTGGTGCTCGTACTTATTGACATTGTCTTGTAGAGCCATCAGCAGTCTTTTGGCATGTTCCGGAGTAAGAATAATGCGTGATTTGACATTCGCTTTTGGTGTGCCCGGCATAATGCGGATAAAATCGAGTACAAATTCGGATGAAGAGTGTGATATTATCGCCAAATTTGAATAGATTCCTTCTGCCACCTCGGCTGAAAGCTCAATATTTAATTGATTTTCGTGATTTTGTTGGTTGTCCATTGTTATTGTTTTCTTGAATATATTTTTTTGCAGTATTGCAGGTGGATTCAGTTGTTTATGCATTGAAGTAAACGGCCTCTATGACTCTGACATGCAGTCCGGATGATTTTCGGGTGCACCGTATCATGCTACAGCATACTTCGTAATCAGGGGGTAAAGATACGAAAAATATCTTTGGGTGATGCGGTTTTTAGCTGTTTTCACCCGAAATGTTCGCACAAACCTCACGGGTGAAGCGCCCCGATAGCTATCGGGGTAACCGCTTATTAAAATCGGCGGTTACAAACCGCCGCACCCGTTAATTCCCATTGAATAGAAGAATTTGATTATTCGTTTTGCATTATACAGAAACAATAATTTCAATTATCCGAAAAAATGATAATACATATAACTTTCTTGTTTTAGCGTTTTAAGTTACTTAGATTTTATCTTTAAAACCTTAGTAGAAAGGCTATTATCAGGGGTTCCCAACCCTGCTTGCAGCAGGCAGGCTTATTACATTATTTTTGTATGTATCAGGAATACAAGTTTTCCTGCTAGTATTCTCATACGAAAACAAGTAAAATCAAATATAACAATCAGGACATCTATGCTAAAATACAGGCAATCGCAATGCTGTAAAATTTTGATTGCGTACTGTCGCTTCGTGAAGTGAGTACGCAGGGTTTCTCGGTGCCTTGAAGGATTCCGCCCATTTCAGCTCCTGCGAAAAGAGCCAAACCTTTGTAGAAAGCATTGGCACAGGCAAAATCGGGGAAAATCAGTACATCAGCATCTCCCAGAACAGGTGTAGGAACGTGTTTGATACTTCCTCTCTCTGTGTCGAGCGATAAGAAAATATCAAGCGGGCCGTCCAGGATCACATCTCCAAATTCACCTGCACGCCACGATTGAAGAATGTCCAGGTAATCTTGCATAAACATAATCTTTGGATTTGCCTTCTCAGTGGCATGAATCAGCGAAACTTTCGGATGCTCAATGCCGAATTTGTGACAGGTGTTGATGGCATATTTTATCATCGCCTTCCGCTGTTCGATATTGGGGTAGGGGATTACAGCCGGATCAGAGAAAAACAACAGTTTGTGGTATTTTGGAATTTCCAAAGCAGCATTGTAAGTCAGGATATTTCCCGGAGGGAGCAGGCCTTTTTCTTTATCCAGAATTGCCCGCAAAATCACATCCGTATTAACCAGCCCTTTCATTAAAATATCGGCTTCACCTTCTTTTACCATCCGCACGGCTTCCAGCGTAGCTTCGCTTACCTCCGGAAGGTCAATGATGTGAACATATTTCAGGATTTCGGGCTTTTCAAAAAAATGTGGCGACTCAATCTCTGCCAGGTCACCGATCAAATACGCTTCCACAATTCCTTTTTCCACGGCCATCAGCACCGCATCCAGCGTGTGTGCATCTACAGCATTGGCTACAGCAATCCGTTTGCGCTGCTTGGATTCTACAAGATGTGATGTAAGGTCTGCAAATGATGAAATTGCTTGCATAGATTGATTAGGAGTTATTTTATGCAAATGTATAAATTTATTTTCAGCTTTCAAACCAGCATTAATAATACAAAATCTGTTTTTTATCTTCCTATTTACAATTAGTTAGAGTTCGAAATTGTAAAAAGTGATTTTATTATTTTTTGATTGATTTGTGTGATATATTTTGTGAAAAACCGATAAAAATATTTTTGCAGAAAAATTACAGACTTCAATTTTTGAAATGAATTGATTTTTTATCAATAAGAGAAAAAATTTAATAGTTTAAAAATATGCTAATATCAGGCTCTCTGCTTCAGATTTTTTCAGAAGAGTTAGGAAATTTCATTACAAGGATAAAAAAGATTCGTTTTAAGTACAAATAATGACATTTTTTAATTTATTTCATCAGGTAGTATTGCTAATAACTTTTTTTATTACTAATTTTGTTGAGAAAATAACCATTTCAATACTATCCAAGATGAGCTATTTAAATTTTGATAAAACGCTCCTGATGAATTTGGAAAAATCACTTTCTAAAGAAATGATTCGTACAAACCGAGCCGGAGCGTACAACTGCACTACCCTGGTGGACTGTAATACCCGAAAGTATCACGGCCAGTTGGTAGTCCCCCTTCCCGAAATCGACAACTCCAACCACGTGTTGCTTTCGTCGCTTGACGAAACCGTGATTCAGCATGGAGCCGAATTCAATCTGGGAATTCACAAATACGAAGGCAACAATTTCAGTCCGAACGGGCACAAGTACATCCGCCAGTTTGATTGTGAGATTATTTCGCGTACGCTTTACCGTGTAGGTGGTGTCATCCTTTCAAAAGAAAGATTGCTTGTGTCATTCGAACCGCGCGTACTTATCAAGTACACTCTCCTCGAAGCTCATTCACCCACCACCATTCGGTTTAAACCGTTTTTGGCATTCAGAAATGTCAATACATTGACACAGCAGAATGATGAGGCTGATACATCTTTCAGAGTATTGAAAAACGGTATTGCAATGAAGCTTTACGACGGATATCCTGAGCTTTGCATGCAGTTTTCCAGGACAAATGCCTACAATCACCAGCCTGATTGGTATCACGGAATCGAATACTTCAAAGAGCAGGAACGGGGCTATGCCTACAAAGAGGACTTGCTGGTGCCCGGATATTTTGAAATGCCGATAAAGAAAGGTGAGTCAATCATTTTCTCGGGAGGTATTTCGGAAACTTCACCGGCTGGTCTTAAAAAACTGTGGGACACAGAACTTGCCCGCCGTGATGCAAGGATCGATATGGCGTCCTGCTTGAAAAATTCAGCGCAGCAGTTTTATAAAAGAGAAAAGGACAAAACCTATCTTTTGGCGGGATATCCGTGGTTTGGATCAAGAGCGCGCGATGAGTTTTTCTCGCTTGTGCCGTCCACGTTGATGATTGGAAGGGAAGATTATTTTGATTTGATAATGAAAACGGCTGTTGAAGAGCTGGAAATGTTTTTGGATGGAAATAATGAGAACTTGAAGCTTGAGGGAATAGATGATCCGGATGTGTTGCTTTGGTTTATCTACGCCGTTCAGCAATTTGCTGCCCAGCGATCAGTTGAGGAAGCCGGCAAGAGATTCAATGATATTTGTGTAAAAATCATAAACTTCATCCGCAAGCAGAATCATCCAAATCTTTTCATGCACAAAAACAACTTGCTTTATGTAAATGGTACAAGCAAGCCAGCAACCTGGATGAATGCCGTAGAGCCCGAAGGAAATCCCATCACTCCGCGTACCGGATATGTAGTTGAAATAAATGCTTTGTGGTACAATGCTCTTAAATTTGTTTCAGAGCTGGAAAGGTCTGTCGGAAATGAGCAATCTGCTGATTTACTTGACTACCAGGCCGAAACGGCTAGATTGTCATTCATAGATGTATTCTGGAACGGCACTTACCTGAACGACTACGTCGTAGATGATTATAAAGATGTGGAAGTCCGTTCCAATATGATCGTTGCGGCAGGCTTACCGTATTCACCACTCAACAAACAACAGCGTAAATCGGTGGTGGACATCACCACACGTGAATTACTGACTGTCAAAGGGCTTCGTACATTAAGTCCGAAAAGCGGTTTTTACCGACCTGAATATCAAGGTGGTATGCAGGAAAGAAACTGGAATTACCACAACGGTCCGATCTGGCCCTGGACTTCCGGAATCTACGCCAGCGCCTACCTTTCCATTTATAAGCAGAGTGGTAAATCATTTATCGAAAGGATGTTGATTGGATTTGAATCAGAAATGACTGAACTCTGCGTAAGCACACTTTCGGAACTATATGACGGAAATCCGCCATTCAAAGGACATGGAGGTATATCGTTTGCCATGAGCGTGGCAGGTGTAATTAATGTGTTGGATATTTTGAAAAAATACGAAAACGAACCGCAAGTATGAAAGCATTGATGTTTGGATGGGAATTTCCCCCGCATATATTAGGTGGATTGGGCACGGCAAGCTACGGGCTTACCAAAGGAATGGCCGAACAGCCCGACATGGATATTACTTTCGTAATTCCAAAGCCACACGGAGATGAAGATCAGAGTTTTGCCAAAATTATCGGTGCCTGCAATGTGCCCGTAGTTTGGAAAGAGAATAGTCGAGAGCATGTTGAAAGCCGTATCGGCTGGATAATGAATCCGGATGAATATTTCTGGCTTCGCAATGGCATAAAATATGATTTCCGAAGAATTTTTACCAATGATCTTGGATGCATCGATTTTTCCGGAAAATATCCTGATAATTTAATCGAGGAAATATCAAATTACGAAGCTGTAGCAAGTGTTTTGGCGCATCAGCTGGATTTTGACGTTATCCATTCACATGACTGGCTTACTTATCCAGCTGGCCGATTTGCGAAACAGATTAGCGGCAAACCGCTTGTGATTCACGTGCATGCTACCGATTTTGACAGAAGCCGTGGAAAGGTAAATCCAACGGTTTATAAAATCGAAAAAGACGGAATGGATGCTGCAGATCACATCATGACCGTGAGTAACCTTACCCGCAGGACTGTGATTGAAAAATATCATCAGCACCCAAGCAAAGTGACAACCGTGCACAATGCCGTAGATCCGCTTGTAGATGCGGATAGTTTCGTGAAAACTCCGCGCAAAGATAAAGTAGTTACTTTTCTTGGCAGAATCACGATGCAGAAAGGGCCGGAATATTTCGTTGAAGCAGCTCACCGGGTTATTGAAAAAACTAAAAATGTACGTTTTGTAATGGCTGGTAGCGGTGATATGATGAACGCCATGATTGAACTCGTCGCCAAACGCGGCATTGCCGACCGATTTCATTTCCCGGGATTCCTTCGCGGACGTGCAGTTCATGAAATGCTGGCACAAAGTGATGTTTACATCATGCCTTCGGTTTCTGAGCCGTTTGGAATTTCGCCGCTGGAAGCCATGCAGGTGGGTACTCCGTCTATAATTTCCCATCAATCGGGATGTGCTGAAATTCTTACTCACGTGATAAAAACCGACTATTGGGACATTGATGCTATGGCAAATGCCATATATTCCATCGTGACTTATCCGTCAATGTATAAGAGCCTCCACGAACTTGGTCTCGAAGAAGTGAACAACATAAAATGGTATGACGCCGGACTCAAAGTAAGAGCCATTTACGATAAAGTTACAGGTCTTTAATATATTCATCTAATAATCAGAAATAATACTTACAACTATGAAAAATATATGTTTCTTTTTTCAAATTCACCTACCGTTTAGGTTGAAACGTTATCAGTTTTTTGAAATTGGCAGTGACCATTACTATTACGATGAATTTCAAACTGAGGATCGCATCCATGAGTTAGTTGAAAAATCATACCTGCCTGCAAACCGAATCATTACTGAAATGATCAGAAGTTCAAATGGAAAATTCAAATGTGCATTTTCTATCTCCGGAGTCGCACTAGAACAGTTTGAATCTTTTGCACCTGAAGTAATTGACAGTTTCAAGGAATTGGCAAAGACTGGAAGCGTCGAATTTATTGCTGAAACTTACGCACACTCGCTTGCATCGGTATTTGATAAGGATGAATTTATTGAGCAGGTTGAAATGCATGCCAAGAAAATTGAAACCTTGTTTGGCAAAAAACCCACTGCTTTCCGCAATTCAGATCTGATTTATTCGGACGAAATTGGAGAAATCGTTTCTAAAATGGGATACAAAACAATGCTGATTGAAGAGGTGAAATATGTGATGGGTTGGAAAAGCCCTAACAAAGTTTATAATCACATCAGCATTCCCAAACTGAAACTTTTGACAAGAAATAATAAACTGAGTGATGATATTTCATTCCGTTTCTCAAATACTTCTTGGTCGGATTATCCGCTGAATGCCGAAAAATTTGTTTCGTGGGTAACCGGACTTCCGGAAGATGAGCAGATTGTAAACATTGGAATGGGATACGAGACGTTTGGTTTCATCCAGCGTGCCGAAAATGGAATATTTGAGTTTTTGAAAGCGTTACCATACCACGCCATGGAACAGGGCGCAGCATTTATTCTACCTTCAGAAGCTACAAAAAAACTGGAATCAGCCGGTCCGCTCTCTACGATTTACCCAACAAGCTGGTCGGCTAGCAAAGATTTAAGTGCTTGGACTGGAAATGACTTGCAGCAGGAAGCTTTGAAAAAACTGTACGATGTGAGCGAACGGGTAAATTTGAGCAAGGACAAACCGCTCCTTCACGACTGGCTGTTGCTTCAGTCCTCGGACAATTTCCGCTACATGTCCCATTCAGACGCTTATGGGACGCATTACAGCTCACCCTACGAAGCATTTACAAACTACATGAATGTACTTGCCGACTTTTTGGACCGGGTGGAAGCTCAATATCCTACAACTATTGAAAACGAGGAGCTGAACGCCCTTCTGAAAACTATCAATAACCAGGAAAAAGAGATCCAGAAACTGGAGGAAGAACTGAAAAAAGCCCGTTCCCGGAAAGCGAAAACTGAATAATGAGTTACTTTCAATAATAGAAATTTTCAGATATCATCATTTAGTAATCCTAACAGGCGAAAATCCTGTTAGGATTTTTTACATCAAGTTCCCGGCTTTCGTTATTCACTTCTTTTCTATATATTTGTTGTTAGATCAATATTTGCAGATTATACAATTGCAGTCAATCCCTAATTTTTTAAATTCAAAATAAATGGAACAATATACTACTCATGATTACGCCAAACTTTTTGCAACGCTGACCAACCAAAATGTTTTTCTGACCGGAAAAGCAGGTACCGGTAAAACTACCTTTCTCCGGAGATTGAAGGAAGAGTCACCTAAGCAGATCGCTGTAGTGGCACCAACGGGCGTAGCTGCGATTAATGCGGGTGGAACGACCATTCACAGTTTTTTCCAACTTCCTTTTACACCTTTTGTACCTACGGAATGGGGGAGAAAGGAGTTGATCAGCAAAATGAAAATGGTGGCCAATCGTCGGAAAGTGTTGCGTGAACTGGAACTCCTGGTGATTGATGAAATAAGCATGGTGCGCGCGGATGTACTCGACGCAATTGATACGGTGCTTCGGCATGTCCGCTATCGTTTCAATGAGCCGTTTGGTGGTGTGCAGATGATTTTCATCGGCGATATGTACCAACTTTCACCTGTTGCACAGCAGGAAGAATGGCAGATTCTATCGCAGTTTTACAAGGGTGTCTATTTTTTTAACAGCCAGGTTTTTCAGGAAAAACCGTTTGTACATATTGAATTTGAGAAAATTTTTCGGCAAAGAGATGAAGAATTTATCCGGATTTTGAACGAAGTTCGGAATAACCGACTTTCAGAATATAGTCTGGCAATGCTCGAAAAACGCCACAATCCACTCTTTGTGCCTCCCAAAGACGACACTTACGTTATTCTCACTACTCACAACTACAAAGCAGACCGAATAAATCGGGAAGAATTGGATAACATTAATAAACCTTCCAGGTTTTACAAAGCCAAGATTGAAGGGGATTTTGGCGAAAGAAGTTATCCGGCCGAAGAAAATTTGGAATTAAAGATCGGGGCCAAGGTAATGTTTATCAAGAACGATACAGAGACGCCTCGCCGTTTTTTCAATGGAAAAATCGGGATTGTGACTGAGCTGAATGATGATGTAGTGATGGTAAAATGTCCCGAAGATAATGTTGAAATTGAGGTTTCGCAGATGATTTGGGAAAATATCCGTTACAAGGCTGATGAAACCACACTTGAAGTAAAAGAGGAAATGTTGGGATTGTTCCGGCAGTTACCGCTTCGATTGGCATGGGCAATTACTATTCACAAAAGTCAAGGATTGACGTTTGATAAGGCTGTGATTGATGCCGGGGCGTCCTTTGCTCCGGGACAGGTTTACGTGGCGCTGAGCCGATGCAGGTCGCTGGAAGGAATGGTTTTACAAAGCCGAATCAGTAGTCAGGCCATTCAAAACGACAATGAAATTATCCAATTTTCATCCCGCCATTTTTCGTTGGAGCAACTGCAAAACAGTTATTCTGCATCTCGTCAGAATTATTTTCTGTCACTTTTGCTGAGTGTGTTTGATTTCAAGCAAATGGTTTCAGTGTCAGGTCGTTGGCTGGCAAGTACCAATGAAGCAGCTTCATCATTCAGCTCGGAAACCATTGACTTTCTGCGCAACATCAGCAAACAAATCAATGATTTGCAGGATGTAGGAGTGAAATTCGGTATTCAGATTTCTCAAATCGTCAATCAATTTCCCTTTAATGAAGAACTACTCACGCTGCGTCTGGAGGCTTCCGAAACCTATTTTTCAGACAAGTTGGGAATTCTTACTGATACACTGAAACAATCACCGGCAGTAACCGACAGTCGTGAAAATGCCAAAGAATTCGATGAGTTTTTTATAGATATTTACACCTTTGCGCATCAGAAAATGCATTGGATAAAAGGCATTCGGAATGGATTTAGTGTAGAGAAATACTTTGATTTGCGAAAATCCTTTGAGTTGCCAAATGTGAAAATCAGTGCTTATTCCCGTAATCAGAGTAAAACAAAAGTCAAATCCCGCCATCCCGGGCTGTTGTCGATGCTTTATGAACTTCGAAATTCGATAGTGGATGAAACCGGAATGCCGATTTTCCTGATTGCCAACAGCAAAACGATTTTGGAAATGTCCGATTATCTGCCGCAAACCAAAACCGACTTGCTTAAAATCAGCGGATTTGGCGAAGCTAAATATGAAAAATTTGGCGAACAATTCCTTGAAATTATCCGCGATTATTGTGAAGATAGCGGTGTGGAATCTGCCATGAGTGAGCTTTTCAGCCGAGAAAAGCGTGAGCGAAAACCGAAGAAATCCAAAGGAAGCTCAGCAATTGAAACTTTCGATGCTTTCAAAAGTGGAAAATCAATCCAGGATATTGCAAAAGAAAGAAACCTGACTGTTGGAACAATTGCAGGGCATCTGGCTGAATTTGTGATGAAAGGTGAACTGGATGCAGTGAAAATCATCGACAGGAAGAAATTGCTGAAAGCAAAAGAATTGGTCGAAAATACTTATTACGATGGCTCCGTTTATGGTTTATTGAAAGAACATTTTGATGCAGGTGAGTTGAAGGTTGTCTTGGCTTGGTTACGTGCCTCCAATTGACCTCCAAGCCCCTCCAAAACACCCTGAAGGGGAGGTCTTTGAGTGCAAAATGTGTAGGCTTCTAAGCTACAAAGCTTCCTGGATCTCCATCAGGTGACGGAGAATCTTTTTCTGAGTGAAAAGAATTATTTCTCTCTCTCCGCAGAGGGTTAGAGAGAGGTCAATAAGAAAGGGGGCGCCTTTAACGGACACCCCCTTAATCAATAATAAAATCTTGATAGCCTTTTTCTATACTGATGTTACATCTCAAAGTTTGACTCTGATAGTTAACGAATTGAAACTTGGAAGTTCCACTCCGCTCTGCTTCATCTAACGAGGTCTGATCTTCGGACTTGCGTCTTACTTTCTCGCTCGTGTTTGTGTTACAGAAGTATCACGGCTATGTTCTGCTTTACCGCTTGCTTTTCATCTTGACAGCCTGCGCATAACTTTTTTCCAAAGCTACTTTATCGACTGTTTCGACTAGGGTTTTCGTTCCGTTGATTGCTCAATTTCCCGTGTTCACGTTCAAGTTTCCGCCGTTGCACCTGATATCCAACGAGTTGTCTATCGCATCGACTTGCTTCTCATAACCATTAAATCAATAACCAATGTGTGGGAAGAAAGAATTACCTTTTTTTGTTTATCTTTGATTACTCAATGAAAATATGATTTGATTTTGTGTATGTACGGTTGTTAAGAAGGTTGGGAAGTTGGTTGCTTTCGCATTCCGGTTTCTCGAAGTTCGTGCTTTCTGCACTGTTATCTCGTTGCTGAAACCATTTCCGGTTAATCTTTATCTGAAAAACTCCTGTGAGGGAATGGAATTGCTTCGGTTGAACCCGTTGCGTTTCCGTTTTTCTGTGAAAAAGAAAGGTTGGAGGTGGTTGCTTTCGCATTTTAGTTCCTCGAAAGTCGTGCTTTCCGCTCAGATATCTCGTTGCCGAAGCCGTTTTCCGTTTTATCTTTTATCTGAAAGCTTCCTGACGGATTGGAGTTGCATCGGTTTGACCCGTTGCGGTTCCTGTTTTTCCGTGAGAAAAGAAAGGTTGGAATTAGTTGCTTGCGCATTCCGGTTTCTCGAAAGTTGCACTTTTCAGCGCTGTTTTCTCGTTGCCGAAACCCATTTCCGGTTAATCTTTTATCTGAAAAACTCCTGTGAGGAATAAGAATCTGTCCCGGTTTGACCCGTTGCATTTTCTTTTTCGGATAATGACCTGTTCGCACACTCGGTAGAATTAAATTCTTTTTGCAAAGGATTCGATATTCTCCGGTTTAGTGTCCGAATAAAACATACAAAAATCAACCCTGCCTGCCGTAGGCAAGCATTTAGGTGTTAAAACCGCTTGCGCCGTTTTACCAATTGGATATGCTTCCGGATTAGTTGCCCAATCGTTCCATCACACCGCTTGTCTGGTTCTTTGAACCCTCAGGTTGTTTACTTTGTTTTCGCCGACGTTAGTAATCTTGCCTTTTCTCAATCTTTCCCGAAGGTCGGTCTGAGTTGTAAATTGTCATCCGAAAATCTTTCCGCCGATTGAAGTATCTTTTTCAAATTCCGAGGAACTTTCCATCGATAATTCGTTCGTTGTGAGATTTTATTTCAGTCGCCTCACTCAACAATTTTCGCCACCGATCGCTCGGTCTTGAAATTTTACTTGCCGGTTTGTTAGATGTGTCAGTATTTCAAAGAGCGCATCAACATTCTATTAAATGTGTTGAGTCGTAACTCTTGTTGCAAATATAACACACGGAATATGGGTTTTGCAAATTTTTTTGCTTGTTTGTGTCAACAAGTTATGAGGTAAGTTATCAACAGAGTTATCAACAGGGTAAAGCGTTGATATTTAGGAAAGTAAAAAATGACTGTTGATAAGTCGTTTTGAAAAAATATTTTTTTTAGTGAAAAATGGCTGAAATCCGAAAAATGAGTTTATCAAAAAATGAGTCGAAAATCCACTTTTTCGTTTGTCAATGCAAAGATAAATATTAGAAATGACAAAACCGTTAAGCTTAGTTTATTTCTGCAATAATTTTTTGCAAACCTCTTTTCAAACCGGTATAATAATCACCCTTTTCAAATTCGGGATGAATCGATTTTTTGATAATGCGCTTGCTGTCTTTTTCGGTAAGTTTTTTCTTCAAGCTATTTCCGGTAATGATCTGAACCTCGTCTAATTTTTCCGAAAAATTGATCAAAATACTATGGTTTTTATCGTCACCTTTTTCCCAACTGTCAAGCAGATTAACGCTGTATTCATTGAGCGATTGAAAAGGTTTGATTGATTTCGTGCTTACAATGCTGATTTTGTTATGTGTACGCCTTTCGTGCTGAATGATAATGCTGTCCAGCGAGCGGATTTGATCAGCAGTAAGAACTTTCTCAAAGTCGCTTACTGAGCCGAGAGGAGCAGGGAAAACAACAGATGTAGTGTCATCCGAAGCAAATAAACTGACAGCAGTAGAGGTAAATTCGTGGCAGGAGTTGAGTCCAAATAAAAGTACGGTAATTACAGATAGAAAAAGCGGTTTAAGTTTCATATAAAGGAATAAAAATATCTTTGTAAGCAAGTACAAAGATAGCCATTTTTCACAGATTTTGCTATTAAAATTTTCGAAAGAAATATTAAAATAGAAGCAAGATTTTTAAGTCCTATTTTTTTAGATTTTAGAACAACAATCCAACAGTCTATTCAATCATTATTTCCAAAAAATCTCTACCTTTGTAGGTCAAGAAAATCGTAAATCGAAAAATTTTAAATCGTCAATAAAATAATGGCTCGTAAAAAGAAATCACTTCCAATTCTCGAAAATGTGATGATTACCGGCGTAGCTTCCGAAGGGAAGGCTATCGCCAAAGTGAATGAAGTTGTAACTTTTGTGCCCTTTGCAGTGCCGGGAGATGTTGTAAATCTGCAAGTGACCAAAAAGAAAAGGAGTTTTATGGAAGCGCGGGTGATTGATTTTGTGGAAAAATCAGCTGTTCGATCAGAACCTTTTTGTGAGCATTACGGCATTTGTGGTGGTTGTAAATGGCAAATTTTACCTTACTCCGAACAGTTGAAACACAAACAAATAGAGGTTGAAAATAACCTGCGAAGGATTGGGAAAGTAGAATTATCGGAAATTACTCCGATTTTGGGTTCGGCTAAAACCACTTTTTATCGCAATAAATTGGAGTTCACGTTCAGCAATCGTCGGTGGCGAACTTACGAGGAGATGCTCGAGGAGAAAGAATTTGATACAATGAATGCCGTGGGTTTTCACATTCCGGGGATGTTTGACAAAGTGCTGGACATCAACAAATGCTGGCTTCAGGATGATATACAGAACCAAATCCGTAATGAAATTCGCTTGTACGCACTGAAAAATAATCTTTCTTTTTTTGATTTACGTATTCAGGAAGGATTCCTCCGGACAATGATGGTTCGCACCACTTCCACCGGTGAACTGATGATTATTCTGGTGTTTTTTCACGAAGACAAAACCGAAAGGGAAAAACTACTGCAACACATAGCTGATAAATTTCCACAGATAACTTCCCTGCTTTACGTGATCAATTCCAAAGCCAACGATACCATTACCGATCAGGAAGTGATCACTTTCAAAGGAAATGACGCCATTTTCGAAGAAATGGAAGGTTTACGTTTCAAAATCGGACCAAAATCTTTCTACCAAACCAATTCTGAACAGGCTTACGAATTGTATAAAATAACTCGCAATTTTGCTGAATTAACAGGAGACGAACTGGTTTACGACCTTTATACCGGCACGGGAACGATAGCCAATTTCGTTTCTAAAAATGCACGGAAAGTCATTGGAATTGAGTATGTTCCCGAAGCCATTGAAGATGCAAAAGTCAATTCGGCATTAAACGGGATTGAGAACACACTCTTTTTTGCAGGCGATATGAAAAATGTGCTGACAGAAGATTTTATTGCCACGCACGGAAAACCTGATGTGATAATCACAGACCCTCCGCGCGCCGGAATGCATGATGATGTGATTAAAGCCATTCTTTTGGCGGAGCCGAAGCGGATTGTGTATGTCAGCTGTAATTCAGCCACGCAGGCGCGAGATTTGGCTTTGCTGGAAGAAAAATATCGGGTTACAGCCGTTCAGCCTGTGGATATGTTTCCGCATACGCATCATGTGGAAAATGTGGTTTTATTACAAATTAAGATGAATTAGAGCGAATTACGCGAATTTAAGGCGAATGTAATTTTTTTTGAACACAAATTTGACTTCGCTGATTTTCGATTAACGAATTTAATTTGCATTACTGATCAAGAAATAATCATATAAATCAAATAAATCACATTTGAGACAATGACAAAAAAATACGATTTTCTCGTTGTTGGAGGTGGAATTGCAGGCATCAGCTTTGCACTGAAAGCGTCCAAATTCGGTAGAGTGGCTCTGCTTTGCAAAACCACACTTGAAGAAAGTAATACTTCCTATGCGCAGGGCGGAATTGCAACTGTGATGTATCCGCCTGATAGTGTGGAAAAACATATTAGCGATACGTTGATTGCAGGTGATGGTCATTGCGAGCTGGATGCAGTTGAACAGGTGATTGGAAAGGCTCGCAGGGAAATTGACCAACTACTGAATTGGGGTGTCGATTTTGATCGAGAGGAAAACAGCGACCGCTTCGATCTGCATAAAGAAGGCGGTCATTCAGAATTTCGTATTCTTCATCATAAAGACAATACTGGTTTTGAAATTCAGAAAAGCCTGAACGAAAAAGTGCGTAATCATCCCGGGATTGATGTTTTCGAACATTATTTTGCTATTGAAATACTTACTCAGCATCATTTGGGAGAGATTGTAACGCGTCAAACACCATTTATAGAGTGCTACGGAGTTTATGTACTCAATCAGAAAAGCAATCACATTCATACTTTCCTCTCGAGAGTGACTGTACTTGCCACCGGCGGCATAGGAAACGTTTATCTGGCTTCAACCAATCCTCCAATCGCCACAGGCGACGGAATAGCCATGGTTCATCGTGCGCGCGGAATTATCCTGGATATGGAGTTTGTGCAGTTTCACCCAACGGCGCTCTACACGCCCAACAGTGAACGTCCTGTTTTCCTGATTACCGAAGCAATTCGTGGTTACGGGGCCGTTTTAAGAGACCGAAAGGGTAGGGAGTTTATGCAGAAATACGATGAGCGAGGTTCATTGGCACCTCGTGATATCGTGGCGCGTGCCATCGACAATGAGATGAAAATATACGGAGATGACTTTGAGTATCTGGATGTTACGCATAAAAATCCGGAAGAAACCAAAGAGCATTTCCCAATGATTTACCATAAATGCCTGGAGTACGGCATTGACATTACCAAAGATTACATTCCTATTCGACCTACGCAACATTATATGTGTGGCGGAATTGCGGTTGATTTGAATGGAGAGACGTCTATCAAGCGTTTGTACGCCATTGGCGAATGTTCCCGCACCGGACTTCATGGTGCTAATCGTCTGGCATCCAACTCACTAATTGAAGCCATAGTTTATGCGGAAACTGCTGCAATTCATGCTTCAGCAAAGATTAAGGACCTGAAATTCAATGAAAATATTCCTGCGTGGAATGACGAAGGCACTTCGCTAACCGAAGAGATGGTTTTGATTACGCAAAGTTTCCGTGAAGTGGAACAAATTATGAGTACCTACGTGGGCATTGTGCGTTCCAATCTTCGTCTACAACGCGCAATGAGCCGTTTGGAGATTCTGTATCGAGAGACCGAAAGTCTTTTCCAGCGTTCAGTCGTTTCCCGTGAAATCTGCGAATTGAGAAATGTTATCAGTGTGGCTTATTTAATTATCAAACAAGCACTCGCACGAAAAGAGAGCCGTGGATTGCACTACACCGTGGATTATCCTAGAAAAATGGAGTAGGTAAGCCCCACTAAATCTCCCCGAAGGGGAGACTTTTTTAGAGAAACGTAATAAAATTTTTTTACTAACATATTAATCCCTCCCCTTGGGGGGAGGTTAGGAGGAGCTTATGATAAAACATATCGTTTTTTTTCAATTGGCAGACGAAGCTGAAGGAAGATCAAAAGCTGAAAACGCTTTAATGCTTAAAAAAGAATTTGAGAAACTAATCGATTTAATTCCGGTTTTGAAGAATATCGAAGTTGGAATAAATCATCCCGATACACCCGCGAGCAATTACGATTTGGCCTTGTATTGCGAATTTAATTCGGTAGAAGATTTGAATATTTACCAAGAGCATCCCGAACATAAAAAAGTTGGAGCCATTCTTTCCAAAATACGTACCGGAAGGGCTTGCGTGGATTATGAGGTCTGAATTTCTATGGTGTAGAATACAAAAAAAAACGTTTAACTTTTTTAAGTGAAACGTTTTTTTTATGCAATATCATCAATAATCGTTATACAATTTTCTTAAACAGATTTTTCATATTCACCTGTTCATCGATGATTTTATGTAAATCTGCTATCGCAACACGGTCTTGTTCCATGTTGTCGCGATGACGAATGGTAACGGTGTTGTCTTCCGGCGTTTGGTGGTCAACAGTGATACAGAACGGCGTACCAACGGCATCCTGACGGCGGTAACGCTTTCCAATGCTGTCTTTTTCATCGTACACGCATTTAAAATCAAATTTCAGTTCGTCCAAAATCTCTCGTGCTTTTTCAGGCAGACCATCTTTTTTTACTAAAGGTAAAATTGCAGCTTTTACAGGCGCGAGCACAGGCGGAAATTTCAGCACTACACGGCTGTCACCACCTTCCAACTCTTCTTCGGTGTAGGCTGCTGCCATGATAGAAAGGAACGTTCTGTCCAATCCTATTGAAGTTTCCACCACGTAAGGAACGTAAGATTGGTTTAGTTCAGGATCGAAATATTTGATGTTTTTACCAGAGAATTTCTCATGTTGCGACAAATCAAAATCGGTACGAGAGTGAATTCCCTCCACTTCTTTGAAGCCAAACGGCATTTCAAACTCAATATCGGTCGCAGCATTAGCATAGTGAGCCAACTTGTCGTGGTCGTGAAAGCGATATTTGTGATCGCCAAGTCCAAGTGCTTTGTGCCATTTCAGACGGAATTCTTTCCAGTACTCAAACCATTTCATTTCTTCGCCCGGACGAACGAAAAACTGCATTTCCATTTGCTCAAATTCGCGCATACGGAAAATAAACTGACGTGCAACTATTTCATTCCTAAATGCTTTTCCTATTTGTGCAATGCCGAAAGGGATTTTCATCCGGCCGGTTTTCTGAACGTTGAGATAATTTACAAAAATTCCCTGAGCCGTCTCCGGACGAAGGTAAATTTTCAACGCACCATCCGAAGTGGAACCCATTTCGGTGGAAAACATCAGGTTAAACTGACGAACATCGGTCCAGTTTTTGGTGCCGCTGATGGGACAAACCACTTCGTAGTCAACGATGATTTGTTTAAGTTCATCGAGGTCACCGTCATTCAGTGCTTTTACAAAACGAGCATGAATTTCATCCCGTTTAGTCTGGTAATCAAGCACGCGCGGATTAGTTTGACGATACATGGTTTCGTCAAAACTTTCGCCGAAACGTTTCGCAGCTTTTTCTACTTCCTTATCTATTTTCTCATCGAATTTGGCAAGCAGTTCTTCAATCAGCACATCAGCGCGATACCGTTTTTTGCTGTCTTTGTTGTCAATAAGCGGGTCGTTAAATGCATCTACGTGCCCTGACGCTTTCCAGGTGGTTGGGTGCATAAAAATAGCGGAATCAATTCCCACCACATTTTCATTGAGCAGCACCATGCTGTCCCACCAATATTTTTTTATGTTGTTTTTCAGTTCAACACCGTTCTGTCCGTAATCATACACGGCGCCAAGTCCGTCGTAAATTTCGCTCGAAGGGAACACAAAACCGTATTCCTTGCTGTGAGCGATCAGTTTTTTGAAAACATCTTCCTGTGAAGCCATTTTTATCGTTAAAATTTTTTAGTTTTAATATTAATATTCCATTATCATCGGTTGGTTTCCGAACTTTTACAGCTTATAGGTATAACCAATTTTCACTCCCAAAGTTTCAAAAATTCGGTCTTGTTCTTTCCAATTTCCAAAAGGAATCAGCGAATGAAGTTTTATGTAAGGATTCAAAAATAAGGATCCGCCAAAATCAAAATCAGCTACCACGCCCAATCCGCCGTAAAGCCCAATTCCCGACTGGGAGCTTATTGGGACCGAATTTGTTGCTGTGAAATCAATTAATCCACCACCGTTGATGAAAAAATATTTTCCAAAAGTTGCTCTGACTCCGATCGGAATATCAATTACAGAAATATTTCCATCAAAATCATTTCCGCCGACTTCAGGATCTGCTTTTTGAATGTAATTAAACAGAGAATAAGTCAAGCCAGATTCAAGTTCAAGCCCTTGTTTCAGTGGATGAAGATACACCAAACCCACCGAACTGGAACTTTTGGCAGTTAATTCTTTTGAAAGATCCTTTTTGGAAATCAACGATATGCCACCAAAAGAATACGAAAATCCAACTTTGCCTTTTTCAGAAATCTGTCCAAAAACATTGGTTGAAAGCAGACAAATCAATATCGTTAGAACAGTTTTTGATTTCATATTTAATGTTTGATTGTTGATAACTTTTGTCCCAAACTCTGAAAACAAGCACAAAGGTACTTAATTTTTTTGAAATATTTGCTTAACTTTGTGGGTTGAAAGCATATTTTGAAAAGAGAAATTTGATCCTTTTTTATTGTCCAGATTTTTCATTCAAAAGAAGGTGCTTTGACTTATTACTTTCAAATTAATTAAAAATCAGCTACCCCACATTATTCCCCTTTAGGGGTTAGGGGCAATTTTATTTTATGGCAAAAGAGGATGAATTGAACGAGATGGAGGAGCAGAATCTCCCGGATGAAAATTTGGAAACAGTTGATAATGAGGAGATAGATGATTCGGGAGAAGTGCATTCGAAATATGTCATTCCCAAAATATCCGATGAGGGTGTAGTAAAGCACCACCTGTCAGGAATGTATCAGACGTGGTTTTTGGACTACGCCTCATATGTGATTTTGGAGCGGGCGGTACCGGATATTTATGATGGACTGAAGCCGGTTCAGCGTCGTATCCTGCACTCTATGAAGCGGTTGGATGATGGACGTTATAACAAAGTGGCGAATATCGTGGGGCATACCATGCAGTTTCACCCGCACGGTGACGCGTCTATCGGTGATGCTTTGGTACAGCTTGGGCAGAAAGATCTGCTCATTGACTGCCAGGGAAACTGGGGAAATATACTCACCGGCGATGGAGCTGCTGCACCGCGATACATCGAAGCCCGCTTGTCGAAATTTGCTCTCGAAACGGTTTTTAACCCGAAAACTACCGATTGGAAACTTTCCTATGACGGCAGAAACAAAGAGCCGATTGCACTTCCGATTAAATTTCCGCTTCTGCTGGCGCAAGGCGTGGAAGGGATTGCCGTTGGACTGAACTCCAAGATTTTACCACATAATTTTAATGAGATTATTGATGCTTGTGTCGCACATTTGAGAGGCGAGGATTTTGTACTATATCCTGATTTTCAGACAGGTGGGAGCATTGATATAAGCAAATACAATGATGGTGAGCGTGGCGGTTCGGTAAAAGTGCGTGCCAAAATTGGCAAAGCGGATAATAAAACGCTGGTAATTAGCGAAATACCATTTGGAACTGATACTTCAAAATTGATCGACAGCATCATTAAAGCCAGCGACAAAGGCAAGATTAAAATCCGCAAAGTGGATGACAATACCGCTCAAAATGTGGAAATTCTCGTTCACCTGGCGCCCGGTGCATCGTCTGATAAAACTATTGATGCTTTGTATGCATTTACAGGATGCGAAGCGAGTATTTCACCAAACTGCTGTGTTATTCACGATAAAAAACCGCGCTTTATAGGTGTGAGCGAGTTGCTTCGGATTAGCACGGAACACACCAAAGACCTGCTGAAACTGGAACTTGAAATTCAACGTGACGAACTGTTGGAACAGCTTTTTTTCGTAACACTTGAAAAGATTTTCATCGAAAATCGGATTTACAAAGACAAAGAATTCGAAGAAAGCACCTCGCAGGATGAAGTTGTAGCACATATTGACAGCCGGATTGAGCCGTTCAAGAAAGATTTTATTCGCGAAGTGACGCGCGAAGATATTCTGAAACTGCTCGATATCAAGATGGTTCGGATTACGAAATTTGATACTAAAAAAGCTGACGATACCATTATCGGCATTCAGAAAAAAATCAATGAACTGGAATACAATCTTGAGAATCTGGTGGAATTCACCATTTTCTGGTTCCAGAATTTGAAAGAAAAATACGGAAAAGATTTCCCACGAAAAACTGAAATCCGCAGTTTCGACACCATTGTGGCTGCCAAAGTAGTGGAAGCCAATGAAAAACTGTACGTAAATCACGAGGAAGGTTTTATTGGAACGGGATTGAAAAAAGACGAATTTGTCTGCAACTGTTCCGATATCGATGATATCATCGTGTTTTTCAAGGATGGAAAATACAAGATTGTGAAAGTTGCCGAAAAACTGTTTGTCGGAAAGAATATGCTCTACTTAAACGTATTCAAAAAGAACGACAAACGTACCATTTATAATGCCGTTTACCGTCACGGCAAGAACGGGCCGATCTACATCAAACGCTTTGCTGTAACAGGAATTACACGTGATAAAGAGTACGATATTACGCAGGGTGACGATGGGTCTCGAGTGCTTTATTTCAGTGCCAATCCGAATGCAGAGGCCGAAGTGGTACGCGTAACTTTGAAACCTAAGCCACGATTGAAAAATCTCCTAATTGAGAAAGATTTTAGCGAAATCGCCATCAAAGGACGTCAGTCGCAGGGAAATATCCTGACGAAAAACGATGTTCACAGAATTACGCTGAAACACAAAGGAGGCTCAACACTTGGTGGTCGTGAAGTGTGGTTTGACAGGGATGTGATGCGTCTGAATTATGATAAACGCGGTGATTATCTCGGCGAGTTTTTGAGTGATGATTTGATTTTGGTCATCCGGACAAACGGCGAATACAGAACTACAAGCTTCGATTTAAGCAATCATTTCGAAACCGATATTCTGACAGTGAAAAAATTTAATCCAAACAAAGTTTGGACAGTAGCTCTATGGGATGCTGACCAGAAATATTATTACCTGAAACGTTTCCAACTTGAACCTACTGCGAAACCGCTGAGTTTCTTGGGCGAAAATCCTGACTCCAAACTGATGCTGATTTCTGGGAAAACCTATCCGAGAATTGAAGTGATATTCGGTGGAGGTGATGCTTTCAGAGAGGCGTTGGATATTGATGCCGAGGAGTTTATCGGTGTAAAAGGTTTCCGTGCAAAAGGTAAGCGTCTGACTACGTTTGAAGTGGAAGCCATCAACGAGCTTGAGCCAATCCACTCTAAACCAGAAAAAGAATCCGGTGAAGGCGATGAAGAAAAACCGGAAGAAGAGGCTGAGCCAGTAGAAATTGATGCAGAAGCAGATGAAGAATCTTCCGAGGCAGAAACTGATGAAATCATTGATCAAAAGCGCTTGATTGATGATATCACAGGTCAGATGACGCTGTTTGATTGATGAAATAGAATTTCCTATCTATACAGAAAAGAGGCTGTCTCAAAATGAATTTTTGCTTTCTTTTTGAAAGTAAAAGTCGGCTTCGAAGTTAGATATGGTAATGTTATATTGCTAAATACTGCATTTATTGCTTATTATTATGGCAAAATAAAAGAGGATGTCCTATTTCGAGACATCCTCTTTTTCATTTATTAATTATAATTTCTAATTTCAGATTTTAGTAAGAATGTCCTTCTTTGAACTCGTCAATTGTCATGTGGCCTTTTTCCAAAGCTCTCCATGCATAGAATATATAGGCCAAAACGAATGGAATTAAGAATGACACAATCGACATTACTTTAAGCGTGTAATAGCTTGAAGATGAGTTGAATATCGTTAGTGAACTTTGCAGGTCGTAAGTGGATGGATAGTAAGCTGTGTTGTTATATCCGGCCATCAGAAGCAGTGTAGTAACCGTAATTACAGTTCCAGCTCCGGCAAACCAGATACCTTTTCTCCATGTTTTTCTCATTACAGAGAAACCAATTCCATAAAGCACACCAACCACTCCCAGTAAAAGCAAAATCAATAATGCAGGAACCTGAATCAGGTTATTAAAGTATTTGAATTGCTCTAAGGAAACGACACCTGTTGCAGGATCTACGGCATAACCTTTTGCTAATAAAGTCCAGATGAGGAACGATAGGAAGAACACCAGGAAAAGAGCCGCATTTATCAAAAGCGCTTTGTCCAATCTACCTTCAATTGGTTCGTTGCTGATTCGGTTTTTGAAGAAAAGAACTGCTAACGTGCGAGTCAGGAAGAATACCGCAAATCCAAGCAGCCAAACCCGAAGGTCTGAGAAAAGCAATTCCAATCCCATCCATGGACTTTGCCACTGGCTGATGATAGGAGCAAACTGACCTGAGAAATCGGCGATATTTGCTTTGTTTACGCTGAATTGTGATCCGGTAAAGAACGTTGCTACAGCGGCTCCAATCAGGAATGTTCCAGCCAATCCGTTGAAGAAAAGCATTCCGCGGTACGCATTTTTTCCGAAGAAGTTACCCGGTTTATTCTGATATTCATAGGAAACCGCCTGAACGATAAAGCAGAACAATATCAGCATCCAAACCCAGTAGGCACCTCCGAAACTGGTTGAGTAAAACAGCGGGAAAGAAGCAAAAAATGCGCCTCCGAAAGTAACCAGCGTGGTAAACGTGTAGTGCCATTTTTTACCAATTACATTCGTTATGAGTTTGCGTTCGTCTTCCGTTTTTCCAATCGATTTGATCAAAGTCTGTCCGCCCTGAACGAAAAGCAAGAATGAAAGCAATCCGCCCAACAGTGATATCAAAAACCACCAGTAATGTTGTAGAAATGAATATGTTATCATAATTGTATTATTTTAAGCGTTAGTATTCGTTGGTTGTTGGGTGTTGTCCGGTCCTTTGCGGATTTGCTTCAACATGATGCTTATTTCAGCTATCAACAAGACAGTAAACAGAACGGCAAACAGAACAAATGTAATGACAACGGATGAAGTCTGAAGACTGGATACGGCTGCTTGAACCGGTAAAATATCCTGAATAGTCCATGGCTGACGCCCAACTTCGGCAACTATCCATCCAAGCTGTCCGGCTAAATATGCCAATGGTATTGTCAACAAAAATACCCACAAAATCCACTTGTAATCAGACAATTTATTTTTCCATCCCAAGAATAAGGCAAGAGCGAAATTCAGCAGGAATAAAACTCCCAAAATCACCATCAAGTGGAACGAATAAAACACGAGCGGAACATTAGGAATGGTGTCTTCCGGTTTGTCCAAATATCCGTAACCGAAATATTTATAGTTGGCATCGAGTGTAGTTTTGTGCACCGCCATAGCAGCAGTATCTTTTGCGGCTTCGGCAATTTTATAATCTTTCAAAGCAGTAATGGCAGTTTGGCCCATCTGTTTCTTCGTTTCAAAAGAATCCGCTATTTTGCCGTCAGGTTTTGTATATCCGCCATCAATAATATTTCTGATTCCGGGAACATAAGCATTTGCATCGCTGAAAGAGAGCCAAGAGAGCATTTTTGGAAACTGGATTGCCATAATAACTGGATCCACATCGTCATTATACTTCTCTTTTTTAGGATTAACAATTCCCATTGCCACCAGCGGAGCACCTTCCTGACCTTCGTAAAGTCCCTCCATCACGGCCAGTTTCATGGGTTGATGCTTAGCAATTTGCTGAGCTGATCCGTGTCCGGTATAAATAATAAACAGCACTGCAAATAATCCAAAAGACGCAGCAACTTTAATACTTTTCTTAGCAAATTCAATGTTGCGTTTCTTCATTAAATACCAAGAGCTGATGCCCACAACTACCACAGATGCTTCAACCCATCCAGACGCTACAGCGTGGAAGAATTTGTTGATGGCAACAGGTGATGAAATGATGGCCCAAAAATCGACCATTTCATTGCGGACTGTAGTTGGGTTAAACTCCATTCCGAGCGGAAGCTGCATCCATGCATTGGCAACCAAAATCCAGAGTGCAGACAATGTGGCACCGGTGATAGTAAGCCAGGTAGCTGCGAGGTGAACGCCTTTGCTCACTTTATTCCACCCAAAGAACATGATGGAGATAAACGTAGCTTCCATGAAGAATGCCAAAATTCCTTCAATGGCCAGCGGTGCACCAAAAATGTCGCCTACGAAATAGCTGTAGTTCGACCAGTTGGTACCAAATTGGAATTCAAGAATAATCCCGGTTGCCACACCGATAGCAAAGTTAATTCCGAAAATGGTCATCCAGAATTTCGCGGCCTTTTTCCACTCTTCGTTACCGGTTTTTACATAAATAGTTTCCATGATGGCCTGAATAATTCCAAGTCCCAGTGTAAGTGGCACAAAAAGCCAGTGATACATGGCTGTGAGGGCAAATTGCGCTCTCGACCAGTCAACAAGTGATGTGCTTAGTAATTCCATAAATTTTTAGTTTAATTGAATAAAATGTTTTTATATCTGAACGAATTATTAATAAGAAATCGAGTCGGCAGCTGTGTTGGAAGATGATCTGTCCACAAGTTCGGATTTTACGAAATCGGCTTTGTCCTCTTCTTTTTCAAATTTTGAATTGAGGAAATTGGGGAAAAAGAAGACTTTGAGGATGGCAAACATGATGAAAAGTTTGATTAGAATTACTGCCCAGAGCGTTCTTCCAAGCGTCATGTTCTTAAAACCATCTCTGTAGAAAATATATAAATTGTTTACCCAGCGAGGTAATTTTAGTTTATTGTTGGTCATGACTACATCTTTATTTGTAATGGTGATCTGATGCTTTGTTTGAAATTTTCTTGAACGGATTTACAAATGAATAAATCGGCGTAAATCAAAAAAAATCTTTATAAATACAAATGTACGTACATTTTTTTGGAATAAAAGAGGTAGATGTTACAAATAAGCAAAATGTCCCATTTTTGGAGTCATTTTGTCCCATTTTTGGATAAAAATGAGCCAAACGTGAAAAGACCAAT
>CAZIRA010000021.1:0-23310 GCA_964541615.1 uncultured Paludibacter sp.
AACCCAGGACCCCATCCTTAAAAGGGATGTGCTCTACCTGCTGAGCTACTGAATCATTTTTCAAAAGCGGTTGCAAAGATACAGCTTTTTTTCAAAAGTGCAAGCTATATTTTGAATTTTGAGTAAGAATTTCGGTTTATATGGCTTAAAAGTCGATGAGTATTGCTTTTTGTGAATGAAAAAATTGCATAAAAAAATAATATGTGTGAAAGAAAGAGTCAATTTTTATTTTTTTTTATTGCAAAACATTAAATTATAGTATCTTTGCATAGTCGAAAAATTTAGAATTAAAATAATCATTGGACTTATTAGGTTACATATTGCTTTCGCTTTTGGGTGTGGTTTTTTTCTCTGGAATGGAAACTGCGTATCTTTCTGCCAACCGCCTTCGGTTTGAACTGGCAAAAAAAGACAAGAGTCTCAATTCGTCGATTATTTCAATTTTCTACAATAATTCCCAGCAGTTTATTGCGACTATGTCGTTGGGAAAATACATCAGCATTGTGGTTTACGGTATGTTGATGATGATTTCCCTGAGCAAGCCATTCAATGCTATGGGAATTGGTTTCAGCCTTTTTCTGCAGATTATTGTTGCATCCACAATTCTGATAATAATCGGAGAGTTTCTGCCAAAAACCATTTTCAGATTCAATCCAAACTTGTGGATTCGTTTTTTCTCCTGGTTATTACTTGTGTTTTACATTGCACTTTATCCTGTTTCGTGGATCACTTCGTGGCTTTCGCTGAGGGTATTCAAAGTGCTGAAAACGGATATTCCAAAATCGGTGGAAGAAAATATTTTTTCCAAAATTGATTTGAATTATCTCTTGCTGGAAAGTATGGATCCGAACGACGACATCAAGGAGCTTAACAACGAAGTGAAGATATTCAAAAAAGCGCTTGATTTTTCTACCGTAAAGCTCCGGGATTGCTACGTGCCTCGCACTGAGATGGTTGCTTTGGAATACGATGTGAATGTGAATGCGCTGAAACAGACTTTTATTGAAACCGGTCTCTCAAAAATCTTGATATACAAGGAAGATATTGATAATATAGTAGGATACATCCACTCTTCAGAGATGTTTAAGCATCAAAAAAATTGGGTG
Organism: uncultured Paludibacter sp.; assembly: GCA_964541615.1. Classification (GTDB taxonomy): domain Bacteria; phylum Bacteroidota; class Bacteroidia; order Bacteroidales; family Paludibacteraceae; genus UPXZ01. The sequence continues at coordinate 1,107 of CAZIRA010000021.1, forward strand.
AAACACATCAAGACCATTCCGTTCGTACCGGAAAACATGGCCGCGCAGAAGCTGATGAAAATCTTCATGGCTCAAAAAAAAAGCATAGCCGTGGTGGTAGACGAATTTGGTGGAACTGCCGGAATCGTAACGCTGGAAGATATTGTGGAACAGATATTTGGAGATATTGAGGACGAACACGATATCCGCGATTATACGGCGGAGCAAACCGGCGAAAATGAGTATCTTTTCTCGGGAAGACTCGAAGTTGAAGAGGCCAACAAACTGTTCAGTCTGAATATCCCTTTGTCCGAAGAATACACAACCATAGCAGGGTTTATTCTTCAAGCACATCAGCATTTTCCAAAATTGAACGAGATAATCCGGGTAGAAAAATTTACTTTCAAAACTGTAAAAGTCACCAACAATAGAATTGAATTGGTGAAAATGCAGATAAACTGATTTTTTTTTTGAGAAGTTTGCTGAATTTTTGGCTTTCTCGATTATTGATTGGAAAATCATTCTTTGCTACTAAACAAGCAGGTTTCAGGCGTTGCTCTGAACCTATTTTTTTGATATAAAACGGGGCTTAAATAAATATTATATATTAAAATGCACGTCAAATGCATTTTTTTTTGTAAATTCGTGCCCTCAAAATAAAATGAAAATTAATCTCAACTTTATAACCTTTTTGACTTAAAAAATGGCAACTTTACAAAGCATTAGAAACAAAGGAGTTTTATTGGCAGTCGTGATAGGTGTGGCACTTTTGGCATTTATCATCGGCGACTTTTTAAATTCAGGCTCAACACTTTTTCATCAATCAAAACAAAACGTAGCTGAAATCAACGGCGAAAAGATCAATATACAAGCCTACCAGGAAGCAATTGATCAGATGAATACGGTTTATAAAATCGAATCGGGAAGAAGCGACTTCAACGAAAACGAAATGTCTCAACTTCGTACTCAGGTTTGGGAAAACATGATCAACGAACGTGTATTGAGAGCTGAAGCTGCCAAAATGGGACTTACCGTTAGCACAGAAGAATTGCGCGACAAATTGATTGGCAAAAACATCCACTCGCTGATTTTACAACGTCCTGCATTCATGGATCCTCAGACCGGACAGTTCAGCCAGGCTGCATTGCTTCAGTTCTACAACAGCGTATTCGATGATAACGTTCCGCAGGAATCACAAGATCAACTTCGCGAAGCAAAATCATACTGGTTGTTTTGGGAAAATGCAGTGAAAAACTCCATTCTTCAAGACAAATATCTCGCATTGATTGGAAAATCTGTGGGAGCCAACAGCATAGAAGCTAAATACAACTACGATGCTCGTAAATTGACAGGAGATATCAGCTATGTGATGCAGCCTTATACTTCTGTTTCTGACTCAGCTGTAAATGTTTCTGATGCAGAATTGAAAACCCGTTACGAAAAAGTAAAAGAACTTTACAAGCAAGAAGCAAACCGCTCCATTTCGTATGTTGCCTTTGACGTTGAACCACTTGAAGAAGACTTCCAGGAAGCGCAAGAGTGGATGAATAAAGTAAGCGAGGAATTCAAAACTACAACCGATGTTGCAGGTTTGGTAAATGCTGAATCTGACATCACTTATGACGAAAAACAAACTTATTCAAGCCAAACAGTTCCAGCAAGCTTAAAAGAATTTGCATTCAGCAATGGAACCGGAGCGATTTACGGACCGGTTTTTCAAAACAACACACACACCATTGCTAAAATCATGCAGTCTGGCATTATGGAGTCTGACTCTGTAAAATTGCGCCACATCGTGCTTGCACCAAATAGCGATGCAAAAGCAGACAGCATTATTAATGCAATTAAAGGTGGATTAAGTTTTGCAGATGCAGCTCGCCAAAACTCATTGGCTCAGCAAACAGCGGCTGCTGGCGGCGAAGTGGGATGGATTACCCGTAGCATGGTTGGTGCAGAAATTTCTGATCCTGCATTTGCAAGAGGTGCAAATGATATTTTCAAAGTGAGCAATATGCAAGGTGTTCAGATTTTCCAGGTAATGGAAAAAACTCCTGCCCGTCCTAAAGTAAAATTGGCTATCCTGGAACGCAAAGTAACTCCAAGCAACCAGTCTTACAGTAAACTTTTCAATGAAGCAAAACAATTTGCTGCAGCAAGTAGTGACCAAAAGAAATTCGAAGAAATTGCAAAAGAAAAAGGATATGTGGTTCGTCCATCAATGGGACTGACCAAAAATTCTGACAACGTGGATATGATTCCTCAGTCAAGACAAGTTGTACGATGGGCATTTGAAAATGGAAAAGGAAAAGTTTCAGACGTGTTTGATTGTGATAGAAACACATACGTAGTTGCTACAGTAACTGAAATCAATGAAAAAGGTTTCCGCAGCTTGGAACAAGTAAAACCGCAGCTGAGAGCTGAGTTGGTAAAAGAGAAAAAAGCTGAAGTTATCAAAAAACAACTGGTTGATCTTCTTACCAAAAATCCAACTATCGAAGGTCTTGCAGCTTCTATCGGTACCGAAGTGAAAACGGCACCTGCTGTTAACTTTGCTTCATTCCAATTTGGTGATGCAGGTATGGAGCCATACATAATCGGTAAAGCAAGCGTTACAGAACCGGGAAAAATCACTGCTCCTTTGAAAGGTGAAACAGGTGTGTTTGTTCTTGTTCCGCAAGCAAAACAATCTGACGCAACTCCTTTTGATGCAAAACTGGAATCTGCTCAGCTTGACTACCGCACCGTACAATCATTGCCTTATGTGCTGATTCAAAAAATGAGAGACAAATACAAAGTAGTAGATAACAGATCAAATTTCTATTAAATCTAAAACTCATTTAATATTATGTAAAAACGGGATGAACTTGCGTCATTCCGTTTTTGTTTTACGTTAGATGTTGTAATTTTGTAAACATCAAGTTAAAAAAAAGGGGTAACAAGCTGTTTTCCCAATATTTATATCAATGTCTGTTAGATTTCTTAAAATACTCATTTTAGCCGTTGTTCTGTTTTTTCCACTATCGTTGTTTTCCCAGGTTCCGTTGACAAAGATACTGGAAGATACGCTCACTGTTTTTGGAAAAAAATATGCCGATGTCGGTCAGGTGCGGATTTCTAAAATCACGCCGCTTCCAGCTGTAAAACGTCTGACAATAACAACTAATCCTGCTTTGAGTTATCTTCCGTTGCGCCCAAATAATGTCGATTCTATCTATGATCTGGTGCGTAAATTGACAAGCTCGGATTATCCGGATTACACACTATCCATTCTTTCAAACGATCGGGAGATTTCGGATCTGATTCCGGGTTACTATCGGAAAAGCGGTCGCAGTCAATTGGCAAGATTCGTAGTCGCTCCCTCGCAATATCCGCTGATAAGAAATATTTCTTCACCGAATAAAGTCACCCACGGGCTTCAAAACCGCCATTTGGCAGTCTGGCAAAGCCACGGCCGCTATTATAATCAGACGCGGGAAGAGTGGATGTGGCAGCGCCCGGTGATGTTTTCAACCGTAGAAGATTTGTACACGCAGGCTTATGTGCTTCCTTTTTTGGTGCCAATGCTTGAAAATGCCGGTGCCAATGTGCTTCTTCCCCGCGAGCGCGACACACAGGTCAATGAAGTGATCGTTGACAATGATAAAAGAAGCCCCTTAAACTCAGAGTTTAATGCCATTGATGGCAGTAAAAAATGGATTAAAGGCTCTTTGCCCGGCTTTGGAGATATGAAAGAGAGCTACCTTCACAAAGAGAATCCATTTCGGATGGGAACTTACATGCAGGTAAATTCAACGAAAGAAACAACGAGAAACGCCGTTGCTCAGTGGATTCCGGAAATTCCGTCATCAGGGAAATATGCTGTTTATGTTTCCTATAAAACTTTGCCTAACAGCACTCGCGATGCACGCTACACAGTACGTCACACAGGTGGATTAACTGATTTTTCCGTCAATCAAAACATGGGTGGGGGCACCTGGATTTACCTTGGACATTTTGAGTTTGAAAAAGGAAAGGAGAATAAGCAAGGTGTGTTTCTTACCAACTTTAGTTCTGAGAATGATAGAGTCATTACTGCTGACGCCGTAAAGATAGGTGGAGGCATGGGAAATATTTCTCGTAAGCGTTCAGACCAAACAATTAGAACTTACGTAGGGAAAGGAAAAAAACGGAGGCTTCAGACTTCTGTGAAAAAATTCACCAACTATTCTACCAGCCGTTATCCCAGGTTTACCGAGGGAGCACGCTACTGGCTTCAGTGGGCGGGTGTACCTGATACGATTTACAGCCGTACCGATGGTGCCAACGATTATTCGGATGATTTTCAGTCGCGCGGTTTCTGGGTGAATTATTTGGCTGGCGGATCGTCTGTACTTCCTTCAAAACCTGGTTTGAATATCCCGATTGACATGGCTTTTGCTTTTCATACCGATGCCGGATTGAGAGGTAATGATTCGATTTTAGGTACGCTGGCCATTTTTACCGTTGAAAATACGGAGAAAAAATCCACCTACGCCAGTGCAAAATCCCGCTGGAATGCACGTGAAATGACCGATATCATTCAATCTCAGATTACGGATGACCTTAAGCGGACGTTTAATCCTCAATGGAACAGGAGAGGATTGTGGAATAGAAATTACAGTGAATCGCGAGTGCCTGAAGTCCCAACGATGCTTTTGGAAATGCTTTCGCATCAGAATTTTGGAGATATGCGCTACGGACACGATCCGCGATTCCGGTTTACCGTGAGCCGTGCCATCTACAAAGGGATGCTGCGCTACCTGGCTGTTGCTAATGATTTTGAATATGTTGTTCAACCACTGCCGGTGGAAAGTTTCAATACCCGATTTGTGTCTGACAATGAAGTGAAGCTATCCTGGCATCCAACTCCAGATCCGCTTGAGACTTCGGCAAAACCTGATTCTTACATCGTTTATACCCGGATGGATAATGGCGGTTTTGACAACGGAATTTTGGTGAATACTAATTCGTACATTCGTAAAATTGAAAAGGGGAAAATTTACAGTTTCAAGATAGAGGCAGTGAATAAAGGCGGAAAAAGTTTTCCATCGGAGATTTTATCAGTTTACAAAGCTCCAAACAATAATCCAACAGTTTTAATTGTAAATGGATTTACAAGAATTTCAGGACCTGAAGATTTTTCAGTAGGAGCTGATGTAGCAGGTTTCAATGAAACGTATGATGCCGGAGTTCCCTATATTTCGGATATCAGCTATACCGGTCGACAAACCGAATTCAGAAGATACAAACCTTATGTCAACGATGAAAATGTAGGATTTGGAGCAAGTAATCGGGATATGGAGAACAAAGAAATCGCAGGAAACACTTTCGATTATCCGTATATTCATGGAAAAGCGATAAAAGCGGCAGGTTTTTCATTTGTTTCAACCGGCAAGAAGTCGGTCTTAAAATCAGAAGTCAAACTTCACAATTACAAAATCGTTGACTTAATTTTAGGGAAAGAAAGACAACGTTCGCGGTTGTTTGACTCTTCCAAAATTGATTTCAAAACCTTCGAACCTGAAATGCGGAAAGCGATCATGCAATTGACCGATTCGGGAGGAAATATCTTGGTCAGTGGATCCAATATGGTTTCTGATCTTGTCCTGGCAGGAAACAGCATGACAACGGAGAGATTATTTATGGAAAAGACGCTTAAAATCCGTTGGACTGCCGACAAAGTTAACGACTTGAGCCAGGTCAGCTTTCACATTTCGCCGCTGAAGGAAATACCAGATAACCTCCGCTTGGCATTCTATTCATCTCCCAATGAGAAATCGTATTACGTGGAGGCGCCGGATGTGGTAATTCCATCGGATATCCGTGCAGTAAAGATTTGTGAATACGAACAAAATAATTCGAGTGCCGGCATAGCCTACAAAGAAAAATATGGCGTTTGTGCATTCGGTTTCCCGTTTGAAACTATTCAGAGTGAGGATGATAGAGACAGACTAATGCGGAGTGTGTTGACTTTTTTTACCCGACATTACTAAAAGTTAAATTTTCGAATGAAGCTATTAGTTTGAATCCTTTTGATTATTGAAACTTTGGAATTTTGAAAATAATGCATCAATTCAAGCTGATCTCGAAATTTTTATCTATTTTTGATGCCTCAAATTAAAGTTTGAAATAAAAATTACACATGGAACCAGATAAAATAATTATTGGAATCACTCACGGAGATATTAACGGAATTGGGTATGAAGTGATACTCAAATCGCTGAATGACAGCAGGGTAGCGGAGATGTTTGTCCCTGTGATTTATGGTTCTTCCAAATTAGTGGGGTATTACAAAAAAGCCCTAGATCTTCAGTCGTTTAACCCGAATGTGATCAATTCTGCAGAGCAGGCAAACACAAAGCGTATCAATCTGATCAACTGTGTAGACGACGATATCAAAGTGGAAATAGGGCAGTCCACGCCGGAAGCCGGACAGGCAGCGCTTGCTGCACTTCAAAGAGCTACTGAAGATTTGAAAAAAGGAACAATTCACGCTCTAGTGACTGCACCGATCAACAAAAACAACATCCAATCCGATACATTCAATTTTCCCGGACATACAGAGTATCTTGAAGAGAAATTTGGAGAAAAATCATCTTCACTGATGATGCTTGTAAGCGATGAAATCCGTATAGCCGTTGTTACAGGACACGTTCCAATCAACAAGGTTTCTGAGAGAATAACAGAAGAGCTGGTTCTCAAAAAACTTGCCATTCTGAACGAATCCCTAAAAAAAGACTTCACGATAATACGTCCGCGTATAGCTGTGCTTGGACTCAATCCTCACGCAGGTGATGGAGGCGTAATCGGAGACGAAGAGCATCAAATCATAGAACCTGCATTGCGTAAAGCGGAAGAAATGGGAATTATGTGCTTCGGTCCGTATCCTGCCGATGGTTTTTTTGGAGCAGGAACTTATAAGAAATTTGATGCTGTGCTGGCCATGTACCACGATCAGGGTTTAATTCCTTTCAAAAGCATGTCGATGGAAACAGGCGTTAATTACACCGCCGGACTACCTGTAATCCGTACTTCGCCGGACCACGGCACTGCTTACGACCTGGCAGGACAGAATCTTGCTTCCGAAGTTTCATTTCAGCATGCGCTTTATCTTGCCTGTGATATTTATCGGAATAGAAAACTAAACGAAGAAATTTCTGTCAATCCGTTACCAATTTCAGAAAACAGAAAAGATAACAGAAAGAATATCATCGAATAACTATTTCGGATTTTATTTACTAAAGGGAAATACTTGTGAATTTGAATAAAATAAAAAAGCATACAGAGAGTCTGTATGCTTTTCGTTTTTCTTACACTATTTGTTTAGAAAGGTAGATCGTCTTCGCCTTCCATTACTGGAGGTGCCGATTTCTCTGGACTTGGAGCATCCACAGCTGCATTTTTTGGAGTTACAGAAGCTTCACCTTCAGGTTGCTCCGGGCGTTTACCCAGAAGCTGGATTGTTTCTGCATAAATTTCGGTGGTATATCTTTTCACACCATCCTTTTCCCATGAACGAGTTTGAATTTTTCCTTCAATGTACAGCTGTGAGCCTTTTTTGATGTATTTCTCAGCCAGCTCAGCCAATCCTCTCCATGCCACAATATTGTGCCATTCAGTTCTGTCAGGCACCTGTGTGCCGTTCTGCATCGTATAACCTCTCTCAGTGGTTGCCAACGGGAAGTTAGCGACAGCCACGTTTTTGTCAAGATAGCGTACTTCGGGATCTTTTCCCACATTTCCTACTAAAATTGCTTTGTTGATAGACATAATAAATAAGTAATTTGGTTAATATATAAAACAATTTGCACGGCAAATATACAAGGTTTTTTCTGTTTTTCTAAACATTTAGAAAATATTTTGAATTTTCCATATTATTTATAAAATACGATGTTCTTATAACAAAAAGAAAGAGTAATTTTGTAGTCAATATTAATTTAACAATAGAGAAAAATGAGACTGATCATCCAACCGGACTACCAAAACGTATCTGAATGGGCGGCAAATTACATCGCTTCAAAAATGCTTGCTGCCAAACCTTCAAAAGAGAAACCGTTTGTGTTAGGTCTGCCTACTGGCTCTTCGCCGCTCGGCGCCTACAAGCAACTGATTAATCTTTACAAAAGTGGGATTATTTCTTTTGAAAATGTTATCACCTTCAATATGGATGAATACGTTGGATTGCCCAAAGACCATCCTCAAAGCTATTACACGTTTATGTGGACCAATTTTTTCAGCCACATCGACATCAAACCTGAAAACGCACACATTCTTGACGGAACTGCCAAAGATTTGGACGCTGAATGTGCTGCCTACGAAGCAAAAATGAAAGAAGTGGGAGGCGTTGATTTATTTTTGGGCGGTATTGGACCTGACGGGCACATTGCTTTCAATGAGCCTGCATCATCGTTGACATCGCGCACTCGTCAAAAAACTTTGACTACTGACACCATCATTGCCAATTCAAGATTCTTTGACAATGATGTAAATAAAGTGCCTAAAACAGCTGTTACAGTAGGTGTAGGTACCGTTCTTGCTGCCAGAGAAGTTGTAATTTTAGTAAATGGACACGGGAAAGCCCGAGCACTTCGTCATGCCGTAGAAGAACCGATCAACCACATGTGGACTATCAGCGCCTTACAAATGCATGAAAAAGGAATCATAGTGTGTGATTACGATGCTTGTGCAGAACTGAAAGTTGGAACTTACAAATATTTCCTCGATATTGAAAAAGACAGACTCGACCCAAATAGTTTGTTCTAAATCATAAAAAGTCAAGAAATGCTGCTTTTCCCCCGAAAGCAGCATTTTTTTTAGTAAAATTGTATCACTTTTTTGAATTTAAAATTTTTTACATAAATGGTTTTTTGTAAGTTTGTAAATTATTTATGTAAAATATTAAACCTGAGTAATTATGTCAGATACAGTAGGTCGCATTTCGCAGATCATCGGTCCTGTGGTGGACGTTTATTTTGATTTGAGTTCCAAGGATGAATCCAAACTTCCTGCTATTCACGATGCTTTGTACATTGACCGTGGCGACGGCAGGCAACTGGTTGTAGAGGTGCAGCAGCACATTGGTGAAAACACACTCCGCACCGTTGCGATGGACTCTACAGACGGACTCAGGCGCGGACTTCCGGTAAAAGCGCTTGGAAGCCCCATCACCATGCCGGTTGGCGAACAGGTGAAAGGCCGATTGATGAACGTGATAGGAGAATCTATTGACGGTATGAAAGATCTCGACCGTAAAGGTGCGTACCCGATTCACCGCGAACCTCCAAAATTTGAAGACCTTTCCACTACAACCGAAGTGCTTTTTACTGGTATCAAGGTTATCGACTTGATAGAACCTTACGCGAAAGGTGGTAAAATAGGTCTGTTTGGTGGTGCAGGTGTAGGAAAAACGGTTCTTATCCAGGAGTTGATTAATAACATTGCCAAAGGTCACAGTGGCTTCTCTGTATTTGCCGGAGTAGGTGAGCGTACCCGTGAAGGTAACGACTTGCTGCGCGAGATGATAGAATCTGGCGTGATCCGCTACGGCGAAGAATTCAAGAAAAGCATGGACGAAGGCAATTGGGATTTGTCGAAAGTTGACTATGACGAAGTTGCTAAATCTCAGGCTACTCTGATTTTCGGACAGATGAACGAACCTCCCGGAGCACGTTCTTCTGTAGCACTTTCAGGTTTGACTGTAGCTGAATCTTTTCGCGATGGAGTAGGCGAGGACAAAAAAGGAAACGACATTCTATTCTTTATCGATAATATATTCCGTTTCACACAAGCAGGTTCTGAAGTCTCAGCACTTCTTGGGCGTATGCCTTCTGCAGTGGGTTATCAGCCTACGCTTTCTACCGAAATGGGAACCATGCAGGAACGCATTACATCAACTAAATACGGTTCTATAACTTCCGTTCAGGCAGTATATGTGCCTGCTGACGACTTGACCGACCCTGCTCCTGCAACTACTTTTTCTCACTTGGACGCAACAACTGTTTTGAGCCGTAAAATTGCTGAGTTAGGAATTTTCCCGGCTGTAGATCCGCTCGATTCTACTTCCAGAATCTTGAATCCGGAAATCATTGGAGAAGACCACTATAACACAGCTCAACGCGTTAAACAAATCCTTCAGCGCAACAAAGAACTTCAGGATATTATCTCTATCCTTGGTATGGAAGAACTTTCTGATGAGGATAAAATCACCGTAAACCGTGCCCGTAAAGTACAGCGTTTCCTGTCGCAACCTTTCTATATGGCTGCGCAGTTTACCGGAGTACCTGGCGTGATGGTGCCGATAGAAGAAACTATTCGTGGATTTAAGATGATTTTGGATGGCGAACTGGATGAATATCCCGAAATGGCGTTTCTGAATGTGGGAGTGATTGACGAAGCGATAGAAAAAGGTAAAAAATTACTCGAGCAGGCGAAGAAATAAAATCAAATGAAACTTGAAATTATAACACCGGAACAAATTATTTTTTCGGGGGAAGTAAGTTTGGTCACTGTTCCCGGGACGAAAGGGCGTTTTACCATCCTCGAACACCATGCTCCGATTATTTCGAGTTTGGAAAAGGGAGTTATCACTTACCGTGTGGATGGAAATGATGTAAATGTGCAATCTGGCGGTGGCTTTGTGGAAGTGAACAACAACGTAATTTCTATAGCAGTAGAGGTGGTCAGTGAATAAAGCGTTGCGTTTGATATGGATTACGGCAGGGTGTTTTGTTGCGATGACACTGATAGCACTGCTGGTGTTTTACCTTGTTGGTATGCAGTACATGCCGGTAAATTTTTGGTCAATTCCGGTACTATTCTTAGTACTGACGCTGGTGCTTGGACTGATTACTAAGAAATATTCTGCTGATAAAAAAGACGTTTCGATAGCAAATATCCTCGGAATCAGGGTGTTTTTTATTAGCCTTATCGGTGTAGCATTGGTCATCAGCATTCTCATAGACAGAGCGCATATTCTGCCGTTGGCAGTGATTTTTGCAGTATTTACCATCGTTTTTTCTTATTTCGAAACACAGGTATTACTGATGCTGAATAAGAAAAATTATTGAAAAAAAAGCAGCTTTTAGAGATGTCATTTAAACTAAAACCATACTTTGTCCTTGTCCTGATCGTTGCTTTCGCAATGAATATCGGAACTGTGCGTGCATCCGGACAGAAAAATGAGAAAAAATCATTCGACATAAAAGAGATGATTTTTTCTCACGTGCTGGATTCGTACGAGTGGCATATTCTGACGATTGGTGAGAAACACATCTCAATTCCGCTGCTGATAATAGTGAAAGACGAGAGAGGATGGCACGCATTCTCTACTAAAAAACTGGCTCACGGACACGAGTACAACGGATTTTACTATTCCAAGGAAGAGAAACTAAAAGGAAAGGTAGTCAAAAAAGATGCTGCCGGCGAAGAAACTCGCCCATTTGACATTTCGCTGACCAAAAATGCCGCATCTATTCTGCTGGGAAGTTTATTCTTAATCATCATTCTGCTAAGCATAGCCAGACAATACAATAAAGATCCGATACGTCCGATGAAAGGATTTGGAGGAGCTTTAGAGCAGCTCACAATGAGCATTTACAATGATATTATCAAGCCGAGCATTCCAAACGGTTATCAGAAATTTACCCCTTATCTGCTCACGGTATTTTACTTTATTTTCTTTAATAATCTATTGGGTCTAATCCCCATTTTTCCGGGAGGTGCCAATGTGACAGGAAATATTGCTGTGACACTTGTACTTGCCTTAATCACGTTTTTCATCACCAATGTATTTGGAAACAAAGAATACTGGAAAGAGATATTTTGGCCGGATGTGCCTGTTTTCTTGAAAACGCCACTTTTCCCGTTGATGCAGTTTATTGAATTTATCGGGATGCTGACAAAACCGTTTGCACTGACCATTCGTCTCTTTGCCAACATGCTGGCCGGACACATGATTGTGCTTGTGTTGATGGGTTTGATATTTATTTTTTACGCAATGATGGGAACCGGCGCTGCATCAGGAGTTTCTGTGATTTCCATTGCATTTTCCATTTTTATGCTGCTGCTTGATGTATTGGTTTCATTTATCCAGGCATACGTGTTTACTATGCTTTCAGCTATTTTCATAGGAATGGCACAGCCAGAGCATCATGCACACAAACCTCATTAATTTTTGAAATATAACGTTAGAAAAAAAATATTTTTTATAAACAATTAAAAGAAAGAACTTATGTTACTTACCATTTTATTACAAGTTGCCGCATCAGCCGGTTTAGCAAATTTTGGAGCTGCTTTGGGAGCAAGTATCGCAGTAATTGGAGCAGGACTCGGTATCGGTAGAATCGGTGGCCAGGCCATGGACGCAATTGCCCGTCAGCCCGAAGCTGCAGGAGATATCCGTTCGAATATGATTGTGATTGCAGCACTTATAGAAGGGGTTGCTTTTTTGGCAGTTATTGTCTGTGCATTAGCCATTTTTATAAAATAGTATGGAACTTTTCACTCCCGAGGTCGGATTGATTTTCTGGATGCTCATTCCATTTCTCGTCGTTTTTTATGTGTTAGCCAAATTTGCGTGGCCGGCCATTCTGAAAGGCGTAGAAAAGCGGAACCAGTTCATCGATGAATCACTTATTGCCGCCAGGCAGGCAAGGGAAGACCTTGCACGCGTGAAAGCAGACAGCGACGCCATCCTTGAGCAGGCGCGTAAAGACCAGGCAGCCATTCTTGCTGAAGCAGCCAAATCACGCGATAAGATCGTGGAAGCTGCGAAAGACAAAGCAGGAGAAGAAGCCGCCAAAATCATTGAGAGCGCTCGCGAGCAGATCAATATGGAAAAAGAAGATGCCATCCGTCAGATAAGGCGCGAAGTGGCGCTGCTTTCTGTTGACATTGCAGAAAAAGTACTTCGCGTAAATCTGGATGAGAAAAAAGAACAGATGAGCATGATTGATAGGTTGCTTGACGAGATTAACATCCCGAAATCGTAATTTGGTTGAGTTGTTGAATAGTTAAATAGTAAAATAGTTAAATAGTAAAAAAGTATAATAGTTGATTTGTCAGATTATCATCCAATTAACTGTTTAACCAATCAACAAATAAACCATTTAACAAAATAACCAATCTGCCAATCAACCAATTAACAAACTATGAATACTGGACTTATATCAGTTAGATACGCCAAGGCACTGCTGGAATTTGCCAAAGAGACAAATTCTGTGGAAGAGGTTTACGGCGAAGCCAAACTCCTTACGCTCATGTTTTCAAAAATGGGCGAACTAAGGCTTGTGCTTGAAAATCCGGTAATGCCTGTTTCAGAAAAACGGAAGTTGATACTGAATGCCGCCGGTGGTGAAACCAGCAAGGTTTTTTGTGAGTTTTCTGAATTGCTTTTGGAAAACAAGCGTGAAAATCAGGTTCAGAATATAATGTTGAAGTTTATATATCTGTACCGTGCAGAGAAAAACATCCGTCATGGAGTGCTCACTACTGCTTTTGAAGTGGATAAAGCTACAGAAGAGCGATTGATAAAATTAGTAACCGATCAGGTAGGAGGTACGTTGGAACTTGAGAAAATTGTAGATCCCGGGATTTTGGGCGGTTTCAAACTTGAAGTTGAAAACGAACGCTGGGATGCAAGTATTTCAAGCCAATTGAAACGGATTAGAAACGAGTATATTGAACGAAACCGTCGGATTGTTTAAAGTTCAAGTTGTCCATAGGTTCAAGAGATTGAATGTTTAATTTCAAATATTATTTGATTTTCGATAACACCAATCGTAAATCGTAATTTGTAAATCGTAAATTTATTTAGATGTCTGATAAAATAAAAGTTAGCGAAGTATCCGAAGTTTTGCGTTTGCAGCTTAAAGGAATTGACAGCGGTATCCAGTTTGATGAAATCGGTACTGTGCTTCAGGTAAGTGACGGTGTAGTGCGCATCTACGGTTTGCAGAATGCCGAAGCCAACGAATTGCTTGAGTTCGAAAACGGAATTCAGGCCATCGTGATGAACCTGGAAGAAGATAATGTAGGAGCTGTATTGCTCGGTCCTTCCAGCGAAATCAAAGAGGGCGATACTGTAAAACGCACCAAACGCGTGGCATCCATTTTCGTAGGAGAAGGCATGCTCGGACGTGTGATCAATCCGCTGGGTGCAGCACTTGACGGCCGTGGAAAAGTGGGTGGAGAGCTCCTTGAAATGCCTCTTGAACGTAAAGCTCCCGGAGTAATTTACCGCCAGCCCGTGAACCAACCGCTGCAAACTGGTTTGAAAGCAATCGATGCCATGATTCCAATCGGACGCGGACAGCGCGAGCTTATCATCGGCGACCGGCAGACCGGGAAAACGAGTATTGCTATAGATACAATCATCAATCAACGTCGTAATTACGATGAAGGTGACCCGGTTTATTGTATCTACGTGGCTATCGGACAGAAAGGTTCTACGGTTGCCAATATCGTTCAGACGCTCCGCGAACACAACGCAATGGATTACACCGTCATAGTGGCGGCAAATGCATCAGACCCTGCTGCATTGCAATATTACGCTCCTTTTGCCGGAGCTGCCATTGGTGAGTATTTTCGTGATACGGGACGCCATGCGCTGGTTATTTACGATGATTTATCAAAACAAGCTGTAGCTTACCGTGAGGTTTCACTGATTTTACGTCGTCCTTCAGGACGTGAGGCATATCCGGGTGATATTTTTTATCTTCACTCTCGCCTGCTTGAAAGAGCTGCTAAAATTATCAACCAACAGGAAGTGGCCGAGCAGATGAACGACCTTCCCGAAAGTTTGAAAGGAAAAGTAAAAGGAGGTGGCTCACTGACAGCTCTCCCGATGATTGAAACTCAGGCTGGTGACGTTGCTGCATATATTCCAACAAACGTAATTTCTATTACCGACGGTCAGATTTTCCTGGATACCGACTTATTCAACCAAGGTAATCGTCCTGCTATCAACGTGGGTATTTCTGTATCTCGTGTAGGTGGAAATGCACAGATCAAAGCAATGAAAAAAGTGGCTGGAACGCTGAAAATAGACCAGGCCCAATTCCGCGAACTGGAAGCATTTACCAAATTCGGAAGTGATATGGACCCTGTAACCGCGATGACCATTGACAAAGGGCAGAAAAACACCCGGTTGCTGGTTCAGCCTCTACACAAACCGATGCCTGTAGAAAAACAAGTGGCTGTTCTTTATTGCGGTACACACGGACTTCTTTCAAAAGTGCCTCTGGATAAAGTTTCAGAATTTGAAAATGAATACCTGAATACACTGGAAATGCTCCATCAGGAAGAAGTGCTTGATGTGATCAAGAAAGGTGTGATTGATGATAAAGTGATTTCTATTTTGGAAAAAGTGGCTGAAGAAGTTGCGAGAAGAATTTAATTTGTAGTTTTGAAGTCTGATAGTCTTTTGTCTATTAGTCTAATGTCTAAATAAATGGCTACATTAAAAGAAATAAAATCGAGGATACAATCCGTTAAATCAACACAGAAAATTACTTCTGCGATGAAAATGGTTTCGTCTGCAAAATTGAGGAAAGCTCAAAAACAGATCGAAAGTTTTTATCCTTACGAGCAGAAATTGACTCAAATTTTGAGTAATTTTCTGAGTGCAGAAGAGGAAAGTTCTTCCGTTTACGCAGAACAAAGGGAAGTGAAACGGGTTGCTCTCGTTGCCTTTTCGTCCAATTCAAGTTTGTGTGGAAGTTTTAATTCAAATGTTGCCAAAAAACTTGCTTCTGCGGTTGAAAAATACAGCCATCTGGGGAAAGAAAATATTATGATATTTCCAATTGGTAAAAAAGTTTCCCAAGCTGTAAAAAAAATGGGATTTGCCGTGGAGGAAATCTTTGACGAAATGATCAATAAACCATCCTATCAGCCTGCGCAGGAACTTGCTGGCAGGTTGATGGAGATGTTTGATAATAAGGAAATTGACAGGGTAGAACTGATTTATTATCATTTTAAAAATAAAAGTTCGCAAGTGCTGACTGAAAGTGCTTTCCTGCCGATAGAATTGAAGAATTTCCAAACACTGCAGACGGATAATAAAGTTCAAATCCACCAAAACTACCTGGTAGAACCGGACAGATTATCAGTCATGAGCGTTTTGATACCAAAAGTTATCCGATTGAAATTGTACACAGCACTGCTTGATTCATCTGCATCAGAACATGCGGCACGCACTATTGCAATGCAGATTGCGACTGACAATGCAGATGATCTGCTTCAAGAACTCAATCTGCAGTACAACAAATCCCGCCAGCAAGCTATTACAAACGAATTGCTCGATATTATCGGAGGTTCGTTTGGACAGAGTTAGCCAATTTGTGATTTACAACCAAGATTTTTTTTATTTAATATTTTTATTTTCCCTTAAAAAATATTACCTTTGCAATCCGTTTTTGAATAAAACGAGGGCCCATAGCTCAGTTGGTTAGTAGCACCTGACTCATAATCAGGGGGTCACTGGTTCAAGCCCAGTTGGGCCCACAAAAAAACCTCTAATTTAGTTTAGAGGTTTTTTTTAGTATGTCGGGCATGGTATTAATCCCTAACTCCGCTCGATTAGGTAGCTTATCTCTATTTTTTTGAAAAGGTCTTTAGTTTTCTTTGTTGTTTCCGAGATATGCCACCTGTCGTTGATTTTTATTTTAGATACGCTTTTTGAGATTTCGATTATATCCTTTGGAGAGTATTTGCTTAGCTGTTTTGCCTCTCTCAACTTTTGATATAATTTGTAATAAGCAATCATTGCTAAAAAATTTTCCATAAGCCATCCTTCCAGTACCATTCTGTTTTGCATGTACATGCGGTCGGCTTTCAAGAAATATTTGTACGAATCGAACATCACTTCTATTTCGTTTCGCTGTTTGTATTTTTCATATAATACTTGTGGCTCAACATCTTTGTTTGTCGTCAGCGTAAGCGTTCCAAAGGTGTGCAGTTTGTTGTCAAAACCTTCTTTGTTATATTCTTCCGGGTGGGTTCCCATACGCAGAATATAGTCTCGTTCTTCTTCCGTTCGGAGTTTTTCATCCCAAAAAGTAGTGAATTTATGCCCTTCTTTTTGATACGCGTAATACCAAATTACCCTATTTTCATAAACAAAGAAAGAACCGTTTTTCTTGAAATCAGCTTGGTACAATGGCGTGAAATCAATCAATTTGTTGTTTCTATAGAGCGGAATCATGTACTTCAATTCATTGTCATTCAGTGTTTTTACATTTGCTTTGCTGTAAAACCCCTTATCGGCAATAAAAATCACATTGTCCGTTTTCATCTCCTCCACGCATAATTTCATTGAACTGACATCGGTAATATTGCCATTTATCAAGCGGTAATAAACAGGTTGTTTCAGTCCCGATGCAAACATGTGCATCAGACGGATTTGTTCATCAAAATTTTTATCGGGATTATATCCCGGTGCATTGATGTGCAGGTGGTTGGAGGTTGTGGTAACATGCGTGGAGTCTATCATTACGAACTCTTCGGGCAAGCTGTTTGGACTGTCAAAAATACGCGATTTCATCCAATCCAAAATGAGCTGTCGGTTTTCCCCGATGTATCTCAGCGTGTCGGTTATTGTTTTATCGGTCAATGCTGTTTTATGCCAAAACAGAGAACAGTAGTCGTGATGATGCAGACGTTGCATTCGTTTTATCGATGCTTCGTGTGCAAAGCGCATCATGGCCGCGGAGAGCAAAACTTCCAAATTTTTGGTATCAAATAATGTCTTCATTCCTCGAATCTCTTCATCTAAAAGTTCACTGAACAAACCGTACACACCATACATCTTGATATCGACCTTCGCAGGGGGTCGATACTTCTCTCTGCGTTCTTTTTAAGCAGGTGCTTCTCTGACGGAATAAACCCATCTTGTTCTGTTATTTTTCCAAGTAGTCCAACAGTTATTTTATCTGTCCGTCTTTTCTGTTTGTCATAGCGGTATTCTACTTGATATTTATAAAAATGACCGCCGACTATCTTGATTTCTGTTTTCGGTTCTTTGAATTTTTGAACCCATTCCGGTAAATACATAAGCTACATAATTAGGTGGCTCAAATGTAAAAAAAAGCGATATAACAAGCATTATAGCACTTTTTTTTGAAAATAAACGGGAAATTTGGCGGAGTTAGGGGTTAATGGCTATTTCAAAGGAATTGAATTTTTCTTTAGCTAAATATGCAAAAAATATTCTCTACCTTTGCAAGCATGTTAAGCGACTTTATCAGCACAAAAATCAGGCAGGAATTTGGATTCGAACCGACTGGACAGCAGTCAGTTTTGATAGACCAGCTGGGTGCTTTTATTATGTCAGCCGACACCCAAAAAGCATTTTTGCTGAAAGGATATGCCGGAACGGGAAAAACGAGCATTGTCAGTGCTTTAGTCCGTGCACTGAACAGTTTAGAGCAGAAAACAGAGCTCCTCGCTCCTACCGGACGTGCTGCAAAGGTACTTTCAGGTTATTCCGGATTTCCTGCTTTCACCATTCACAAAAAAATTTACCGCCAAAAATCCATTACTGACTTTCGGTTTCAACTATCAGACAACCTGCATAAAAACACACTATTCATCGTCGATGAGGCTTCCATGATCTCCAATTCAGGAGGTGAAACAGCTTTTGGGAGCGGACGGCTTTTGGACGATTTGATAGAATTTGTTTACAGCGGTGACGGCTGCAGCCTGCTGCTGCTTGGTGACACCGCACAGCTTCCACCGGTAGAACAGACCCAGAGTCCGGCTCTGGAAGTTAACCAGTTGAGGAGTTTTGGGCTGAAAGTGCAGGAATTTGTACTGACTTTTGTGGTACGTCAGGCACTGGAAAGCGGTATTTTATATCATGCCACCAACCTGCGTTTACATTTAGCGCAAGAAACAACAAATACCCATCCTAAGTTTCGGCTGAATGGATTTTCAGACATTGTGAAATTGAGTGGTATGGAACTGGTTGACACTGTAGAGAAATCGTACAGCGGTGTGGGCGTAGAGGATACAATTGTGGTGACCCGCTCTAACAAACGTGCCAACATGTACAACGAAGGCATCCGGTCGCGCGTGATGA
Source organism: uncultured Paludibacter sp. (assembly GCA_964541615.1). Classification (GTDB taxonomy): domain Bacteria; phylum Bacteroidota; class Bacteroidia; order Bacteroidales; family Paludibacteraceae; genus UPXZ01. Next base: position 20,182 of record CAZIRA010000021.1, read on the forward strand.
TGCGGGAGGAACAGCTCTCAAACGGTGACCTGCTGATGGTTACACGAAATAATTATTTTTGGAACAAACCGTATCCTGAGATAGATTTTATAGCCAACGGCGATGTGCTTGAAGTAGTCCGCATCAGAAAACGATTGGAAATGTACGGTTTTCAATTTGCTGATCTTACCTTGCGATCACTGGATTTCGGATGGGAAATTGACGCCCGCGTGTGGCTGGATGGATTGACCGCTGAAAATCCGGCACAGATGAACGAGATGACAAACCGGCTTTTTACGGCTGTGGCAGAAGATTATCCTGAAATTACTGTTCGCCGGAAACTGGTGCGAAAAGTGCTCGAAAACGAATTTTTCAACGCACTGCAGGTGAAATTTGCCTATGCAGTCACCTGCCACAAAGCACAGGGCGGTCAGTGGAAAAAAGTATTTATCGACCACGGATACCTGCCGGAAGACCAGATAAATACCGAATATTACCGATGGCTTTACACAGCTCTGACACGTGCCAGCGAACAGGTTTATCTGGTTAATTTTCCGGACGGATGGTTTATTTAGACTTATAGAGCCCGGACTTTTAGAATCAAGACATAAAGAACCAACATGTTTTTTACTCGAAACTCAGAACTAAAACTATATTCCTGTATAATTCCTCGGTGTAATCCGACGAAGCTCTTCTTTTACCTGTTCTTCCACCTTCAGGGTTTCAATAAAGTCACGTATCGTACGTTCGTTAATTCCTTCGTTGGTGCGGGTGAGTGCTTTCAGCGCTTCGTAAGGCTCTGGGTAATTTTCTCGGCGGAGAATGGTTTGTATTCCTTCAGCTACCACAGCCCAAGTATTGTCCAATTCTCTGTAAACGGCATTTTCGTTAAGCAGCAGCTTATCCAGCCCTTTAAGTAAACTTTGAGTAGCAATCATGGTGTGAGCAAACGGCACACCTACATTACGCAGTACGGTGCTGTCAGTCAGGTCACGTTGCAGACGGGAAACGGGCAGTTTTTCACCCAGAAATGCAAACACAGCATTTGCCATTCCAAGATTTCCTTCTGCATTTTCAAAATCAATCGGATTGACTTTGTGAGGCATGGCAGAAGAACCCACCTCACCTGCTTTAATTTTCTGTTTGAAATATTCCATCGAAACATACATCCAGACATCCCGGCTGAAATCAATCAGAATGGTATTTATCCGTTTCAGCGCATCGAAAAGAGCAGCCAGATTATCGTAATTGGATATCTGAGTAGTCCAGGGCTCACGCTCCAGCCCAAGTTTTTCTTTCAAAAAGCTATCGCCGAATTTTTTCCAGTCCTGAGTGGGAAATGCCACGTTGTGCGCGTTGAAGTTTCCGGTTGCACCTCCAAATTTTCCAGAATGCGGCACCATTTTCAGCTGTTCCATCTGCTGGTTCAGCCGGCTTACGAAGACCATTATTTCTTTCCCCAACCTTGTAGGTGATGCCGGCTGTCCGTGAGTTTTGGCAAGCATAGAGACATCGCGCCATTCGTCGGCTTTGTAGGACAAGGCTTTTACCAACAAGTCCATTTCAGGTAGGTAAACCTCTTCAAGGGCTGCTTTTATTGAAATTGGCACCGATGTATTGTTTATGTCCTGAGATGTCAGTCCGAAATGAATAAATTCTTTGTAATCATCCAGTCCAAGCTCGTCAAATTTTTCTTTCAGGAAATATTCCACAGCCTTTACATCGTGGTTGGTCACTTTTTCTATTTCCTTTACTTTGGCAGCATCATTTTCTGAAAAATTCAGGTAGATATCTCTCAGTTTGGGAAAAACAAGAACCGGAACCGGCATTAACTGCTTCAAAGGGATTTCACAAAGTGCAATGAAATACTCTACTTCCACTAAAACCCGGTAACGGATCAGTGCATATTCTGAAAAATATTGGGAATAAACGGCTGTTTTGGAGTGGTAGCGTCCATCAACGGGAGAAACGGCTGTTAGCGCTGAAAGTGTCATAATGCTGAATTTTTGCCTGTTCGAAGCAGTGGAGTTGATAATGATGTGCAAAATTAGTAATAATAATCCAAAAGCCAATGTGATGAATCAACTTTTGAAACTTCATGAGAAACCTTCGTCTCTATAGGTATGTACTACAGTAAAACATCAGTAAAATGTTTATGGATTTAGCGAGAACCGAGGTATCGATTTCAAAGGGAAAAAGCAGTTTTGCAATAAAGTATATCTCCCTGAAATTTAGCACACTCCTGACAGCCGTAAGTTTCTAAGGATTATATTTCTTTCGATATTCACGGGGTGTTAAATCTATTTCTTTCTTAAAAGATTTTGAAAAGTGAAACTGGTCGTAATAACCAAGTTTGTAAGCGATTTCTTTAATTTTCAAATCGGAGAACTGCAGATACGAGCACGCTTTTTGAATTTTCAACTGGTTGTAATAGTCAAAAGGAGGGAAAGTCGTCTTATTCATAAAATAATTACTAAAATGTGAAGCTGAATAACCTACTGAGTGGGCAATTTCCTCCAGGGTCAACTTATTCTCTAAATTATCCTTCATGAACAAAATACTTTTCTGTATAATGTCCGGTTCTTTGATTGTCTTAATTTTTCGATACTGATCCAGATATTTCAAAGAAGCCAGATAATACATCAGGCAAAAACTCGTATATTCAAGAATTTCAAAGCTGTATCCCATCTCCAGGTTTTGATAAATCTCCTCAAACAACTGTATCCGGTCCGTATTGCGGCTGTTGTGAGCTTCAGAAGTATCAATAATTTTTCCTGTTATGTGTGAAAACATGGCAGCATTGGAGCCGGTGAAGTGCATCCAGTAAATGCTCCAGGGGTTTTTGCCATCTGCTCCATACGCATGAGGCTGATTGGCAGGCAGAATAAACGTATTGTTTCTCGTGAGCTGGAATATCTCGTTATTAAATTCTATCCATCCGGCTCCTTTCTCGCAGTAAATGAGTAAAAATTGATTGGTACCCTCTTTCCTTTTTCTAAAATGGTATTTAGCGTCCGGATAATAACCAATATGAGTTACGTAAAGCTGCCTGGTAATATTATTGGCAGCCAGCAAATCTCTGATATTATAAGGCAGGATTATCGCCCTTTCACCCTTAAACCCTTCACCGATCCTTTCTTCCATCTGATT